>JBHJOS010000158.1:0-5348 GCA_050329415.1 Kineosporiaceae bacterium
GTGCACCAGTAGACGTCGGTCTCCGGCTGGAGGTCGAAGACCGCTCGGTGGGTGTACGCGACCTGGGTGAGGTAGCCGCCGGTGGTGTGGAGGATGCCCTTCGGCTTCCCGGTGGTCCCGGACGTGTAGAGGATGAACAGCGGGTGCTCGGAGTCGAACGCCTCCGGCGTGTGCTCGGGCGACGCGGTCGTCACGATGTCGTGCCACCACACGTCCCGGCCGTCGGTCCAGGCGGTGTCCTGCCCGGTCCGCCGCACGACGAGGACGTGGTCGACCGAGGTCGACGTCCCGTCGGCCGCGGGCCGCAGCGCGGCGTCGACGGCCGGCTTGAGGGCGCTCGCTCCTCCCCGCCGGTATCCGCCGTCGGCCGTGATCACCAGCTTGGCGCCGGCGTCCAAGATCCGGCTGCGCAGCGCCTCGGCGCTGAAGCCCCCGAACACGACCGAGTGGGCGGCCCCGACCCGGGCGCAGGCCAGCATGGCGACGACCGCCTCGGGGATCATGGGTAGGTAGATCGCCACCCGGTCCCCGGCCCCCACCCCGAGTGCTGTCAGGGCGTTCGCCGCGCGGCACACCTCTGCGTGCAGCTCGGCGTAGGTGACGGTGCGGGTGTCCCCGGGTTCGCCCTCGAAGTGGATCGCGACCCGGTCCCCGCGACCGGCCGCGACGTGGCGGTCCACGCAGTTGACCGAGGCGTTGAGTCGGCCGCCGACGAACCACCTGGCGAACGGCTTGTCGGACCAGTCGAGGGTCTCCGTCCATGGCTGCTCCCACGCGATGAGCTCGCGGGCCTGGCGGTCCCAGAAGGCCAGCCGGTCGGCGGCCGCGTCGGCGTACCAGTCGGCGGTCGCCACGGCGGACTGCGCGAACCCGGGGTCCGGGGGAAACCGCCGCTGCTCGTCGAGGAGGTTCTCGAGGGCCTGAGCCGGGGCCGGCGTGGACTGGTCGGTCGTCATGTCATGCTCCTTCGCGCGGCTGCGACGGTCCTGGGTCTGCTGAGCGGTCTGCTGGGCGGGTCGTCCGGGTCCGCTGCCGCGGGCCCCAGGACGACGGTAGTGAGGGCAGCCGACTCCGGCGAGCGGCCCGACCGGCGACTCCTGCCGCCTTCTCGCTGCTCCTGGTGATCGTCGACTTATCGACGATCACACGACTGAGATCATCGATAAGTCGACGATCTCGGCCGTTCTCACGGGGTATTCCCCTTTGATCGTCGACAAATCGAGGATCAAGACCTCGAGATCATCGATTTGTCGACGATCAGCCAGGGGGATCGGATCAGTGCGGCACGGCCTTCTCGGCGCCCGCGCCGGTGAGGGCCCGCACCTCCATCTCGGCCTGCTTGGCGTCGTGTTCCGGCGACGGCCGGCCGAGCAGCGTGCCGATGATCCCGAGGAGGAACGCCGCGGGAATGGACACGATCCCCGGGTTGCTCAGCGGGAAGATCGCGAAGTCCGCGCCCGGGATCATCGAAGTCTCCGTGCCCGACACCGTAGGGCTGATCGCGATGAGCCCCACCGCGAGGACGAGTCCGCCATACATGCTGAACAGCGCCCCGGTCGTGTTGAAGCGCTTCCAGAACAGCGAGTACACGATGGTGGGGAGGTTGGCGCTGGCCGCGACCGCGAACGCCAGCGCCACCAGGAACGCCACGTTCTGCCGCTGGGCGGCGACGCCGCCCACGATCGCCAGGGCCCCGATGACGACCACCGTGATCCGGGCGATCCGCACCTCACCGTCGGCGTCGACCTCGCCGGGCCGCTTGATGACGTTGGCGTAGATGTCGTGCGCGAACGAGGCCGCTGCGGTGATCGTCAGCCCCGCGACCACGGCGAGGATGGTGGCGAAGGCGACTGCCGAGATGAAGCCGAGCAGCAGCGTGCCGCCCAGTTCGAAGGCCAGCAGCGGCGCCGCGGAGTTGCTGGCGCCCGGGGCGGCCAGGATCGCGTCGGGCCCGACCAGGGCTGCGGCACCGAATCCCAGCACCAGCGTGCACAGGTAGAACAGTCCGATCAGCCCGATCGCCCACACCACGCTGCGGCGGGCTTCTTTCGACGACGGGACCGTGTAGAAACGCATGAGGACGTGGGGCAGGCCGGCCGTCCCGAGGACCAGCGCCAGCGACAGCGACACGAAGTCGATCTTCGCCAGCTCGCTCGCGCCGTAGCGCTGCATCGGGTCGATGAGCGCGGGATTGCCCGCAGCCGCGATCGCGTCGCCGAACAGCGCGGACAGGTTGAAACCCGACAGCGCGAGCACCCAGATCGTCATGACGACCGTGCCGGCGATGAGCAGCACGGCCTTGATGATCTGCACCCACGTGGTCCCGCGCATCCCGCCGACCAGGACGTAGATGGTCATGAGGACGCCGACGACCGCGATGACGAGGCTCACGCCGGTCGTCGACGACACTCCGAGCAGCAGGGCGACCAGGCCACCGGCCCCGGCCATCTGGGCGAGCAGGTAGAAGAACGACACCGCCAGGGTGTTCGTCGCGGCCGCGACCCGGATCGGTCGCTGCCGCAGCCGGAACGACAGGACGTCGGCCATCGTGAACCGGCCGGTGTTGCGGAGCATCTCGGCCACCAGCAGCAGGGCGACCAGCCACGCCACGAGGAAGCCGATGGAGTACAGGAAGCCGTCGTAGCCGAAGATGGCGACGAGGCCCGCGATTCCGAGGAAGCTGGCCGCCGACAGGTAGTCACCGGCGATGGCGACGCCGTTCTGACGGCCGCTGAACGAGCGCCCCGCCGCGTAGTAGTCCGCCGCCGTCCGGGTGGCCCGGGAGGCACGGAAGACCACGACGAGGGTGACGACGACGAAGGCGCCGAAGATGGCGAGGTTGACGGCGGGGGAGCCCACGGTCGTGGTGGGCGCCGCCGTGGCGAGCGCGGTCACCGGGCACCCCCGGACGCGCTCGTCGCGCTGGTCGGGTCGGCGCCTTGGGCGACGGCGGCCTCGACCTCGTCCCGCATCCGCTCCGCCGCGGGATCGAGGTGACGGTCTGCCCACCGGACGTAGGCCCACGTGATGAGCGCCGTCGAGACGAACTGCCCGAGTCCGAACAGGAGCCCGACGTTGATGTTGCCCACCAGCTTGATCGCGAAGAAGTCGGTGGCGTAGGCCGCGAGCAGGACGTAGGTGAAGTACCAGACCAGGAAGGCCGCAGTCATCGGGAGCACGAACCGTCGGAAGCGGCCGCGCAGCGCGACGAACTCGGGCGTCGCCTGCATCTCCTCGAACGGCGAGGTGTCAGTGGGGGGACGGTTGCTCACGGGACCTCCTCGTTCCGGCGGCACGCCACCCCGTCGTGGTGCGCCGTACCGCCACTGTGGTCCTGGCCCCGCCCGAGAAGTCCGGCTGCGGTCGCCGCGGGTAGCCGAGCGGTGCGATTCCTGCGACGAGCGGTCGGTGCGTCGCGGCCGCCGGGGTCCCGCCGCGGTCCCGCCGGGGTTCCGCCGGGGTCCCGCCGGGTCAGTCGGGCGCCGGGCCCGCCGGCCGGTCGGCGAACAGGGCCGCGGCGGCGGGGGCCGGCGGTCGGCCCCGCCGGGCCTCGACGAGGGAGCCGCCCACCATGACGCAGATCGCCAGTGGGACCGTCCAGGCGGCCGGCTGGGCGAGGGCGCTCGCCATCGCCGGCGGCAGCCGATTCGCCAGGCCGCTGATCGTCGCGACCGTGGCCAGCGCGGCCGCCGTCCCGCCGACGGCGACTCCGGCCAGCGCCGAGGTCCGGCGCAGGCCGTGCCACCACAGCCCGAGCAGCAGCAGCGGCGCGAAGGTCGACGCCGCCAGCGCGAACGCCAGGCCCACGGTCTCGGCCAGCGGCACCCGGACGCCCCCTGCCGCGAGCGCGGCCGGCAGGGCCAGCGTGACGACCGCGGCGACCCGGAAGGACCGCGCAGAGGCCGTCCGTTCGGGTCGGGTGCGCAGGCGCAGGTCCCGGGACAACACGCCGGCGACCGAGACGGTCAGCCCGGACGCGGTGGAGGCGAACGCGGCGAACGCCCCGCCCAGGGCCACCGCCGACAGCACGGCGCCCGCGAGGCCCGGCACCACGAGGGCCGGGAGCTCGACGACGACCGAGTCGGCTCCGCCGTTCGCCAGCCCGGGGGCGTACACCAGGGCGAGCACGGCGTACACCGGCGGCCACACGTAGAACAGCCCCAGCAGGCCGATGACGGCGGACGCCGTCCGCCGCGCCGCCGCGCCGTCCGGGTTGGTGTAGAAGCGCACGAGGACGTGGGGCAGGCCCATGGTGCCGAGGAACAGGGCCAGCAGCAGCGAGTACGTCGCGTACAGCTCGTCGGGCGCGGTGCCCGGCAGCGCCCAGGCGGGATCGGGAACCACCGGGGCGGGAGAGCCGTCGGCCCGCCAGACCACGACCATGACGGCCGCCGGCACGGCGATCGCCGCCAGCTTCAGCCAGTAGTGCATCGCCTGGACCAGGGTGATCGACCGCATTCCCCCGCCGTACACCGAGGCTCCGACGACCGCGGCCACGACGGCGGCCCCGATCCAGCCCGGCAGCCCCGTCACGGCCCGCCACGTCACGGCCGCCCCGACGAACTGGGGCAGCAGGTAGAGCAGCCCCACGACGGCGACCACGACGGCCGCGCCGCGGCGGACCGCCGCTCCCCCCAGGCGCAGCTCGGCGAAGTCCGCCAACGTGTAGGCGCCCGACCGGCGCAGGGGCGCCGCGACCAAGGTCAGCAGGGCGAGGTATCCCACGGTGTAACCGACGGGGAACCAGAGGGCGTCCACGCCGTCGACGAGGACGAGCCCCGCCACCCCGAGGAAGCTCGCTGCCGAGAGGTACTCACCGCCGATGGCCGATGCGTTGACCCACGGCCGCACGGTGCGCCCGGCGACGTAGAAGTCGCTGGTGCGCCGGGCCCGCCCGCTGGCCAGGGAGGCGACGCCCAATGTGAGGGCCGCGACCACCGCGACCGCGAGGACGGCGACCCAGGGCGTCACCCGGCCCCCTCGACGGCGTCCCGGTAGTCGCGCTCGGTCCGCTCGGCGCCAGCGACGTACCAGCGGGACGCCAGCCACACCAGCGGGTACACGCCGACCCCCAGCAGCAGCCACGGCAGGGGGACTCCGGCGACCGCGGCCCGGCCCAGCCCGGGGACCACGAGGACCGCGAGCGGCCAGCCGAACAGGGGCAGCGCGACGACGGCGAGGGTGACCGCCGCCCAGCGCAGCAGCGCCCGCCGCAGACCGGCGTCGTAGACCCGGGTGACCTCGTCCGCCGGGGCGGCGGGGGTGGGCGGCGTCGGCCGGGGCCTGCCCGGCTGCCGGCCGTACGGCGTGGACCGGGTCACCCGGACCCGCCGCGGCGGCCGGTCGTC
>JBHJOS010000101.1:0-3075 GCA_050329415.1 Kineosporiaceae bacterium
GAGGGGGTTGCGACGCTGCCGGTCCTCATCCTGCGGACGATGGCGGCCGCGGGCGAGGCCGGCGCCGACGGGGGGCGTGTGCTGGAGTTGATCGACGCGGGTGTGGAGTCAGACGCCGACCTCGACGAGGCGTTGCGGCTGCTGCGCGGTCACCTGGCGATGGCCGCGGCCCGCCAGGCCGCGCGGCAGGCGGCGGACGACGCGGTGGCGGCGCTGGCCGGGCTGCCCGCCGGGCCAGTCCGTGAGGCGCTGGCCGCCGTCGCGCGGAGGCTGGCCGACCGCGTGGCGTGACCCGAGGTGTGACGCTCGCCCGCCGTCACCGTCTCATGCGGTTGAGGCATCGTGTGGCGCCCAGGCCGGGCCGGAACCTTGCCGGGTTCCTCGGTCCTCGTCTCCCGGTCTCCCGGTCTCCCGGTCTCCCGGTCTCCCGGTCTCCTGGTCTCCTGTTGTCGCCGGGGCGCGGACCGACGTGTCGTCGTTCAAGTCGTTGCACTGTGCAACTTGCACTGTGCAGCGACGCGAGTGTCGTCCCGGCTTCAGCCGAGCCATTCGGAGGCCTCGACCAGGGTCCGGGCTCCGATGACGAGGGTGCGGGCGTCCGAGGCGGACACCAGACGGGGCGAGTAGTGGGCATTGTCATTGTCCTTGGCGGCGAGTATCCGCCCGAGCTTGGCCGGCAGCGAGCGGTCCGGTAGATCGACCGTGGCGAGGAGGTCGACGGCCTGTCGGTGGTCCTGGCCGCGGCTGTGGTGGCCCAGTCGCAGCCCGCAGATGGCGTCGGCGTCGGCGATCGCCGCGAGAACCGCCAGGGCGGCTGCGACGTGGGTCTGCGACCGGGTGGCCGGCTCGTCGAGGACGGGTTCGGCGACGTCCAGGAACGTCCTGGCCTGGGACCGGCGGCTACGAGCAGCCTCCGGTGTCGCGGGCGCGAGGCGCGTCCCGGCGCGTGTCACGATGCTCCCGGCACGAGATCGGCGAGCCGTACTCCGACCAGGTGGACGTGATCGGCCAGCCAGGAGTCCAGCAGGGGGTCGGCGGCGTCCCGCATCTCGGCGATGGTGGTCGTCGTGATCGTGGGATGCTTGTCGTCGCATCACTGATGCATGGGCACCCGCACCTGACGTCGTTGTCGCAGTGCACACGTAGACGTCGCGGCTCTCGCCGGTCCACGCGCGCACCGCGACACAAGCCGAGGTCGGGCTCAGCCGGTGGTCGCCGGGGCCGCGGGCGACACCAGCTCCGCCACCCGGGCCAGGACCTCGGGCAGGAGCTCCCGTTCCGGCGGCGTCAGGCCCTCGCCCGGCTCGGTGCACGTCACCGGGGCACTCACCAGCCAGGCGGGCGGCGGCAGGTGGCCGCAGAGCGAGGTCAGCCCGAGCAGCTCGCCGGGTGTCAGGTGGTGGGTCCACGACAGCGCCCCGTACTCGGGGGTCACCTCCTCCACCCGGACCCCGGCCCCGTCGGCGGGCCGGGCATCGACGAACACCACCTCGGACGCCTCGGCGACGTCGACGGCGAGTTCGGGGGTGAGCTGGTGCCGCTGGAGCACCCGCGCCCCGCCCGGCTGTGCGAGAGCGAGGACGGCCGCGGCATGCCAGCCCAGGCCGTCGTCCGAGCGCAGCGGGTTGCCGTAGCCGATCACCAGCGGCGTCGGGGTCACCGGGTCCTCCGGTCCAGCTCCGTGCCCGCGGCGTCGACCAGCCGCACGTCCAGGGCCATCCGCCCGACCTCGTGGGTCGAGCAGCTGAGGCACGGGTCGTAGCAGCGGATGACCGCCTCGACCCGGTTGAGCATGCCCTCGGGGATCGTGGCGCCGTCGCCGCCGCGCACGAACGCCTTGGCGACCTGGGTGACGGAGGCATTCATCGCGAGGTTGTTGTGCCCGGTGGCGATGACGAGGTTGACCCACTCGACCAGCCCGTCGTCGTTCACCCGGTAGTGGTGCAGCAGCGTGCCGCGCGGGGCTTCCGACACCCCGATCCCCTCGTTCCGGTTGATCCCGGCGACCGCACGCACCCGGGGCGAGGTGATGGTGTCCGAGCGCAGCAGCGACTCCATCCGCTCCAGGGCCGCCAGCGTGTCGACCAGCCGCGCCTCGTGGTAGGCGAACGACGTCGTGGGCACCCGGCCCACCCGGGCCCGGAAGGCCTCCAGGCGGGCGTCGGCCCGCGGCGTCCCCATCCGGTCCGCCACCGTGACCCGCGCCAGCGGGCCGACCCGGTAGATCCCGTCCGGGTACCCGAGGTCCTTCCAGTACACGGACTTGAGGAAGGTCCAGGGCTCCACGGCCTCGCCGATGACGTCGGCGTACCCGCGCGGGTCGATCCGGTCCGCCAGCCACGAGCCGTCCGCGGCCATCACCCGCAGCAGGCCGTCGTAGTGCTCCGCCTCGCCGTCCGGCGTCACCAGGGCGTGGTAAGCGGTCGGGAAGTCCCCGAACACCTGGGCCTCGGCCTCCCACCGGGCGACCTCGGCGGTGTACCAGTCGAGGCCGCGCTCGGTCGCCGCGATCGCCTCCGGGATGCCGGCCAGGATGGCGTCGCGGGTCTCGGCCGACAACGGCGCGTCCACGCCGCCCGGCACCACCCACGCGGGGTGGATCCGCTTGCCGCCGAGCAGCTCGATCGTGTGCTGGCCGAAGCGGCGCAGGGCGATCCCGTCGCTGGCGAGGAACGATCCCGCGGCCGCCATCCCGAACACGTTGCGGGTCGCCGGATCATGGTCGAACCCGAGCAGCAGGTCGGGTGCGGACAGGTGGAAGAAGCTCAGCGCGTTCGACTGGACGATCTGGGCGAGGTTCATCAGCCGCCGCAGGTCGGCCCCGGTGGGCGGGGGCTCGACGGCCAGGATCTCGTCGCACGCCTTCGCGGAGGCGATGAGGTGGCTCACCGGGCAGATCCCGCAGATCCGGGCCATCAGCGACGGCATCTCGTGGACCGGCCGGCCGTCGGCGATCCGCTCGAAGCCCCGGAACTGGGTGATGTGGAACCGGGCGTCCGCGACCTCGCCGGCCTCGTCGAGCCGGATCGTGATCATCGAGTGGCCCTCGATCCGGGTGACCGGGTCGATGGTGAT
>JBHJOS010000056.1:0-30725 GCA_050329415.1 Kineosporiaceae bacterium
GCGCGGCCAGCGCCTCGCAGTCCCTTCGCTGGCGGGCCACCCCGAGGCCGTCCTTCTCGCTGTCACGGGAGATGCGAACGTAGATCGCCGCGCGGGAGGTCACTTCGTCAGGCTACCCCTAACCAACCTATCCGGGCTCGTTGATCCAGATCTCCTCGACATCGCGGGCATCGAGGTAGGGCTGCAGCGGGCCGAACCCCACGACCGTATCGAGCACCTGCTTGACCAGCGCATCCCGGTCGCCGACCGGAGGCAACGGGCTGCGCATCGCCCGGTTGTCGTACTCGGTGACCGTCGACTCGACGAGTTGCCGAGCAGCGCCCGGGTCCCGCACCGGATCGAGACCGCCGCGCCGGATGACCTCGCGCACCTCGTCGGTGACCAGAGCCTGCGCGTCCATGACCTTCCCCTCTCACATCCCGACGCGCAGACACGCTAGGGGGGCAGGACGGTCGCGGTCAGGGGCCGTCCGGCCCCTGTGGACGGACCGGACGGCCCTCCACAGGGTTCCCGTTGGGCCAGAACCGACGCCCGACAGGCACCCCGGACGCGGGCGCCGCTACCTCTCCCGGTGTCCCGATGCCTCCAGCGCCCGGTCCACGAGCACGTCGCCGGCCTCCCAGAGGCGCCGCTCGCGCGCCTCGTCGAACGCGTGCGGAGCCGGGGCGACCTCCCGGTCGATCTCGACGTAGGCGCCGCCGCGCAACCCGGACCACCGGGGCGAGACGGCGAGATCGGCGAGGGCGCGACCGGAGCGCCCCGGACTCGACACCCCGGGCAGCACACGCATCGCCTTCATCAGGGTGCTCCAGGCGAGCCGCACGCCCGGGCCGGCCGAGCGGACCAGCCCGGTGCCGGGCATGAGTCCCGGGTCGAGGACCGAGACCCCCACCCGGTCCCCGAGGCGCCGCTGCAACTCGTGCGCGTAGTACAGCGTCGCGAGCTTCGTCGTCGAGTACGCCCGGCGGGCCGGGGTCACGAAGTCCTCGGGACGGTCCGGGTCGACACGGCCCGCAGTGGCGAGGACCTCGGGATCCTCCCAACGCGGGTCCGGCACCTGCAGGCGGTTCTGGAAACGCCCGCCGCGGTGAGTGCCGGAGCCGACCAGGACGACCCGTGACCCGTCGCCGAGCAGGGGGCCGAGTTCCCGGAGCAGGAGGGCGTGCGCGAGGTGGCCGACTGCGAACGTGGTCTCGTATCCGTCGGCGGTGGCGCTGCGGACGTCGGTCGTCTGCAGGGCGGCGTTGGCGACGACCGCCCGCAGCGGCCGGACAGCTCCCGAGGCCACCGCCTCGCGCACCCGGGCCGCCGCCGCGGCGACCGAGGCGAGGGAGCCGAGCTCGACGGGGACGCCGATGACCGCGGCGCCGACGGCACGGCAGTCGGCGACCACGCCGTCGAGGGCGGCGCCCCGGCCGAGCAGGACGAGGTCCGGCCGCTCAGCGGCGGTGCGGCGGGCGAGGGCGAGCGCCGTGGCGCGCCCGAGGCCGCGGGTGGGACCGGTGAGGACCACGGAACCGATGTCAGCAACTGCCACGTGGAGATGATGCGTAATGTCAGTTGCTGACACAAGCCCGAGTGTCGAGGCATGTCAGGAGCCGCCGGCGCGGCATCCGTACCATGGCCGCGATGGAGGACGCCCGGTCCCGCATGAGGCGGGCAGCCCTGGACCTCTTCGCGGAGCAGGGTTACCAGGCGACGACGGTCGACCTGATCGCCGCGCGTGCCGGCGTGACCCAGCGGACGTTCTTCCGGCACTTCGGCGACAAGGGCGAGGTCCTCTTCGGCGACGACGACGCCCTGCTCGTCGTGATCCTCGACGCCCTCGCGGCGACGCCGCGGGACGCGCCGGTCACCGAGACGGTCCGGCGAGGACTGCTCGCGCTGGCGCAGCACCTGGAGCCGGCCCGCGAGGAACTGCGGCGGCGGGCGGCCGTCATCGCCACCGAGGACCGGCTGCGCGAACGCGAGCTGCTCAAGCTCGACCGGTGGCACCGCAGGCTGCACGCAGCCCTGCGGGAGCGGGGCGTCGTCGAACCGGACGCGTCCGTCGCCGTGGGGCTCGGGGCGACCTGCTTCGATGTCGCCTATCGCTCGTGGTTGAGCGACCGCGGACGCACCAGGCTGCCCCGCCGAGTGGAGCACACCCTGGACCGGGCGACGGTTCTGGCCCAGGGAACCGGGACGATCTGACACCCCGTCCACAGCTGCCGACCGACGCAGCCGGTCGTCCACAGGCGACGCATGGACCCGCCCTCGCGACCGCCGGCTGCGCCACGGTGTCCTGGTGACGGGCTCAGGACGATCGTGGATGACGATGCGATGGACGGTGCGACGGACGCTGGTCCCGGACCCTGTGGACGTCCTCGTCGAGGCTCCCGTCGACACGCACTTCGGCGACCTCCGGGACCAGCTGGTGGCGGTCGTGGGGGCCGGGCCGGACGACCGGGTGTCCGTGGCCGACGCCACCGTGGCCGTCTCCGCCGTGGCCGACGACGCCGTCGTCGGGCGCGGTCGGCTGCTGGACGGCGCCGAGCTCGTCATCCGGCCGCCGGGACCGCTCGTCGGGCCGGGCGACCCGGACCCCGTGGTGGGGCTGGTCGCCGTGTCCGGGCCTGACTGCGGCCGGGTCCACCCGCTGCGACGCGGCGGGACGGTCCTCGGCCGGCATCGGTCGGCCGACGCGGTGGTGGACGACCCCGACGTCTCCCGACGGCATCTCCGCGTCGTCCTCAGCTCGTCGGGCGCGGAGGTCGGTGACCTGGGGTCGACGAACGGCACCACGGTCCACCCACCGCGCCCCCCGGGCCGGCCGGCGCTGCCGGCCCGCGCCGCTCCCGCTGGCGGCCCAAGCGTCGCGGCGCCCCTGGGCTCCCACGTGGTCGCCGGAGCAACCCGGTTCGAGGTCCGTGCGCTCACCCCGGGCCACCCGGTGGCGGGCAGTCACGGCGAGCGGGGGGACGGCACCGTGGTGCACGCCGCCACGGCCCGCGCGCGCCCGGCGGACCGCGAGGTCGTCCTCAGACTGCCGCCATCGCCGTCTCCGCGGGAACGGCGGCGCATCCCCTGGGTGACCGCTCTGGTGCCGCTGGCCGTGGCCGTCCCGCTGGCCCTGTGGTGGGGCTCGCCCGCCTTCCTGCTCCTCGGGCTCACGGGTCCGGTGATGATGATCGGTGCGGTGCTGACGGACCGTCGCGAGACTCGCCGCCGCACGGCCTCGGACGAGCGAGAGCACGCCGTGGCCGTGGCCGCGGTGCGGCAGCGCGCTGCGGCCGCGGCGGCCGACAGCGCGGACCTCCGCCGCCACGCTCACCCGGACCTCGATCTCGTCCTGCGCTCGGCCCGGCACCGCGACACCCGGCTCTGGGAGCGCTCGGTCGACGAACCGGGGGCGCTGGAGACCCGGGTGGGCACGGCGGACCTCCCCGGTCCGGTGCACCTCGAGGGCGAGAACGGGCCGGCCGCCGGGACCCCGGCCCTGGCCGCGGTGCCGCTCCTGGTCGACCTCGCCGGGGGACTGGCGGTCGGGGGCCCGCTGGACTGGGCAGCCGGAGTGGTCCGAGGGGTCGTGGGACGCCTCGCGGTGGCCCTGCCCCCGGATGTCCTGACGGTGTCTCTCTGCGCTGCCGGGGACGAGTCCGCTCGATGGCAGTGGGTGCATCGGCTGCCGCATGCGGGACCGCCGCTCCGGGGACCCGCCGACCTGCTGGACGCCGCGAGCGGGGACCAGGCTCCCGACGACGTCTCCGCCCTCAAGACCGCGCCCACCCGACGTCAGGTGGTCGTCGTCGCCGGGTCGGACCCCGCGTGGACCGAGTCCGTGGCCGAGTTGGCCCGCCGACCGGACATCGCCCCTGTCGTCCTCACCGGCGGACCGCTCCACGGACACGGATGTGCCAGCGTCGCCGGCCCGGCGGGCGAGACCGGCACCGGCATCCGGATCGCGTCCCCCCTGAGCGAGGTCGAGGGGGTGGCGGACCGGGTGGGTGCCTGGTGGCCCGAGCGCCTGTCCCGTGCCCTGGCGCCGCTGCGACCGGCCGCCGCAGCAGGCGTCCTGCCCGAGCAGGTGACCCTGGCCGAGCTCATCCGACGGGCACCGCCCGGGACCCCCCACCTTCCGGTCACAGCCGCGGAGGTGGCCGCACGCTGGGACGATCCCGGCCGCGGCCCGGACACCCTGGCAGTCCCCCTTGCGGTGGGGCCGGCCGGCGTCATCGTGCTCGACCTCGTCCGCGACGGACCGCACGCCCTGGTGGCGGGCACGACGGGCGCTGGCAAGTCTGAGCTTCTGCGCTCCCTCGTGCTCGGCCTCGCCTGGTGCCACCCCCCCGAGGAGGTGGCCCTGCTGCTGGTGGACTTCAAGGGGGGTGCCACCTTCGCTGAGGCCGCGCAGCTTCCCCACACGATCGGAACGGTGACCGACCTCGACCCGTCCGCAGCTCACCGGGTCCTCGCCTCGCTGCGGGCCGAGCTGAGGCGGCGCGAGCGGGTGCTCGCGGCCGCCGGCGCCACCGACCTCCGGGATCTCCGACGGACGGACGGCGGCCGGTGCCCGCCCCGTCTCGTCGTGGTGGTCGACGAGTTCCGTGTCCTCGCCGACGAGGCGCC
Organism: Kineosporiaceae bacterium; assembly: GCA_050329415.1. Classification (GTDB taxonomy): domain Bacteria; phylum Actinomycetota; class Actinomycetes; order Actinomycetales; family JBBAYJ01; genus JANNOG01. The sequence continues at coordinate 4,609 of JBHJOS010000056.1, forward strand.
CGACGTGCTGGAGGGCCTCGTCCGGGTGGCGGTCGTCGGTCGGTCGCTGGGCGTCCACCTGGTGCTCGCAACCCAGCGGCCGGCGGGGGTGGTGTCGGCCGACATCCGAGCCAACACGTCCGTCCGCATCGCCCTGCGGGTGGCGGATCCGGGCGAGTCCCGGGACGTGGTGGACGTTCCCGACGCGGCATCGTTGCCGGCTTCGACCCCGGGCCGGGCCGTGCTGTCCCGCAGCGGCCAGGTCACTGTCGTCCAGGCGGCGAGGGCCGCCGTGGCACGGACCGGCGGCCGCCCGGTGGTCCGCCGGGTGACGTCGGCGGTGGCGCCGGCCCCTTCCCCGACCGGCGGAGGCGAGGAACGGGGTGAGACCGACGACGTGGAGCGGCTCGTCGCGGCGTGCCGCCGGGCCGTGGTGCAGACGGGTCGGACGCCGGCCACACCGCCATGGTTGCCGCCGTTGCCGGCGGACCTCGGCACCGAGGCCGACCTGCCTGGCGACGACCGGGACGATCTGCCTGGGCCGTGCCTTCCGCTCGCGCTGCTGGACCTTCCGCACGAGCAGCGGCGGGCGGGACTGCACTGGCGGCCCGCGGGGGACGGACCACTGGTGGTCGTCGGCGGACCCCGCAGCGGCCGGACCACCGCCCTGGCCTCGCTCGCCGTCACCGCGATCAGTGCCGGGCTGCCGGTGGTCATCGTGACCGGCGACCCGGGTTCGGCGTGGCCCGTCGGTGCCGTCGTCGTGGACCGTCATGACGGCGACCACGTGTCCGACGTGCTGGCCAGGCTCGCCGACCGCTCGGGCACGGCTCCCGTGGACTGGGTCTGTGTCCTGATCGACGACGCCGACGCACTCCTGCGCTGGGCCGTCGACCGCCCCAGGACCGCGGATCTGCTGGGGGCGGTGATCCGTGAGGCCGGGACAGCCCGGATCGCGGTCGCCCTCGCCGGGGGCCGCGAGCTCCTGGTCGACCGGACCTCCGCGAGTGGTCGGGTACGGGTCCTGCTCCGACCCGCCGACCCGGCGGACGCCGCCCTGGCGGGCGTTCCCAGCGGGGCGCTGCCCCGGGAGATGCCCCCCGGCCGGTGCCTCGCGATCGGCACCGGACACGGCGACGTCGTGGCGGGCCAGGTGCTGCGGCCCGGACCACTGCCGAGTCCCGCCCCCGCCGTCCTCGCCCCGGTCCCGCTCGCGCTGCCCGCCCGGGTCGAGCGGGCACCCGCTGTGGCTCACAGCCTCACGTGGCCCTGTCTGCCGCTGGGGGTGGGCCTCGCAGGGTCCATGGCATGCCAGGTGAGCGTCGACCTGTCGGCGTCGTCCCTGCTCGTGGTCGCCGGGCCGGCAGGGAGCGGCCGCACGACGGCGCTGCGCACGCTCGCGGACGGCGCTCTCGCGGCCGGGGCCACGGTCGTCCTCCTCCACGACGGCGACCTCCCCCCGGCGTGGGCACCTCACAGGGAGCGTGGGCTCCGGTCGATGACGACGGCCGCCGCCCACGCGACGCTTCTCGACACCGCCTCAGGTGACGGGGGCCGACCGCCCCTGGTGCTCGTCGTGGACGATGTCGACAGGGCGGGACCGGATGCCGAGGAGATTGCCGTCGCGGTGGCAGCTGCCGGTGCCGCGGTCGTCGCGGCGACGACCACCTCCTGGCTGGCCGGGTCCTTCCGGGGGCTGGCCGCCGAGGTCCGGCGGCGCGGGAACGGTCTGCTGCTGCGGCCGGGGCGGCACGACGGCCGCGACATCCTGGGCGTCGCGATCCCCGGCCAGGAGTCCCGGCTCCCGGGGCGCGGAGTGCTGGTGAGGGGCGGCACGGCGACGAGGGTGCAGGTGGCTCGGCTGGCGGCCGAGGGGGTCCATGTCCGCGACCCCACCACCGGGCCTGACGGGGAGGCGGCCGGTCTCAGCGGGCACCCCGGATGAGCGCGGCGAGCGCCATGAGGCCCGCCGCGCCGAGGACGGCCGCCGCGAGCCACGCCCCGGCGAAGCCCCAGCGCCCCGCCGCCACTCCCGAGCCGGCCTGGCTGAGCCCGATGAGGACGACCAGTACCTGGATCACGGCGTACCCGCCGGCAGTTCGCCGCTGCCCGCGGGCGAGCGCAACGCTCATGGCGACGACGGCCCCGGCCACGACCACCGCCGACACCCCCTCGACGACGCCCCCCGACGACACCTGCTCCCGAGCGGACTCCGCCCACACGGCGACCGCGAAGGCCAGGCAGGTCAGCGCCTCGATCGCCGCAACGCCCACCACTGCGACACGGGCCCGTCTCCCGTCGTGTCTCGGGCGGGGGGCTGGAACACCGGGCGGAAGGGCGTCGTTCACTCAGGGAACGGTAGGACCCGCGTCACGGGCCATCGAACCGGCAGAGACAGCCCGGCCGGTCACGGTGCGTCCGCTCGCTGGGTCGAGCGAGTACTCAAGTCGAGCGCTCGATCGGCCGAAAGGTGTCACGAACGTTGCACTCGTGTGACGGACGTTGCACTCACAGGGGAGGACGCAGGTCTTGTGACTGGATTCACCAAGTGGTCTCATACCGTTCAGGACGGCGGGGACGAACCCAGTTCCCGCCCAGTGTGGATGCCCCTGACCCGGGCTGACTGGGTACGGACGCACGGCCCCGGGAGCGGGGACGAGCCCCTGCCCAGTGAACTCGGGTTGTGTGCACGCCGAGCGGAGATGGAGTACGTGACGATGGACTGGCGAGACCGAGCCGCCTGCCTCGACGAGGACCCGGAGCTGTTCTTCCCGATCGGGAACACCGGCCCCGCCCTCCAGCAGATCGAGGAGGCCAAGAAGGTCTGCCGGCGCTGTGAGGTCGTCGACACCTGCCTCAAGTGGGCTCTCGACACCGGTCAGGACGCAGGCGTCTGGGGCGGGCTGTCCGAGGACGAGCGCCGCGCCCTCAAGCGGCGCACCGCCCGCGCCCGCCGCGCCGGCTGACGCGGACCACGACATCCGTCGGGGCGGCTGGCCGGACGGCCACCCGCCCGTCGGCTTTCCGGGCCCCGGGGCACTGTCACCGGAGCAGGAGGAAGACGCTTGCCCGGGTGCCCCCCTCCGGACGGCGAGTCCGATCGAACCGGCCATGGAGTTCCGTCGTGACCAGAGTCTCGACGATCCTCGTCCCCATCCCGGTCGCGACGCCCTCGGGGACACCGCGCCCGTTGTCGTCCACATCGATCCGCAGCCGCCTGCCGTCGCGGGCGACCCGCACCACGATCTCGGGCGAGTCCGGGCCGGGCGGGGCGTCGGCACCCCCGAACGCATGTTCCGCCGCGTTCGACACCAGTTCCGTCAACACGAGCGACAGCGCCGTCGCGTCCGCCGCAGCCACTTGGCCGACGCTGCCCTCCCGACGCAGCCGAACCGGTCGGGTGGCCGCCCGCGCGATGTCCACGGCGGCAGGCAGGCTGCTGTCGACGACATCGTCGAAGTCCACCGACTCGTCGAAGCCTCGCGCCAGGGCGTCGTAGACGACTGCGATCGCCGATATCCGCCGCCCGGCGTGGGCGAGTGCCTCCTTCGCCTCCTCGGTGGAGGTGCGCCGCGCCTGCATGCGCAGCAGCGCGGACACGGTCTGCAGGTTGTTCTTCACCCGGTGGTGGATCTCCCGGATCGTCGCCTCCTTCGTCATGAGCTCCCGCTCCGACCGCCGGATCTCGGTGACGTCCCGCGCGAGGATGAGTGCACCCACCCGGATCCGCGACCGCCCGGTCCCCCGAGTGAGCGGGACCGCCCGCAGCGACAGGACCGAGCCGCGCATCTCGAGGTCGCATCGCCACGGCGCCCGCCCCGTGATGACGACCGGCAGCGACTCGTCGACCGGGTCGCGTTCCTGCAGGGCGACCGTCACCACCTCGGCCAGGTTGCGGTGGGTCAGTGACCCGAGACCGAGTCGGCGGAAAGCCGAGACCCCGTTGGGACTCATGTAGGTGACCACGCCGTCCGGGTCCAGTCGCACCAGGCCGTCGCCGACCCGGGGGGCGCCACGCCGGGGACCCGTCGGTGCGGACTCGAACGGGTATGAACCGTCCCCGGTCATCCGGAGCAGAACCTCGCCGACCTCCTGGTACACCAGTTCCAGCCGTCCCGGGATCCGGCTGGCGAGGGGGTCCGCGACCCGGGCCACGACGCCGATCACCCGTCCCTCACGGGCGACCGGGAACAGGTCCTCCCGCCGCCCGTCGTCGGCGGCCGACGAGGGAGCCTGCTCCCAGCCGCCCACCGCCGCCACCCGCGCCAGCCGGGCCGCCAGCACCGGCTTCGCCGTGGCACCCACGACATCGTCGTAGAAGGCCGTGGACGACGTGCTGGGCCGGGCGTGACCGATCGCGGACCAGCCGCCCGACCGGTCACGCAGCCACAGCACGAGGTCGGCGAACGACAGGTCCGACACCAGCTGCCAGTCCGCGACGAGCAGCCGGAGCCACTCCAGGTCCCGGAAGTCGAGGTCGGCGTGCCGGTGGACGATGTCCTGGAAGGTCGTCACGCCCTCAGGGTGCCCCCCTGGACGCCGTGGACGGCATCCGGCCAAGCTTCGCCCGTGGGCCGTCTGGACAACGCCGAGCGCGTCCCCGTCGACTCCCGCACCGACCTCAGGGCCTGGTTCGCCGAGAACCACGGCCGCGGCGACGGGGTGTGGCTCGTCACCTGGCGGGTCGCCAGCGGCCGTCCCGCCCCGACCTACGACGAGATCGTCTGCGAGTGCCTCGCCGTCGGCTGGGTCGACAGCGTGACCCGGGCTCTCGACGCCGAGCGCACCATGCTCTACCTCGCCCCGCGCAAGCCGGGGTCCGGGTGGTCACGGCCCAACAAGGAACGCGTCGCCCGGCTCGAGGCCGACGGGCTCATGACCGACGCCGGGCGCCGCGTCGTCGAGGCGGCGCAGGCGGCCGGCTCGTGGTCCCTGCTCGACGAGGTCGAGGACCTCGTCGTCCCGGCGGACCTGGCGACGGCGTTCGGGGACCGCCCCGGAGCCCGCGAGCACTGGGACGCCTTCCCCCGGTCGGTGCGCCGCGGCATCCTCGAGTGGATCGTGCAGGCCAAGCGCCCCGAGACCCGCGCCCGCCGGGTGGCCGAGACCGCCGCCCGGGCGGCGGTCGGCGAGCGCGCCAACCAGTGGCGGCAACCCGGAAGTGCCACCGGCTCGGCAGGTGGGCCTCGGGCCGGTTAGGTTCGACCGGTGCGCGTCTCCTTCGACACCATCTACGCCGCCGACCCCGATCTCGTCGTGGACCACCGGCTGCAGGAGGACTTCCTCGCCGAGGTCGCCCGCCGCACCGGCGCCCTCGCCCAGGAGGTCGAGGTGACGGCCGAGCAGGCCGGCGCTGGTCGCAGCCTGGTGCGGCGGACCGTCCCGACGACCGACTTCCCCGACGTCGCCCGGCGCTTCGTGGGGGACACGCTGGTCATCGTCGAGGAGGTGGAGTGGGCCCCGCGGGACGGTCGCATCCGCAGCGCCACCGCCCGCATGCACGCCGAGGGCATGCCGGTGCAGATGGACGGACGCATCGAGCTGCGCCCGTCTCCCGAGGGCAGCCTCGAGACGGTGAACGCCGAGATCAAGGCGCGCGTCCCGCTCGTCGGCGGGCGGATCGAGAAGGCCATCGAGCCCGCCCTGCGGGAGGGCCTGGCCCTGCAGGCCGCCGTGCTCCTGGACCGGCTGGCCGGCTGATGGGACCACGGTGACGATGGTGAAACCGTCCCGGGAGCACCGGCGTGTGGAAACGAGGGCCGAGTCGGTCCCGGATCCCGCCGCCGCCCGGGGTGGGACCAGTGAGGTGCAGCCGACCGGAGGCAGACCGATGCACGTGAGCCCGGGGGGTGTGGTCGCGGTGACCGTCCCCGGCATGGACGCCGACCTGCCCCGCCGGGCGGCCCGCCGAGAGCCTCGTCAGGGCCGGGTTGAGGCGTGTCCGGCCGAGCCGGGCTCCGTCACGGCAGCCATCGACATGTCGGGCTTCATCGCCCTCTACGAGTCCGGGTACTCGCGCCTCGTCGGCCAGATGACGGCAGTGACCGGCGATGTCTCCGAGGCCGAGGACGTGGTCCAGGAGGCCTTCGTCCGCGCGGCCCAGCGCTGGGACCGGATCTCCGGGTACGACGCCCCGGAGCTCTGGGTCCGGCGGGTCGCGCTCAACCTCGCCGTGTCGTCCCTGCGCCGCGCCCGCCGCAGCGCCACCGCCATCCTGCGCTGGGGCCGGGACCTGGAACCCGGTGCTCTCGGCGGGCCGGACACGACCGACCTGGAACGCCTGGCGCTGGTGTCCGCCCTGCGCCGGCTACCGCCCCGCTATCGCGTGGTCCTCGCCATGCACTACCTGACCGACCTCGACGTCCGCGGGATCGCGGGCGAACTCGACATCCCCGAGGCGACCGTGAAGACGCGGCTGGCACGGGGACGGCGACGACTGCGCGAGGTGCTGGAGTCCGCGCCGACCCGGGAGGTCGAGACATGAGCCGCGACGACGACATCGGCCGCGCCCTGCGATCCCTGGCCGCAGACGTCGAGTCGGGCGTCCGACGCCCGGCCGCCCGTGACATCCTGCGCCGCGCCGGTCGGCACCCGGCCGGGCGGCCCACCGAGGCCAAGCCGTTCCCGTGGGCCGGCATCGCCGGCGTCGCCGCCATTCCCTTCGTGGCCATCGGAGCCGTGCTCATCAGCCCCGCGGGAGCGGGAATCCTCGGTGGCGGGGAGGCCCCGCTGCCCACCGCCTCGGTCCCGGTGTCCGAGACAGGGGAGCCGAGCGGGCCGGAGACGCCATCGGTGCTCCCACCCACCGCGGCCGCACCCCCCACCGGGGACTCCGCACTGTCTCCCCTGGTCCGGGTGACCGTCGTCCTCACCGATGACCGGGTGCCGGGGGGGCAGCAGTGCCGCCGCCTCACCGAAGCCGACCGGCTCGTCGACGAGGCGGACCCGGTCGCGGGGACCGTCGGGATGCTCGTGGACGGGCCCCGGTCGGACGAGCGTGCGGTCGGCCTGTCCTCCCCGGTCGATGCGGACGCCACCGAGGTGACGCTCGACCAGGAGGCCTTGGTCGTGACCGTCGATGTGCGGGACTCCTCGGCCTGGCGGGACGAGTGCGGGCCCGAGGAGTTCCAGCGGGCGCTCGCCCGGACCGTCGAGCAGTTCGACGGGTGGACGTGGGTGGTCCGGGAGGCCGGCGAGCCTCTCGTTCCGCCGGCGGACCTCATCGAGTCCGGCGGTGCCCCCGACGGCCCGCCGGACAGCTCCGGCGCTCCTGCCTCTCCCGAACCGACGACTTCGTCCTGAGCGACCCGCTCCCGATCCGGTGCCTTCCCCGCAGGGCCGGGAGCCGGCCCCGGCGTGACCGGCTGAGCCCACGTCGTCGAGCCCGTCGTGGGTTCCCCGGGGACGTCGACCGACATGAGGATCGAGGGGCCAGGCCAGCCCGGTAGTGGTGGGCGACCTTGACCGTCCGCCACCGAGTCACCTGGTGCGTTTGGGTGGATACGTCCCACGGGAAGGGCGCCGCTGGGTGCGTTTGGGTGGATACGTCCCACGGGAAGAGGGCACAGAGCAGGCCGCCGGCCGGATCACAAGGATCCGGCCGGCGGCCTGCTCTGTGTGGTCAGCCCATCGGCGACGTCACCGGCTGCGGACGACCCCCAGCGACTGGGGCATCGACAGCCCGGGGAACACCGCGGCCGCGTCGGAGACCCCGCACCTGGCAGCGAGGATCTCGGCCACCAGCGCCCGGTAGTCCGTCGTCGCGGCCAGGTTGCCGTCGACGAGAGCGTCCTCGGCGAGACCCGGCCAGGTGCCGTACACCTGGCCACCGTTGACGCCGCCCCCGAGCATGAGGACGGGGAACCCGTACCCGTGGTCGGTGCCGCCACTGCCGTTCTGGCGCAGCGGGCGACCGAACTCGGTGAGCGTGATCAGGGTGGTGCGGTCCAGTGCGGGCCCCAGGTCGGCCGCGAACGCCGCGAGACCCTCGGCGAGTTCGCGCATCTTGCCGAAGTAGTTGCCCTCGGTGGGTCCGCCCTGGCCCTCGTGGGTGTCCCAGCCGCCGTAGTCGACGGTCGCGAAGCGGATCCCCGACGTGGGCTCCTTGATGAGGCGGGCGATGTCCCGGAGCGCATTCGACAGTCCGCCGTCCGGGTAGCCGTCACCGCCTTCCGGCAGCGCCTGGGCCGTTGCGACCGCCCCGATGCCGCGCAGCAGGGGATCCGAGACCAGCGGCTCGCTGCCCTCGTGGAGCTGGGCCATGGCCTCCTGCACGGCCGAGAAAGCCCCCTCGTTGTCACCGATCGCCAGCGTCACCCCGTTGATGTTCCGCATGGCGAACTCGGGATTCGGGCCGGACAGCGACGTGGGGAGGGTGTCGGTGCCCATGGCCGTCGCGAGGAACGGGCTGTCGGAACCGCCGAGGGCGCCGACGCACCGGTCGATCCAGCCGGTGTAGAGAGCGCTGCCGGTGCTGGCCCGCTCCATCTCGTCCATCGCCTCGAAGTGCGAGTAGTTCGGCCGCTCCATGCCGACGGCGTGGACCGCGCCGAACTGCCCGGCGTCCCACAGCGGGAAGAGCGGTTCCAGCGCAGGCGCCAGCCCGAACCCGTCGTTGGCCTGCTTGAGCACTCCCTGGGGGATGTTGATGTTGGGGCGCAGGTCGTAGTACTCCGGCGAGGACGCCGGCACGATGCAGCTGAGTCCGTCATAGCCGCCCCGCAGCGACAGAACGACGAGGCAGTCGGTGTCGGTCGCCGTGGCGGCGCCTGCGCTCGGGGTGAGCCCGTCGAGCAGACCCACCCGGGCACCGCCGACCGTGGTCCCCATGACGATGCCGGCCGCACCGGCGAGGGTGAAGAACCCCCGGCGCGACATGGTGAGGAAGCGCGCGCCCTCGGCGCACGGCTTGCAGTCGGGTGTCGTGGTCATGCGTACGTCTCTCCAGGGTCAGCGGAGCAGGTGGGAGGGCGAGCTGAGCAGGACGGTGCCGGCGATCTCGGCCGCCCACCGGCGGACGTCGTCGTCGCCGAGCTCGGCCGGGACGTCCCCGGACCCCAGCACGGTGAGGACGGCGTCGAGTTCCGCGTCGGTCGGGTCGCGCAGCAGCAGTGCCCGGGCGGCCTCGATCGCGACCTCGGTGTGGTTCTGCGGACCGGCGGCGACGATGGGGTCGGCACCGGCGAGACCGGCCTCGTCCATGTCCTTGCGGAGCAGGGCGCGGCCCACGTTGAACAGCGACAGCGCCGTCCCGGCCGACGCCCACTCGACCATGACGTCCGGGTATCCGTCGGGGGGGTAGTGACCCAGCGGCTGCATGCCCGGGGTGCGGTAGAAGAGCTGCCGGGCGCCCTCGGTGATGTTGCCCGGCAGTTCGGGCGCGGTGAGGCGGATCATGGCGACGTAGCGCTCGAGCGGCCGACGGGCCTTGAGCCCCTCCGACCCGGCGAACTCGGGCGAGGTGAACAGCTCGCGCAGCACCGGCACGATCGCGGTGTCGTTGGCGAGGTACGCCTGCGCCATCCGGGAGATCAACTCTTCGTACGGAGTGGGGTCGTCGGCCACGAAGTGCCGGACCAGCTTCCACGAGAGGTACCGGGCGGTCGCCTCCTGGGTGACGAGGAACTCGGTGACCTCCTCCCACACCTGGGGGCCGCTCTCTGCGGTCGGGTTCTCGAAGACCCGCCCGAGCAGGGTGAAGGGACCAACGAAGTGCCGATTCGGGACGAATTGCGGGATCATGCCCTCGGGGTTGACGGCACCGTCACGCCTCGGGCCGGGCACCACCCAGCCGGTGAACCCCTTGGCCAGCTCGATGATGTCGTCCTCGGTGTAGCCACCATCGACGCCCAGGGTGTAGAGCTCGAGAATCTCGCGGGCGTAGTTCTCGTTGGGGTTGTCCTTGTGGGACCCGTCGAGGTTGAGGTACTCCATCATGCAGGGGTGCATGCCGCTGGCCCGGAGCAGCTCACGGAACGTGCCGAGGGCGTGGGTGCGGATGACGGAGTTGTCGTAGTCGGCGCGGGTGCGGTTCTGGGTGTCGTCGCCGCGCGGTGACACGCCTACGTGGTTCGACCAGAAGGCGCACATGACCTCGAACAGCTGCCGCGAGCTCCACGTGGACAGGGCGAGGGTGCGGGCTTGGGTGTCGCGCGTCAGCTCGTAAGTGTCAACGTCTTCACCGCGGAAGTCGGTGTAGGGCCGGTCGAGGTTCGAGAACGCACCCCGGACCGCGTCGCCCATCGGGTCGGGCACCGACGCCGGGTCGAGCTGGGCCTCGAGCCAGCCACCCGGGGTGCGTGCCTCGAGATCCGCCACCAGGGCGGCCGTCGGACCGTAGGTGAGCCGCCGGGCCAACAGTTCGGCGCTCGCGGGTCCTGACGCCACCGGAGGGGCGGCCGGGGGCGCCGGCGGCGTGACGGGCACGGAGGCCGACGCCGTGACCGAGGGCGTCGGGTTCATCGATCCCGTGACCGTGGGCAACGGGACCGAGGCACTCGGTGACGGGACGACAGTCGGCGAGGCGGTCGGCGAGGGAGTCGGCGTCGGCGCCGCACCCGCGGACGGCCGCCACCGCATCCGTGCCAGCTCCGGCACCGTGTTGCAGGCGGCGAGGAAGGCCACGCCGGCGAGCCCGCCCGCCGCGACCGCGCGGCGGGTGAGGGTGGCGGTGGCGCTGGAGGTGCGGGTGGACCCCGCGTCCTCGTCGAACGCGGGATCGGGGAAGGGGGAGGAAGGGGTTCCGCTCCGCGAGGGAGCGGGCACGGGGCCGGGCTGCCCGCTCGGGCGCCCCTGCGGCCACAGCTCGTTGTTGTCGGGCACGCATGTCACACGTCCGGTCGGGCGGGGTGGTTTCGCTCCGCTGGAAGGAACTCCCAGGAGTTCCCGATCACCCCCGGGAGCCCTGTCAGGCGTAGGAGTGCAGGCCCGAGAACAGGTAGTTGACGCCGAAGAAGTTGAAGAGCAGGCAGCCGTAGCCCGCGACCGCGAGCCATGCCGCCCGCCGCCCGCCCCACCCGGCGGTCACGCGGGCGTGGAGGTACCCCGCGTAGACCACCCAGATGACCAGCGACCACACCTCCTTGGGGTCCCAGCCCCAGTAGCGACCCCAGGCGTGCTCGGCCCAGATCGCCCCGGCGATGAGGGTGAAGCTCCACAGGACGAAGCCGACGGCGTTGAGCCGGAAGGCCCCCGCCTCCAGCAGGTCCGTCCCGGGCACGGCGCGCAGCAGCGCCGGCCGCGGCCGGCCGGCCGCGGCGCCGGCGTCCGCCCGCTGCTGGGTCAGCTGGAGCACCGACAGCGAGAACGAGACCGTGAACAGCGCGGAGGCGATGAACGCGACGGAGACATGGATGACAAGCCAGAAGCTCTGCAGTGCCGGGGCCAGCGCGGTGGTCTCGGCGTAGAACACGGCGGTGGCCAGGCCGAGGGTCAGCAGCACGGGGAGCACCACGAACGCGCCCAACCAGCGCTGGTCGCGACGGACCACCAGGGCGACGGCCAGCACCGCGACGGCGAGGGAGCCGGTGAGGGCGAACTCGTAGGCGTTGCTCCACGGCACCCGACCGGCGGCCAGTCCCCGGGCGGCGACGGCGCCCAGGTGAAGCCCGGTGGCGAGGATCAGGACGCCGACGGCGACCCCGCCGACGCGGGAGCGTCGGGCCGGGGCGGATTCCGGTGACTCTCCGAGCGGCTCGGGGGATGACGTGCTGTCCGGCGCCGGCCCGCCGCCCGCGGCGACGAGGGCTCCCCCGGGGGCCATACGGGGCGCCGGGCTACCCGCCGCCGCCAGGTTCGCAAGGAAGGCCAGCATTGCGACCGTGTAGACCGCCATGGCCGACACCGTGAGGGCGTCGCTGGCGTCGGCCAGGGACTCGTTGACGGTCATGTCCGCTCCCGTGCTCCGGTGGGCGCCGTGACGGCACCCCTGATCTGGTCCGTCACGCGGTCCACTGCCACGACCAGGCCGACGTCCCGGGGCCGGGACGACCCGGCGACCTCGACCACGGTACGCCCGGGCTCCCCGGCGGGCGTCAGCCGGACCCACAGCCGGCGCCGGGCCACCGTGAGGCTGATCGCCAGACCGGCGACGACCAGCACCGACGCCCCGAGGGCGAGCGGGCCCGACGGGTCGGCACGGACGTCGAGGGCCGCGAACCGCCGCAACTCGCCGAAGGTGACCGAGGTCCCGTCCGGCAGGTCGACGGTGTCTCCGGGCCGCAGCAGCAGGCGGACCGGCTGCCCGGCGGTCTCGACCTGGTCCAGCGCCGTGGTGTCGAGCTCGAACACCGACTGCGAGCGCCCATCGTCGAGGCCGAGGTCGCCGGTGTACGCCGTGAGGACGAGCTGCGGGTCGAGGGCGTCCGGGAAGAGGCTGCGAGGGCCCTGGTCGTCGATCACCCCGGTGGGCAGGAACACTCCCTCGAGAGCGAGGTCGGGCGCGCCGGAGGCGCCCGCGTCCGGGACCTTGACGACACCGGTCGAGGTGTACACGCCGTCCTGGGGCAGGAAGGGCACCGCACCCTCGAAGACGACCTCGCCCCGGGCGTCCCGGACCTCGACGACGGGCGCGTAGCCGTTGCCGGACAGGAAGACCCGGGCGCCACCGATCCCCAACGGGTCGTTGACCCGGATGGTCTCGGTCTGCTCCGCGGCACCCGGCTCGACGGCGACCGTGACCGTCGCCCGGAAGTCCCGGGGGGCGGCGAACCCGGCCGCCGTCGCGTCCTCGAAGCGGACCGCGAGGTCGTCGAGGGTGAGGCGGAACGGCGGCAGTGACGAGGTGTCGAACCGCGGGCCCGGGGTGAAGGAGTCGTAGCGCGGCAGCACGTTGGCGAACCCGTCGCCCTCGACGACGAGCGCCTCGCCCCGCCACGAGTACAGCGCGCTGCCCGCCAGCGCGACCAGGACACCGATCAGGCTGAAGTGGAACACCAGGTTGCCGGTCTCGCGCAGCCGACCGGTCTGGGCAGCGACCTCGACCCGGCCGTCCGGCTGCTCGTCGACGGCGACGGACCACCGCCGGCGCAGCACACCCGCGACCGTCCGGGCCACCGCGCCGGGCTCGCCCTCGACCTCCCAGCGCCGGTGGGTGGCGAGACGGTCCAGCCGGGCGGGCGCTCGGTCCGGCCGGCTGCGCCACTCGCGCAGGTGAAGGCGCGCCCGGGGCAGGACGCAGCCGACCAGGCTGGTGAACAGCAGCAGGTACACCGCCGCGAACCAGGGCGAACTGAACACCGTGAAGAACCCGAGACGGTCCAGCCAGGGGGCGAGACCGGGGTTGCGCTCCTCGAAGGTCGCCACCGCCGCGGGGTCGACGCTGCGCTGCGGCACGATCGACCCGGGGATCGCAGCCAGGGCGAGCAGCAGGAGCAGCAGCAGGGCCGTGCGCATGCTGGTGAGCCGCCGCCACGCCCAGCGAAGCGCACCCACGGGTCCGAGGTCGGGGCCGGCCGGCGGGCGGCGCGGAGGCGGTGGCTGCTCCGGGGCCTCCGCGGTGGGCGGGGCGATCTCCTGGGTCGCCATCAGAGGATCGTCTCGAAGCCGGAGACCGGGCCCTGGAGGGAACGCACCAGGGCGTTCCACACCCCCGTGACGAGGAGGACGCCGACGACGGCGAGCATGGCACCGCCGGCCCGTGCGATCACCGCGCGGTGCCGCCGCAGCGGACCGAGCGCCGTCATGCCGCGCCCGTAGGCGGCGGCGACCAGCAGGAACGGCAGGCCGAGCCCAAGGCAGAAGGCCGCCGCCAGAACGGCGCCGCGATCCGCGGAACCCTCCTGCAGGCCCAGCAGCAGGACCGCGCTCAAGGTCGGGCCGATGCAGGGGGTCCACCCGACCCCGAAGACCGCACCCAGCACCGGTGCCCCCGCCAGGCCCGCGGTCGGGCGCCACCGGATCCGCCGCTCGCTCGCGAGACCGGGGAGGACTCCCGCGAGCAGCAGGCCGAGCCCGATCGTGAGCAGCCCACCGACGACCTCGACGGTGCGCTGCTCCCGCAGCAGCCAGCCGCCCAGGGCACCCGCGGTCGCCCCCATGGCGAGGTACACGGCGGTGAACCCCAGGACGAAGAGCCCGGTCCCCGCCAGGAGCCGCCCGGTGCCGGCCCGGCCGGGGTCCCCGGAGCCGGAGGCGTAGGCCAGGTAACCGGGGACGAGCGGCAGGACGCACGGGGAGGCGAACGACACCAGGCCCGCCAGCACGGCGACCGGCAGCGCCAGCCACACCGACCCGCCGAGGACGACCGCCGCGGGGTCCGTCACGGCGACCCCTCCGGCGAGGGCTCCGGGGCGGGCCGGGACGACGATCCGGAGGACCCCGGGGACTCGGCCAGGACGTCCTCGACGAGCCCGACCAGCGTCGCCTCGTCAACGCGGCCGAGGACCCGGGCGGCGACCGCGCCGGAGCGGTCGAGCACCAGGGTCGAGGGGATGGCGTTCGGTGGGATCTCGCCGCGCAGCTCCAGCAGCAGCAGCGAGTCGGGGTCGTAGAGGCTCGGGTAGGGGACGGCGAAGCTCTCCTCGAAGCGGCGGGCGTTGGTGGCCGAGGCGTCGCGGATGTTGAGCCCGACGAAGGCCACCTCGCCCGGGTGGTCCGCCGTCAGCCGGTCGTGGGCCGACACCAGGTCGGGGGCCTCGGCGCGGCAGGGCGCGCACCACGACCCCCAGACGTTGAGGACGACCGCGCCGCCCCGGTGGTCCGCGAGGTCGAGGACCTCACCGTCCAGGGACTCCCCGGCGATGTCGACGGGGTTGCCGCGGTCGGCCGCGGGCAGGACGGCCACCGAGCCGTCGCCCGCGACGAAGCCGGCGTCGCCGACGTCGCGCAGCTGCGGCGTGCCGGCGTCCGAGGTGCAGCCGGCGACGACCAGGGCCACGCCGGCGAGGGCGCCCGCGACGAGGCCCCGGGCCCGGGGCACGCGTCCGCTCATCCGTCGGTCGCCGGGCACGCGTAGGAGAGGCCCACCAGGTCGTCGCCGTCGTAGGTGAGGCTGGTGACGGACGCCAGCGCACACTCGCGCCGGCGCGGGTCGTGCCACAGCGGCCGGCCCTCCAGTCGGCGGCGGGCCACCCAGATCGGCGCCTGGTGCGAGACGCACACGAGGTGGCGGCCGGGGTGGGCGTGCCGCAGCTCGTCGACCACTGCCGTGACCCGGGCCGCGACCTCGGTGTACGGCTCCCCCCACGACGGGCGCCACGGGGCGCCGTAGCGTCGCCAGTACGCGGGCGCGAGGTAGGCGGCCCGGAACGCCAGGCCCTGGCCCTGGAAGTCGTTGGCGCTCTCGACGAGCCGGTCGTCGACGACCGGCTGCAGCCCCAGGGCGGCCGCCAGCGGGGCCGCGGTCTCCCGGGCCCGCTCCAGCGGGCTCGTCACCAGGGCCGCCACCCCGCCGTCCCGCGTGACCTCGGCGAGGTGCTCGGCCACCCGTTCGGCCTGTCCGGCGCCGCGCTCCGAGAGATGGAACCCGGGCAGCCGGCCGTAGAGCACGGCCGTGGGGTTGTGGACCTCGGCATGGCGGAGCAGGTGCACGACGGTCCGGGGCCGCCCCGACGAGGGCTCGACGCTCATCGCGCCCCTGCGGCGGCCCGGGCGGCATGCGGCAGGGCGTCGAGGACGCGGTCGAGTGCCGCGGCGTCGTGTGCCGCCGAGAGGAACCAGGCCTCGAAGGCACTGGGCGGCAGGTGGACGCCGCGCTCCAGCATCGCGTGGAAGAACGCCGCGTAGGCCGCGGTGTCCTGGGTCCGCGCCGTGCGGTAGTCCGGGACCGGCCCCGAGACGCCCAGGAAGACGCTGAACATGCTGCGAGCGTGCTGGATGGTGTGGGGCACCCCGGCCGTGGCGAGGGCGTCGGACACGGCCTGCGACAGGGTGTCCGCGGCCGCGTCCACCGCCTCGTACACCTCTGGGGTGCAGTACCGGAGGGTGGCGAGCCCGGCCGCGACCGCGACCGGGTTCCCGCTGAGGGTGCCCGCCTGGTAGACGGCCCCGGCGGGGGCGAGGTGGGCCATGATCTCGGCCCGGCCACCGAACGCCGCGGCGGGGAAGCCGCCACCCATCACCTTGCCGAAGGTCATGAGGTCCGGCTCGACGCCCTCCACCCCGAACCACCCGGCCCGCGAGACCCGGAACCCGGTCATCACCTCGTCGTGGACGAGCAGCGCCCCGGCATCGCGGGTGAGGTCCCGCAGCAGCCGCGAGAAGCCCGGGGCCGGCGCGACGACCCCCATGTTGCCGGCCGCGGCCTCGGTGATGACGCAGGCGATCTCGGGGCCGTGGGCCGCCACCACCTCCCGCAGCGCCGCTTCGTCGTTGTACGGCACGACGAGCGTGTCCGCCGCCGCGGCACCCGTGACCCCGGGGCTGTCCGGCAGGCCGAGCGTCGCGACCCCGGACCCGGCGTGGACGAGCAGGGCGTCGACGTGGCCGTGGTAATGGCCGGCGAACTTCACGATCGTGCGGCGGCCGGTGGCGCCGCGCGCCAGCCGGATCGCGCTCATGGTGGCCTCGGTACCGGAGCTGACCAGCCGCACCTGCTCGACGGGCGCGACCCGGGAGACGATCTCCTCGGCGAGCGCGACCTCGCCCTCGGTCGGCATGCCGAACGAGAAGCCGCGGGCGGCGGCGACCGACACGGCCTCGACGACGCCCGGGTGGGCATGACCGAGGATCATCGGTCCCCACGAGCACACGAGGTCGACGTACTCCCGGCGGTCGGCATCGGTGAGGTACGGACCACGGCCGGAGACCATGAACCGCGGCGTGCCCCCGACCGCCCGGAACGCCCGGACCGGGGAGTTGACGCCCCCGGGGATCACTCGTCCGGCCCGGGCGAACAGCTCGGCCGAGGCCGGGACCGGGTCGAGCGCCGGGCTGGTGGGGGCGGGCACGGCGGTCACACGACACAGTGTCGCAAAGCCACCCGGGTGCCGCGGCGCGACCCCTGATGGACGAGAGTCAGGCTTGGTGAGGGGGCGTCGGCTGCTGACGGATGAAGAAGGTCGTCACCTGTGCCGTGTCCTCGTCGCCGTCCATGGTCAGACGCCACTGATACGACATGCCTGGCTGGAGAGGCAGCCCGGGGCCCAGGTTGACACAGATGGAGTGGTCGATCTCGATGCCTCGCGGCAGGCCGGGTGGTCGACCGACCTCGAACACCTGATCGACACTGAGCGCTTGCGCCCCCGTCGGACCTTGCACCGTCACGGGCCGCCCGTCAGCGTCGACCAACTCCAGCCTGGCGGTGTGTTGAGCGTTGGCCTGGTCCCAGGGGACCTTGATGAGGGCCACAACCGCCATCGGCGGAGTGGGTGACCCGGTGACGCTCCATCCCGCACCTAGCACGTGGACCTTGTTCGTCGCCTGCTCAGGCTGTGCCGCGTCCGCCAGGAAGAGGATGACTCGCACCCCAGCAGCCTACGCGGCGACCGGCATGCTCACCCTCGTCGTCTGAGTCACAACCACGATCGACGTGCCCCCTCCCACGGAAGCGCTCGAGGAGCCACTCGAGACGGTCAGCGTCGGCCCACTACCGACAGCGATCTGATCGCCGGTGTGCCCGGCGGCGAAGGCGGCATCGAACTCATCCTCGCTCATGGTGATGTCATCGAGGTCGTCGGGCAACGACCCGGAGGGAACGACCCGCCGGGGACTCATGCTTGACATCATTGGTGAACCCCTCCTCGATCACAAGGGCCGATTGGTCCAGAAGGCGGGCCGCAGCCTCCACACACCGTCTCGAGAGTCGACGAGGCGCAACACGACCTTGAGAAGGTTCCCACTCCGCGCCCTGCCCTGGACGTACAACCTCCACCCTCGCGCGTCCTCGAACGACCAGCTGTAGCTGAAGGCACCGCTGAGGACCTCGTCGACGTCGTCGTAGGAGACGCCGTGCCGTCCCTCGATCTTGCTCATGACCTCGTCCGGGGTCTCCACCACGTCGATGCGCGGACGCCCGGGCATCGGAGGCGCACCCACCCACCGGTCGTACCCCATCTCCCGACGGTAGCGAGGGCGCTCGACCCTGTGGGTGTCGGAATCGCCCGCACCCCTAGCAGCGCAGGCGGGCCGACACCTTCGCCATCGCTGCGCCGAGGGCGAGGAACTCCTCGCGGCTCATGGCGTCGAGGAAACCCTCCCGCACGCTCGTGACGTGCGCCGGTGCCGTCTCGACCAGCAGGTCCCGGCCCTTCGGCGTCAGCCGGCACAGCACCCCGCGGCCATCGGCGGGATGAGCGATCCGCTCCACCAGGCCGGCCGCCGCCATCCGCGTCACCGTGTGGGTGAGCCGGCTGCGGGAGTGGACGACGGCGGCGGCCAACTCGCTCATCCGCACCTGTCCGAGCTCTTCCTCGCAGGACTCCCCGGCCTCGGAGAGCCGGACGAGGATCTCGTACTCGGCCAGGGACAGCCCATGTGCGTCCAGCACGCGACCGACGTGGTCGGTGAGCCGGGCGGTGCCCTCGAGGAACGCCCGCCACGCCGCCTGCTCCTCGGCGTCGAGCCAGCGCGTCACGGGGTCACCCGGCGCTCCCGCCGTCCTGCAGCCGGCGGGCCGCGTCGAGCGCGCCGTAGGTGAGGACGATGTCCGCGCCCGCGCGGCGGATCGACACCAGGGACTCGGCCATCGCCCGGTCGCCGTCGAGCCAGCCGCGCTCGGCGGCAGCCGCCACCATGGCGTACTCCCCCGACACCTGGTAGGCCGCCACCGGCACCGGCGAGGCGTCGGCCACCCGGCGCAGCACGTCGAGGTACGGCAGGGCGGGCTTGACCATCACCAGGTCCGCGCCCTCCTGGACGTCGAGCGCCGCCTCGACCAGGGCCTCCCGGGCGTTCGCCGGATCCTGCTGGTACGTGGCGCGGTCCCCGGTCAGCGTGGACTCGACGGCGTCCCGGAACGGACCGTAGAAGGCCGAGGCGTACTTCGCCGCGTAGGCCAGGATCGCCACGTCGTCCCGCCCGACGGCGTCGAGGGCATCCCGGACCGCCTCGACCTGGCCGTCCATCATCCCGCTGGTCCCGACGACATGAGCACCCGCCTCGGCCTGGGCCGCGGCCATCGCCCGGTACCGCTCGAGCGTCGCGTCGTTGGCCACGCCGCCACGGTCGTCGAGCACCCCGCAGTGCCCGTGGTCGGTGAACTCGTCGAGGCAGAGGTCGGCCATGACCACCAGGGCGTCGCCGACCGCGGCCCGGACGTCGGCCAAGGCCACGTTGAGGACACCGTCGGGATCGTCGGATCCGGAACCGTGAGCGTCGCGCACCGTCGGCACCCCGAAGACCATGATCCCGCCCACGCCTGCCGCCACCGCGTCGTGCGCCGCCGACACCAGGGACTTGCGCGAGTGCTGCACCACCCCGGGCAGGCTCGCGACCGCCCGCGGCTCGTCCAGGCCCTCCCGCACGAAGACCGGCAGGACCAGGTTCCGCGGGTGCAGCCGGACCTCGGTGACCAGCTCGCGCATCGCCCGGGTGGACCGCAGCCGCCGCGGTCGCCGCACCGGGTGACCGGCCAGGCCGGACGGCAGTCCCGTCCCCCGCACCGACCCTGGGCTCACCGGGCCCTCCGGCGGGCGACGACCCGCCGCTGCGAGGGCCGGACCGGCTCCTTGCCCGCCTCCAGCGCGGCCCGACGCAGGTCCACACCATGATCGGCGAGCGCGTCGACGAGAGCGGGTCCGGACGGTTCCGCCGGGATCACGTCGACTCGCAGGCCGTGCTCCTCGGCGGTCCTCGCCGTCGCCGGTCCGATGCAGGCGATGACCGTGGCGGCATGGGGCTTGCCGGCGATCCCGATGAGGTTGCGCACCGTCGAGCTGGACGTGAACACGACGGCGTCGAAGGCGCCGGTCTTGATCGCTTCCCGCACCGGGGCCGGCGGGGGGGCCGCCCGCACGGTCCGGTAGGCGGTGACGTCGTCGACCTCCCAGCCGAGCTCCTGCAGCCCGGCGACCAGGATCTCGGTCGCGATGTCCGCCCGAGGCAGCAGGATCCGGTTGATCGGGTCGAGCTGCTCGTCGTAGGCGGGCCACTCGGCCAGCAGGCCGCGGGCCGACTGCTCGCCCTCGGGCACGAGGTCCGGCTCGATACCCCAGTCGCGCAGGGCGTCGGCGGTGACGCCGCCCACGGCAGCGACCCGCAGCCCGGACAGCGCTCGGGCGTCCAGCCCCAGGGCCTCCAGCCGCTCGCGGACCCCCCGCACGGCGTTGGCGGAGGTGAAGCCGATCCACTCGTAGCGGCCGGTGACGAGGCCGCGGACGGCGCGGTCCATGTGCGCCGGGGTTCGGGGCTCCTCGATGGAGATGGTGGGCACGATCTCCGCCCGGGCCCCGTACTCGGAGAGCCGGTCGACCAGCATCGACGACTGCTCCTTGGTTCGCGGCAGCAGGACCCGCCAGCCGAACAGGGGCCGGGTCTCGAACCACGCCAGGGAGTCGCGGTGCGCCACCGGGCTGCCGACGACGAGGGTGACCGGCGGCTCGGCGGAGGACAGCGCGGACGGCACCTGATCCAGCGTCATGACCTTGCTGTGCTGGGCGAGAGTGGTGCCGTTGCTCACGATGAGCGACGGGCAGTCCGCAGCCCACCCCTCGGCGACGAGGCGGACCGCCGCCGCCGCGATCTCGTGGGGCTCGCCGAGCACGATGACGGAGTCGGTCGAGGGGGCGGCGCCAGGCGTGAGGGCGGCCTCGCCCCGCTCGTGGGCCCACA
This sequence comes from Kineosporiaceae bacterium, assembly GCA_050329415.1. Classification (GTDB taxonomy): domain Bacteria; phylum Actinomycetota; class Actinomycetes; order Actinomycetales; family JBBAYJ01; genus JANNOG01. Next base: position 25,294 of record JBHJOS010000056.1, read on the forward strand.
CGGTGTGAACGGCCGACGTGGCACCGCCCGGGGTGATCGGAACCCCGGCGTAGGCGGGAACGGCGGTCGAGATCGGTACACCTGGCACGATCTCGATGTCGATGCCCGCCCGCCGGCACGCCGCGACCTCGTCCACGATCGTCGAGAAGGTCGTCGAGTCACCGTCCACGATCCGGACGACGCGCGAGCCGTCGGCGGCGGCCGACACGACGACCCGGGCCCGCTCGGCACCGGCCAGCGGCCCGTCGTCGCCGTCCCGGCCGCCCGGCACCACGGTGACACCGGGTCGGGTGTACCGGGCGAGGATCTCGGTGCGGTCCAGCACGTCGACCACGACGACGTCCGCTTCGCCCAGCAGCTTGACCGCGCGAACGGTGAGCAGCCCGGGGTCCCCCGGGCCACCGCCCACGAACGAGACCACCCCGGTGCGCCGCGGCCCGGACCCGGCACCGTTGCGGGTCGCCGGGACGGCCGGGACGGTGGTCGGTTCGGTCATGAGGCACCTGCTTCGACGTCCGGGGGCGCGATCGGCGGCGGCCGGAACGCTCGGTCCTTCAGTTCTACGCCCAATCGACCCCCGGCGGACGCGGCTCCGGCCGGATCGGTCACCTCGGCGTATCCCTCGATCCGGGTCACACTCGACCAGGCGGCACCGGCCGCGGTCCCGCCCGCGAGGACGGACTGCGCCACGACGCCACGTCGGCCGGCCGCGGCCTGGATGTGCAGCCGCCACCCGGCGTCCCCCGTCGGGACGACGCCGGCGAGCGCCCCGACCGGTGCGGAGCACCCGGTCTCCAGGGCGGCCAGCAGGGCTCGCTCCGCGGTGACGGCGAGGCGTGTCGGGAGGTCGTCCAGGGCCTCCGCCACGGCGTCGCCGACCGGGTCGCCGTCCCGGGTCTCGACCGCGAGCGCCCCCTGTCCGGGCGCGGGAAGGAACACGTCGGGGTCCAGCACCTCGGTCGCGACGTCGATCCGGCCGAGCCGGCGCAGCCCGGCGGCGGCGAGCACCACGGCGTCGAGGTCGCGGCCGACCCGGGCCAGCCGGCTGTCGACGTTGCCACGGATGTCCACGACCTGCAGGCCCCGGCCGGCCAGGAGCGCGGCCCGGCGCGGGGAGCCGGTGCCGACGCGAGCCCCGGCCGGGAGGTCCGCCAGGCGGCGCCCGTCCGCAGCCACGAGGACGTCGCGCGGGTCCTCGCGCAGCGGGGTCGCGGCGAGCCGCACGCCGGACACCGGGGCGGTCGGCAGGTCCTTGAGGCTGTGGACGGCCACGTCGACCTCGTCGGCCAGCAGGGCCGTCCGCAGCGCGGACACGAACACGCCGACGCCGCCGATGGCGGACAGCGGGGCCCGGGAGACATCGCCGTGGGTGCGGACGTCGACCAGCTCGGCCGGTCGGCCGAGGGCCCGCGCCAGGAGCTCGGCGACCGCCCCGGACTGGGCCCGGGCCAGGGCACTCGCCCGGGTCCCGACGCGGAGCACGGCCGTCGGGCGCGGGTGCGTCATGTCCACCCCGGCCGTCACGGGCCCACCGAGGCGAGAGAGTCGGAGGCGGCGACGCTGTCCGCGACCTCCAGGTCGAAGAGGGTGCGCAGGGCCTCGGCATAGAACGAGCCGCCGGGCACGTCCGCCAGTTCCTTGACCCGGACCGTCGGGGTGTGGAGGACCTTCTCCAGCGCCCGGCGCACGGTGTTGCGGATCTCCTCGCGCGAGGAGTCGGGGAGGTCGGGCAACCGCCGGTCCAACCGGTCCAGCTCGGCCTCGAGGATCGCCAGCGCCTGCTCGCGCAGGGCCACGACGGTGGGGGTGACCCCGCCGGCGGCGCGCTGCGCCCGCCAGGTGTCGACCTCCCCGGCGATGATCTGCCGCGCGGCCGCGACCTCGTCGGCCCCGACCAGAGCGGTCACCTCGGAGCCGAGGGTCTCCAGGTCGAGCAGCGTGACCCCGTCGACCCTGGCCGCCAGGGGGTCGACGTCGCGGGGCAGGGCGAGGTCGACGAGGACGAGACGCCTCGGGCGGACCGCCGCGAGGTGCCGGCCATCGACGATGTGACCGACGGCTCCGGTGCAGGTCACGACGAGCTGGGCCGCGGCCAGCTCGGCCTCGAGGTGCTCCCAGGGCGCGCTCCGGGCACCCGGACCCGCGTTCGCGCAGAGCCGGCGGGCAGCATCCGGACTCCGGTTGACGACGGTCAGCCACGCCGCGTCGGCGTCGCCCTCGGCCGGATCCCCGGGTCGGGCACCGGTCCGGCGCAGCAGCGACGAGACGACGACGGCGGCCATGGCACCTGCGCCGACGACGAGGGTCCGCGGGGCCGGCGTGCCGAGGAGGGCCGCCGCCCGCTCCAGGGCGTGGTCGACCAGGACGTTGCTGCGCCGGTCCAGCCCGGTCTCGGACTGGGCGCGCTTGCCGACCCGCAGCGCCTGCTGGAACAGCTCGTCGAGCAGCCGCCCCAGTCCTCGCGCCCGGCCGTCGTGCCACAGGGCACGCACCTGGCCGAGGATCTGGCTCTCGCCGACCGCCATCGAGTCCAGTCCCGCGGTGACCGAGAACAGGTGCCCGGCGACGGCCGCGTCGTAGTGGACGTACAGATGCTCGGTGAGGTCGCCGGCGTCCACGCCGCTCGCCTCGGACAGCACACGGACGATGTCCGCCACCCCCCCGTGGAACCGGGCGGTGTCGGCGTAGACCTCGACCCGGTTGCACGTGGCGAGCACGACGGCGTCCGCCAGATGCTCCGCGGCCAGCAGCCGCTCGGTCAGCCCGCCGGGGCGCTCGGCGGCCACCGCGGCGAGGGCGGCGCGCTCGAGCACGGGCAGCGGAGCGCTGCGATGGGACAACCCGACGGCGAGCAGGCTCACGCGCTCGTCACCCCGCTCGGGCTGCGACGGCGACGGAACTCGTGGAAGCCGAGGAGCTGCAGCTCCGTCGACAGGTCGACGTGGCGGACGTGCACCTCGTCGGGCACGGCCAGGGTGGCGGCGGCGAAGCTGAGAAGGCTCGTGACGCCCCCGGCCACGAGCAGGTCGGCGGCGTCCTGGGCGACGGCGGTCGGGACCGCGACGACGCCGATCGCGATGGCCTGGACCCGGCAGATCCGTGGTGCGTCGGCGATGTGGTGGACCGGGACGCGCTCGACCAGGGTGCCCACGACCGCCGGGTCGACGTCGAACAGGACGGTCACCCGCAGCCCGCGCTCGGCGAAACCCGTGTAGTGCGCCAGCGCCCGGCCGAGATTGCCGGCCCCGGCGATCGCGACGTCCCAGGTGTCGGCGACCCCGAGGACCGCAGAGATCGCGTGGATGAGGTACCCCACGTCGTAGCCGACCCCCCGCACCCCGAAGGACCCGAGGCAGGACAGGTCCTTGCGCAGCTTGGCTGGGGACACCCCGACCCGGGAGGCGAGGGCCTGGCTCGACACGGTGCCGGTCCCGTGGTCCGCGAGCGTGTGGAGGGCGTGGAGGTACCCGGGCAGGCGGCCGGCCGTGGCCTCGGGGACCGAGCGGCGGGCCGCGCCGCTGCCCGCCAGGGAGGCGAGGCTGACCGGCGAGGGGCTGTCGGTTCGGCCGAGGTTCACGGCAGGGGGCGCGGACACGGGGGCGTCATGCTCGAGGGACTCCTCACGAGGTTCCCGGCCAGGGTACGACCTTGTGAATCCAGGCACGAAGTCGGAAGGTGCTATCCCGGCGGCGTGCCGCGCTGGACCAGCAGCGTGTAGAGGGTGCGCTGGATGACCTCGCGCACGTGGTCGGTGAGTTCGAGGACGAGGAGGGGGTCGTCCGCGTCGGCCGGGGAGTGACGGTCGGTCGGGACGGGCACGCCGAACTCGATCGTCCACCTGCTCGGCAACGGCACCAGACCGAGGGGACCCAGCCAGGGCCAGGTCGGCGTCACGGGCCAGTACGGCACGCCGAAGAGCCGGGCCAGCGGCTCGATGTCGGCGATCATGGGATGGGCCTCCTCGGCGCCCACCACGGCGACCGGGATGATCGGCACACCCGCGCGGACAGCGGCCGACACGAATCCGCCCCGGCCGAACCGCTGCAGCCGGTACCGGTCCCGGTAGAGCTTGCCGAGCCCCTTGAACCCCTCGGGCCAGACACCCACCAGCTCGCCCCCCGCCAGCAGGCGCTCGGCGTCGGCCGAGGTCGCCAGCGTCGCTCCGGAGCGCCGCGCCAGGTCGGCCACCAGAGGCGTCCGCAGGACGAGGTCGGCGGCCAGCGGCCGCAGCAGTCGCCGGGACGGCGTGACGTCGTGGACGGCCACCTGGAGCATGAGGGCGTCCCACGGCAGCGTCCCGGAGTGGTTGCTGACCAGCAGGGCCGCCCCGGAGTCGGGGACGTTCTCGGCCCCGCGGACGTCGGTCCGGAACCACCCCGAGTACAGCGTCCGCAGGGCCGGCAGCACGACGGACTCGGCGAGGTCCCGGTCCATCCCGAACTCGTCCACGTCGTACCGGCCGGTGAGCCGGCGGGCGAGGAAGTCGCGCAGCCCACCGAGGCCATGCCTCCCCGCCGGTGGCTCGCGGTGAGCGGGCTCCGGCTCCGGCTCCGGTGGGTCGGGTGACGGCGGCCCGGCGGCCAACTCGTCGTCGACCGAGGCCGGTCCGGGAATGAGCGGTGTCCCGTGACGGCGCCGGACCTCACGCTCCCGGGCGGCGCGCTCGGCCGCGGCGGCGACGAGGCCGGATCGCCGGCCGCCGCCACTGCGCGCGGTGGTCGCCGTCATGAGCCCATGGTCCCCGAGCCGGCGCGCCCCGGCCCACCGGTTCCGGCGACGGCGTCGGACAGGTGCTCCAGCCCGCGCAGGATCGGACGGCTCCCGGGTCCCAGCAGGGCGCGCCCGGCGATGAAGTCCTCGACGGCGGCACGGGAGGTCCACCGGCCGCGATACCCGAGCTCCAGGTGCATCCGGGTGGTGTCGAGGACGCGGCCGTGGGCGAGCACCGCCACGTCGTCGTCGTCGAGATCGGGCGCCCCCGACAGGCCGGGCAGGCGCCGGAGCCGCTGGAGCATGGCGGGCGGCAGCCCCATGACGGGGCGGCGAGCGAGCGCAGCGGCCTGGGCGACGGTCACGACACCGTCGGCCGCGACGTTCACCGGGCCGACGACGTCGCCGAGCGCCGCCGCGACTGCCGATCCAACGACGTCCTCGGCATGGACGAACTGCAGGCGGCCGTCCCGTCCCAGGACCGTGGGCACCACCGGCAGTGTCAGGAGGTCGGTGAAGCCGGTGCGCAGGGACGGCCCGATGGCGTGGGCGTACCGGAGCACGGCCACCGCGACGTCCGGCCGCCGGCGGGCGAACCCGCGGACGCTGGCCTCGACGTCGAGGCAGTCCCGAGCCCAGCCGTGCCGGGGCGGGCGCGAGGCCTCGTCGGTCTCGGCCACCACGGCGGGGTCGCCGGGCCCCGCCCCGTAGACGCCTCCGCT
>JBHJOS010000080.1:0-10385 GCA_050329415.1 Kineosporiaceae bacterium
AGGTCGAACACCCCGACCCCGGCGAGCCGGCCGCGCCCGGCCTCGACCCGCCACACCTGCCGCTCGGCGAGGTCGTCGAGACGGTCCAGGTGCCGCCACCACGCGTCCCGCTCGCGCCAGCGGTCGAGCACGCGACGGACCACGTAGAGCCGGTCCCGCCACAGAAACGCCACCGGACCGGCGGGCTGGTGCCGGACCTCCACGGGCTCGTCGTAGAACCGCATCGCCACCCACTCCCTAGATCGAACACATGTTCGACGAACTGATGTTCGAAGAGTAGGCCGCAGCACGGCTCCCGTCCACCGGTTCCGCGAGATGACCCGGCGACGTGACGCGCGGGACGTCCGGGCCGTCGCCTGCTGACCGCTGGATGACGGGACGGTGACGGATCGCCCGGACCGGAGGCGGCAGGACCGCGTCGGGCGTTGACGCCACCGTGACGACTCCCGACACCTCGCCCCCGAGCGTTCGCCGGCCCGCCCGTCGGCGGCGCCTGCTGCTCGCGATCGCCGCCGCCCTCGCCGTCGTCGCGCTCGGCGTCGGCCTCGCCCTCGTCCAGCCGTGGCGGGCGTTCACCACCCGCACCGTGGCCGAGGGGCTGCCGGTCGCCTCGCCCACAGTGACACCGCCTGCGACCGCCCCGACCCCGGCGACCCCCGCGAACACGCCACCCTCGCAGCCGCCCGGGCCGACGACCACCACGCCCGCACCCGAGCCGGAGCCCGCGACCGTCGAGCTGGCCCGCGGCGAGTTCATCACCCACGAGCACGCCACCACGGGCACCGCCCGGCTGCTGCGCCTGGCCGACGGCAGCCGGGTGCTGCGGATCGAGGGGCTCGACACCTCCGACGGCCCCGACCTGCGGGTCTGGCTGACCGACGCCCCGGTGATCGAGGGCCGGGACGGCTGGTCCGTGTTCGACGACGGGGCCTGGCTGGACCTGGGCGAGCTCAAGGGCAACCAGGGCGACGCCAACTACCCGATCCCGCCGGAGGCCGACATCGACGACCTCACGAGCGTGTCGGTGTGGTGCCGCCGGTTCACCGTCTCCTTCGGCGCCGCCGAGCTGGCCCCGGCCTGACGCCTGAGCGGATCAGATTAGACAACATGGCTGCGTGGTCGACCCGTCACCGCCAGTCTCCGGCGAGGTGCTGCCCGTCGTCCTGGATTCCGCGGCCCGGCTCCAGGAGCTGGTGCCGGACGCCGTCCTCGTCGGCGACTCCGCCGCCGCGCTCTACGCGGGTCATCGCGACTCGTTCGACCACGACCACGTCCTCACCGACCTCCGCGACCGGTTCGACCTCGTCCTCGACGCCCTGGAGTCGGAGGGCGAGTGGGTCACCAACCGGGTGCGCCCCGGAAAGCTCATCCTGGGCCGCCTCGGCGATGTCGAGGCCGGCGTCCGTCAGCTCATCCGACGGCGGCCGCTCGAGACGACCCGGGTCACCCTCCCCACCGGGCGCTCGCTGCGCGTCCCCACCGCGGACGAGACCCTGCGTGTCAAGGCGTTCCTCGTCGTCCGACGCAACCAGACCCGGGACTACCTCGACGTCGCCGCTCTCGCGGACCGCTACAGCGCGGGGCACGCGGCGGGCGTCCTGTCCGGCCTGGACGACTACTGCGCCGACCAGCACGGGGCCGGTCCCGGTGTCGCCGCCCAGGTCGCCCGGCAGCTCGGCGACCCGAGGCCGTCCGACTCCTCGGTCACGACCCAACTCGGCGCCTACCGGAACCTGGCGCCTCGGTGGACCGACTGGGACGAGGTCCGCAAGGTCTGCCGGACATTGGCGGCGGCGATGATCGACCGAGGGGAGGCCTCATGAGCCTGACGTTCCGCAACCTCACGACCGACCCGGCGTCGCCGGTGGCCGACTGGCCCACCGAGGCGGTCCTCACCGCCCTGGAGCGCGGCGACCTGGCCGACTGGCGGCGGCTCGCCGCCGAGATCCGCCGCGAGCCGTGGGGGCGCACCGCCCGCCAGGTCGAAGAGGTGCTGTCCCACACCCGCCCCTACGGCGTGGCCGAGGCGATGGAGGAGGTCGTCGCCCGCGCCCGGGCCCGGTCCGAGCAGGCGGAACGAGCCTAGGTCGCACGAGAGATCCGGGAGGCGATCACCCGCTCCGGTCTCACGAGCACGGAGTTCGCCTCCCGCATCGGGACGTCCCGGTCCCGGCTGTCCACCTACGCCTCCGGCCGGGTCGTGCCCTCGGCCGCCCTCATGGTCCGGATCCGGCGCACCCGCCGAGCTCGCGTCGGCACCGCCGTGACAGTCCGGTCACTGCGGTCACAAGCTGCTCGTACTGCGAACTGTTCGTAGTACAAACTGTTTGTAGCGTCTATGGTGCGCGTCCGTCCGGACCCGGCCGATACCGTGGGGTCCCGTGGCCACCGAGACCTCCCCGGGACCCGCGGCACCGCCCGTGACCGCTGCACCTGCCACCACGGCCGCCACTGCGCCGGCCGACGATGTCGCCGCCCACCCTGCCGTGCGCCGGGTGGCACAGGCGCTGGCCGACCGCGGCGTCGAGCCCGCGATCCGGATCCTGCCGGGCAGCGCCCGCACCGCGGCCGAGGCGGCTGCCCAGCTCGGCGTCGAGGTCGGCCAGATCGCCAACTCCCTGGTCTTCGCCGTGGACCCGCCGGGCGGGACCGGCGCCGTCCTCGTGCTGACGTCAGGTCGCCACCGGGTCGACACCGGCCTGGTCGCGCAGCTGCTCGGTGCCGACCGGGTGCGGCGGGCGGACGCCGACCTGGTCCGCACCGCCTCGGGGTTCGCGATCGGCGGCGTCGCCCCGGTGTGCCACCCCCGGCCGCTGCCGACGCTGGTCGACGCCGCCCTCGCGGACCACGACGAGGTGTGGGCGGCCGCCGGGCACCCGCACGCGGTCTTCCCCACGACCGCCCAGGGCCTGGTCGACCTCACCGGCGGCCGGGTCGCGGTCGTCTCGTCGCAGGACTGACGCCGCCGTGGCCGCCACCGAGGTCCTCGCCGGTCCCCCGCCGGGAAGGCCCGCAGCCCCCGCCCGCCGCCACGTCCCCGGGGGCCCGGCGCTGGTGCTCGCCCTGCTCGCCGTCGCCGCCCAGGTCGTCCACCCGCTGGTGTCGGGCCGCGCCCTGACCTGGCTCACCATCCTCAGCGTCCTGTTCTTCGCCGCCGCGAGCACCGCCCACGCGGCCCGCTGGACGGGAGCCCGGGGCGCTGCGGCCCTGCTGGTCGTCGCGGGCGGCCTCGGCCTGCTCGCCGAGTTGGTCGGCACCGCCACGGGCTTCCCCTTCGGCCGCTACACCTACGCCGGCACCCTCGGCTGGGAGCTCGACACCGTCCCGGTGATCATCGGGGCGGCCTGGGCGATGATGGCGTGGCCGGCGCTGCTGGCCGGCCGCCTGCTCGCCCGACGCCGGCCGGGGTGGCGCCGGCGGGCCGAGGTGGTGGTGATCGGGGCAGCCGTCCTCGCGAGCTGGGACCTGTTCCTCGACCCGCAGATGACGGCGGCCGGCCACTGGCGCTTCCTCGACCCCACCCCCGGCCTGCCCGGGGTCCCCGGCATCCCGCTGACCAACTACGCAGGCTGGGTCCTCGTCGCGCTCGTCATGATCGCCCTGCTCGAGGCCACGGTGCCGGAACCGCGCCGGCCGGTCGGCCAGGCCGTGCCCGCGCTGCTGCTCGGCTGGACCTGGCTGGGCTCGATCGTGGCGAACCTGGTCTTCTTCGACCGGCCCGCCGTCGCCCTCTGGGGAGGTGTCGGCATGGGCCTGGTCGTCGCCCCCTACCTGCTGCGGGTGCGGCGGGAGCACCGCCGCCGGTCCCCGTGAGCACCCGGCCGTCCGCGTGGACACTCGCAATGGGCGCGGGCGGCGCGCTCGCCGGCGGGCTCACGCTGCACAGCGCCCTCAACACCCGCCACCTGCTGCGCCCCGCCGACGCCCCGCCCGCCCGGCCGGTGGCGGAGCGGGTGAGCGTCCTGGTGCCGGCCCGCGACGAGGAACGGACCCTGCCCGGGCTGCTGGCGGACCTGTCCGCCCAGCAGAGCGTGTCCGACCTCGAGATCCTGGTCCTCGACGACCGCAGCGGCGACGCCACCGCCGAGGTCGCCGCCGCCGCGGCCGCCGCCGACCCGCGGATCCGGCTGCACCGAGGCGAGGACCCGCCGCCTGGCTGGCTCGGCAAACCCCACGCCTGCGCCCGGCTGGCCGAGCTCGCCACCGGCGACGTCCTGGTCTTCGTCGACGCCGACGTGTCGCTGAGCCCGCACGCCGTCGCCTCGACCGTCGCGCTGCTGCGTGCCCACGGGCTCGACCTGCTGTCGCCCTACCCCCGCCAGCTGGCCGTGACGCCCGCCGAACGCCTCACCCAGCCCCTGCTCGCGTGGTCGTGGCTCACCACGCTGCCGCTCGGCCGGGCCGCCCGCTCACCCCGACCGAGCCTGTCCGCCGCCAACGGTCAGCTGCTCGCCGTCGATGCCGTGGCCTACCGCAAGGCCGGCGGCCACGCCGCCGTCCGGGACCGGGTGCTGGAGGACATCTCCCTGCTGCGCGCGGTCAAGCGGACCGGGGGCCGCGGCGGGCCGGCCGACGGCTCCCGGGTGGCACAGTGCCGGATGTACCGGTCGTGGGAGGAGGTGCGCGACGGGTACACCAAGTCCCTGTGGGAGGCGTTCGGCTCGCCGGGCGCGGCGGCCGCAGTCATGGCCGGCCTCGGCCTCGCTTACGTCGTCCCGCCGGTCGCCGCCCTGCTCGGCTCGCGCGTCGGGGCGCTCGGCTACGCCGCCGGGGTGGCCGGGCGTGTCGTCGCGGCGCGGGCCACCGGCTCCCGGGCCTGGCCGGACGCCCTGGCCCACCCCGCCTCGGTCACCCTGGCCGCCGCCCTGACCGCGCTGTCGTGGCACAGGAGGCGCCGCGGCACGCTGACATGGAAGGGTCGGTCGCTGTGACGGACATTGTCGTCGTGGGGGCGGGCCTCGGTGGGCTGGGCACGGCCGTCCTCCTGGCCGCGCAGGGGCACCAGGTGGTCGTCTGCGAGCAGTCGGGTGCCATCGGGGGCAAGCTGGGGCGGTACACCCGGGACGGGTTCGCCTTCGACACCGGCCCTCACCTCCTGACCTGGCCGGACGTCTGGCGAGAGATCTTCGCCGCCACCGGGGCGCCCCTGGAGGAGCTCGTCGACATCGTGTCGGTCGACCCCGCGGTCCGGTACCGGTTCCCGGACGGCACCGAGGTGGACGTGCCCAACGCCAGCCGGGCCGGCGTCTCCGCCGCCCTCGACACCGCCGTCGGCGCCCGCGCCGGGCGCCAGTGGACGGCACTGCTGGACCGGGCCGAGGCCATGTGGCAGGTGACCCGGGGACCGTTCCTCGAGTCCCCGCTCGACGGCGCGGCCACCCTCGTCAAGCAGGCCCGCCGCGTCGACCACCTGGCGACCGTGGCCCCCTGGCAGACCCTGCGCGGGCTGGGCCGGGCCACCCTCGACGACCCCCGGCTGCGGATGATGCTCGACCGCTACGCGACCTACAGCGGCTCCGACCCGCGCCAGGCACCCGCGGTGCTGGCGACCGTGCCCTACCTGGAGCAGACGTACGGTGCCTGGTACCTCCCGGGAGGCCTCCACCGCCTGGCGGAGCTGCTCGTGGACCGGGCGAAGTCGCTCGGCGTCGAGATCCGCCTCCACGCGGACGTTCGGACGATCATGGTCAAGGACGTCCCCGGCCCCCGCGGCTGGGGCACCACCGGGGTGCGGCTCGCGGACGGGACGAAGCTGCGCAGCGATGTCGTCGTGGCCAACGCCGACGCCGCGCACGTCTACCACGACCTGCTCGCGGGACCTCCCGGGGAACTCGGCCGACGCCGGCTGCGCCGTGGGGTGCCCTCGCTGTCAGGGGTCGTCCTGCTGCTGGCGCTGCGCGGGCGGACCTCCGGGCTGCGTCACCACACGGTGCTGTTCCCTGCGGACTACGACGACGAGTTCGACTCGATCTTCGGGGTGGGCCGGCACCGTGGGGTGTGTCGCCCACCGTGGGACCCCACCGTCTACATCAGCGCCCCGGACGACCCGGCGACCCGCCCCGACGACGCCCACGAGGCCTGGTTCGTCCTGGTCAACGCCCCGCGCCACCGGCCGGGCGACCCGGCACAGGGCATCGACTGGGACCTGCCCGCCCTGGCCGACCGCTACGCCGACCGCATCCTCGACGTCATGGCCGCACGCGGGCTCGACGTCCGGGACCGCATCCTCTGGCGCGAGATCCGCACCCCGGCCGACCTCACCCGCTCCACCCGCAGCCCGGGGGGGTCGATCTACGGCACCTCCAGCAACGGCGCCCGCTCGGCGTTCCTGCGCCCGGGGAACACGAGCAACGTCGAGGGTCTCTACCTGGTCGGCGGGTCGTCGCACCCCGGTGGCGGGATCCCGCTGGTCGGGCTGGGCGCCCGGATCGTCAGCGACCTCGTCGCCCGGGACCACCCGTCAGCGGCGTGAGACCGCCGGACCCCGACGGGCCAGGGCCAGCCGCCGGTGCACCTCCAGCGTCGCCGTGGACCGGTTGAGGGTGTAGAAGTGCACCCCGTCGACACCCTCCGCGACCAGGCGCCGGGCCAGGTCGGTCGCCACCTCGATCCCGACCTCCCGCACCGCGGCCGGGTCGTCGCCGGCGGTGCGCACCCGCTCGGCCAGCCATCCGGGGAAGGACGTGCCCGACAGCTCGGCGAAGCGGCGGATCTGGCGCGCGTTGGTGACCGGCATGATCCCGGCGATCAGGGGGAGGTCGGCGCCGGTCGCGGCGAGGGCGTCCCGCAGCCGCAGGAAGGGCTCGGCCTCGAAGAAGAACTGGGTCACCGCGAACGCCGCGCCCGCCTCGGCCTTGAGCGAGAGCACCCGGGCGTCGTGCTCCAGCGAGGGCGACTCCGGGTGCTTCTCGGGGAAGGCGGCCACGCCCACGCTGAAGCGTCCCAACCCGTGGACCAACCGGACCAGGTCCACGGCTCGCTCCAGCCCGTCCTCGCTGGGAACCCACTCGGTGCCGGGCCCGCCGGGCGGGTCGCCCCGCAGCGCGAGGACCGAGCGCACCCCGGCGTCCGCGTAGGCGCCGACGACCTGGCGCAGCTGCGCCCGGCTGCGCCCGACGCACGTGAGGTGCGCCATGACCGTGAGCGTCGTCTCCCGCGACATCCGCTGGGTCACCGAGACCGTCCGGTCCTGGGTGCCGCCCCCGGCACCGTAAGTCACGGACACGAAGTCCGGCTCCACCTGCTCCACGCGGCGCACGGCCGCCCAGAGCAGCTCCTCGCCGGCGGCGTCCTTGGGTGGGAAGAACTCGAAGGAGACCGACGGCCGGGACTCGGCCCGCGCGGCTGCCACGGCCGCAGCCACGGTCGGGGCGCTGGGGGGGAGCACGCTCGCGGCCGGCACGCACCGAGGATAGGCAGCTCGCCCTCCCCCCTCGACGGCCGGTCCCGGCCCCCGACTCCCCCCGCGCGTCGGCCGTCCCTAGTCTCTGGCCGATGAGTGTTGCCCCGGCCGGCAGCCCGCCGGCCCCGACCGCCCCGGATCCCGACGTGCGAGGCCGAGTGGGCCGGGTCCTCGACGATGTCCTCGCCGAACAGGCCCGGCGCCTGGCCGAGGTCGCCGAGGAGACCGAACCCCTGGTCGACTGCATCCGCGGGCTGCTCGCCGGCGGCAAGCGGCTGCGGCCGGCCTTCTGCTACTGGGGTTGGCGCGGCGCAGGCGGCCCGGACGGCGACCCCGTCCTCGCCGCGGCCGCAGCGCTCGAACTGTTCCAGGCGGCCGCCCTCATCCACGACGACGTGATGGACGACTCCGACACCCGCCGCGGCCGGCCGGCCGTGCACCGGGAGTTCGAGAGCCGCCACGCGAGCGCCGGCTGGGACGGTGACCCGGCGCGCTTCGGGGCGGCGGGCGCGATCCTGGCCGGGGACCTGTGCCTGTCGTGGTCGGACGAGCTGTTCGCGGCGTCCGGCCTGCCGGCCGCCGCCCTGGCCCGCGGCCGTGAGGTGTTCGACCTCATGCGCACCCAGCTCATGGCCGGTCAGTACCTCGACATGCTGGAACAGGTCCGCCACCGCGCGACCGGGACGGACCGGGCCGACGACACCGCACGCGCCCGCCGTGTCATCCGGTTCAAGTCCGCGAAGTACAGCGTGGAGCACCCACTGCTCCTCGGCGGGACGCTGGCCGGCGCCGAGCCCGCCCTGCTGCGCCGGTACTCGGCGTTCGGCCTGGCCCTCGGTGAGGCGTTCCAGCTCCGGGACGACCTGCTGGGGGTCTTCGGCGACCCGGCGACGACCGGCAAGCCGGCCGGCGACGACCTGCGCGAGGGCAAGCGCACCCTGCTCGTCGCCTACGCCCTGGAACGCGCGACGCCGGCCCAGGCCGGCGTGGTCGACCGGTTGCTGGGCGACCCGGGACTGGGCCCGGACGGAGTGGCGGCGCTTCGGGAGATCCTGCTCGACACCGGCGCCGCGGACCGCGTCGAGGAGCTCATCGCGATCGACGCCGACACCGCCCGTAAGGTGCTGGCCGAGGCCGGGTTGCCGGACGAGGTCCACGACGCGCTAGACCGGCTGGTGACGGCCGCGACCGAGAGGGTGGCCTGACATGGCCCTGGTGACGACACCGAACCGCCTGGCCGGCTGGCTGCCCGGACGGGTGCGCACCGTCACCGGTCCGACCGATCACGTCGTGGTGGTCGGCGCCGGGCTCGCGGGCCTGTCCGCCGCGCTGCGGCTGGCGGGAGCGGGGCGCCGCGTGACGGTGCTGGAACGCGAACCCGTGCCCGGAGGGCGGGCCGGGCGGGTGGTGCTGGAGTCCGCCGAGGGCCCCTACCACCTCGACAACGGCCCCACGGTGCTGACGATGCCCGACCTCATCGCCGACTGCTTCGACGCCGTGGGCGAGGACATGGCGGACTGGCTCGACCTCTCCCCGGTCGAACCGCTGTACCGGGCGTTCTACGCCGACGGCAGCTCGCTCGACGTGCATGCCGACGTCGACCGGATGGCGGCCGAGATCGAGTCGGTGATCTCACCCGCCGAGGCGGCCGGCTTCCGCCGCTACGTCGACTTCGTCGCGAAGCTGTACCGCTACGAGATCCGCGACTTCATCGACCACAACATCGACACCCCGCTCGACCTCCTGCGGCCGAACCTCGCCCGGCTGGCGGCGATCGGCGGCTTCGGCCGCCTCGCCCCCGCCGTCGCGAAGTACCTCAAGGACCCGCGCCTGCAGCGGGTGTACTCGTTCCAGGCCCTGTACGCCGGGGCGAGCCCGTTCGAGGCGCTCGCGCTGTACGCGGTCATCGCCTACATGGACTCGGTGGCCGGGGTGTTCACCGCCCGCGGCGGGATGCACGCGGTTCCGGTGGCGATGGCGGGCGCCGCGGCCAAGCACGGGGTGGAGTTCCGGTACGGCACCACGGTCGAACGGGTGGAGCACGACGGCCGCCGAGCCCGCGCGGTCGTCACCACCGACGGGGAGCGGATCGCCGCCGACGCCGTGATCCTCAACCCGGACCTGCCGGTGGCGTACCGCGATCTGCTGGGCCGGCCCCACCCGCGGGAGCACCGGCTGCGGTACTCCCCCAGCTGCTACCTCCTGCTCGCGGGCTCGCGACGGCGCTACGACCACACCGCGCACCACAACATCCACTTCGGCGAGGCGTGGCGGGAGGTCTTCGACGAGCTGACGTCGGGGCGCCTGATGAGCGACCCCAGCATCCTCGTGTCCCGGCCCACGGCGTCCGACCCCACGCTGGCACCGCCCGGCCGGGAGGTCTACTACGTCCTGTTCCCCACCCCTCACCTGGGTTCGCGGGGCGGCGCGGCGATCGACTGGGAGACCGCCGGCCCCCGCTACCGGGAGCACGTCGTCGCGACCCTGGAGCAGCGCGGGTACGAGGGCTTCGGCGACGCGATCGAGGTCGAGGACGTGACGACGCCGCTGGACTGGCAGCGGCGCGGCATGGCCGCCGGGACGCCGTTCGCGTCGGCCCACCTGTTCAGCCAGACCGGACCCTTCCGCCCAAGCAACCTGTGGGGCGAGAACGTCGTGTTCACCGGGTCGGGCACCCAGCCGGGCGTGGGCGTGCCGATGGTCCTGATCTCCGGCCGGCTCGCGGCCGAGCGGGTCCTCGGGCCCGACCGGTCGTACCGCTCCCGGGCGTGGCGCGACACGGGAGCCCGCCGGTGAGCGAGAAGGACCTCGACGCGGCCGGGATCACCGACCCGGGGCTGCGCACGGCCTACGAGCGGTGCCGGCGGCTGCACGCCTCGCACGGGCGGACGTACTACCTGGCGACGCTGCTGCTGCCGCGGGGGAAGCGGCCGTACGTGTGGGCGCTGTACGGGTTCGCCCGGTACGCCGACGAGTTCGTCGA
>JBHJOS010000031.1:0-60366 GCA_050329415.1 Kineosporiaceae bacterium
ACTCCCGGGGCCCCCTTGACCGATCCCACCACGACCAGCACGACCCCTCACCCCACGTCAGGACCCGCGCCAGAGGAGGCACCGGAGCGGGTGTCGAGGGCGGGGTCGGCGGTGGCCGACAGCTGAACCAGGCTGAGCGAGCCCACCGGCGCGGCCCCGACCCGCAACGCGTCCGCCTCCGACAGCAACAGGGACACCACCCGGGCGCCGTCGGCCCGCGTGGGATCGGCGTCCACGGTGAGGACCTGCCCGCTCGCCACGACGTCCCCGTCCCCGCCACCGTCACCGCTGGCCGGGGCATCACCCGTGGCCTGGTCGGGCTGGGTCGGCGCGCCCGCAGGGGTCGCGGGTGTCGCGGGGGTCGTGGGGGTCGTGGTGCGCAGGACGGCGACCCGACTGCCGACCGTCAGCGAGGGAGGGTGCTGCCCCGCGGTCACGGCGACCGCCGCGATCCCCTGCCCCTCGTCCGGGAAGGCGGCCGACCCCACGGCGTCCGGGGTCAGCAGGGTTCCGGCGACACCGGGCAGCGCGACCGGGCGACCGATCACCTCCGCCCGCTGGGAGGCCGGGACGCTCGCCACGTCGGGTCCGGTCGCGACCCGGACCACCCGGAGATCGGCCTCGGTCAGGACCTGACCGGCCGTCACGTCACGAGCCAGCGCCAGCACCGGGAGCCGACCCGAGGCCTGCAGCGACCACACGTAGAACGCGGCCACACACCCCACGACCAGGACCACGCCCACCACCAGCCGCGGCACCCGCCGCGTGGTGGCGCCCACCACCCACCGCCCTCCGGCGGCGCCACCGCCCGGACCGACGGCGCCGGCAGCCACTCCCGCAGCTGCTCCGGCAGCCGCTCCGGCAGCACTGGCAGGTGCAGCCGCTCCGGCGGCAGCATCCGGGACTCCGCCACGTGTCAGGCCGGTAGCCGTGGACCGATCCCGACCGGCCGGGCGACCGGTCCTGTCGGTGGTCACCGGCCCCGTCATCGCCGGACCTGCTCGATGAGGGCCTGGGACTCCGCCACCGGGAACGCGGTCGTGCTCGTCGTCTCCAGCGCGGGCAGCGTCCCCCGTTCCCTACCACCGGTCCAGGTGATCTCCCACGTCACCGTGGCCGTCACCGGGTACGCCTGCCCGGGAACGCCCGCCGAGGAGCGGACGTAGGTGTGTCCGCAGTCCGGCGACGACGCCGCCGGATCACCACCCGCAGGGAACACCGACCCCGGCCCGAGGCACACCACCGACCCCCCGTCGCCCATCGACCACACCACCCGGGTCGGCGTCGCCGTCACCGTGACCGACAACCCCGGCACGCTCGCCGTCGCGCTCTGCGCGCCCCACCGCGAGGCGTCCACCCACAACCACGTCGGCACCCGCACCAGCTGGGTCCCCGACGGGCTGGACCCGATCGACAACGAGGGCAACGTGAACTCACTCGCCGCCTGCCGGGCCAGCACCCCCGCAGACACCGGCGCCGCCCCCGGCACCCACACCACCGATCCGATCAACTGACCGGGATCACCGCCGGCGCACGTCACCGAGTACCAGCCGCCCGCGTCGTCGGCGTTCGCCGGTCCACCCGGAAGAGCCGCGGTCTGCTCGGCGGGCCACTCGACGGGGTCGTACCAGCACCCGTCACCACCCAACCACCCGAACTCCGGGTGCACGCACTCAGCGGGCCGCCCGGCCTTGTCACGGCACTCAGACGCCGACGCGCTCCCACCCGCGTTCCCCGGCCCACCCGACGACTCCTGGCCCGTCCGGACCTCACCGCGACAACCGGCTTCCGACGGTTCGCACTCCACCAGCACGCCGAAGCCGTCCGCGCTTGCCGACGGCATCCCCACGGCCAGGGTGAGAGCAACGCCCAGTGTTGCGCTGGCGGCCAGGACCGAAAGGAACCGTGGTGTCCAAATCAGCATGTCCCGACCCCCCGCACCTGAAGATCCGTCACGATCCACGCCTCATTCGCGCGTGTCAGCGCCGCGGTCGTCTCGTGTCGACCACCCGGAACGTCGTTGACAAGTTCCCCGGTCGACCCCCGGTACTGCAACCAGTCTGTGGAGTCCAGGCAATCGATGATCGTGATTCTCGTGGGGTTCTCTGCCGGCGTCACCGCCTCGATCCGTGCATTGGTGACCGGGCGGCCCCGCGACACGACCCCTTCCTCGTGCGCCTCGGTGAGTCCTCGGATCAGCACGAGCAAGGCATCACCGGTGGCGAAGGGGGCCAGCCGGTCCGTCGTGTGGTCGGCCGTCTCCGCCGCCACGGCGTAGGCGTCCCACATCCCCTCGTAGGTGTCCAGGGCCCGCTGTTCGTGGACGCCGAGCCCGGGAGTCACCGCAGCGGCGGAGGCCGTCGCGGACGCCGCCGACGGCACTGTGTCCGCAGCCGTCGACGGGCTCGCGCTCGCCGAGCCCGGCGGGGTGCTCGCCGTCGCGTCGGCACCCGGTGAACCGGCCGTGGCGTCAGAGCATCCTCCGAGCGTGACCAGCAGGAGCCCACCCACGATGGACGACGCGATGGACGTCGTGGTGGCCATCGCCGGGTGATCCATGGGGCCGTCCCCCGTCCGCCTGCGAGGCGCGGTCCCCGGCCGAGGTTGGGACTGTCGAGGACCCGCCCAGATCGTACTGATGTTCGAGTAACGGACAGTACGCGTGTATCACACACGCTGTAGACGTGTGCGTCAAGACCCGAAGAAGGAGCATCTCTCGGACCACAGGGGCGCTCGACCGGCCCCGGGGGTCATCGCAGCGGGGTAACCGCGACGGAGGGGGTGGGGCCGCTGGGGGTCCGTCCCGCCAACTCGCCGTCATCGACCGGATCCTCGTCTGACTGTGAGGCTGGCCGGTTCGGCTCTTGACCTCGCGGGCGTGGGTCCGCGCCTGCTCGGTCTGCGGCAGGCTGATCCTGATCAACGGGTTCGAGTGCGATGAGGCCAGGGGCGGCCATGGATCATTCTTGGTCGACAGGTCGAATCGACTGATCTGGGTCGTCCTGACTATCGCAGCTCCAGTTCGTAGACGCCTCGGTCCTTCCCCGGGCCCTTGGTGTCGGCCGTCACTGCGACGCCGTTCACGACGCGGTCACCGGGCGTGTTGACGAACCCCATGGAAGGCCACGACGCGTGGGCGGCCGTGTTGCCCGGCTCTGACGTCAGGTGGAGCCGCCTGCAGCCCCATGCGGCCGCACGGTCTCGAACGGCCGCCACCAGCGCCCTTGCCACTCCCTTCCTGCGGTGAGCCGGATGGACCATCACGTCCTGGATATGGACGTCCTCCGGGTCGTCCTGGCTGCGGAACGCGATGACTGCACCGGCCAGATCACCGCCAACGAGCGCAACCGGGCAGGTGGACGAGAACAGGTGGGCGTAGAGCCAGTAGTCGGAGTGTCTACGCACCCGGACGTAGGGCTCGCCCAGTCCCATAAGGGCGTATACTTGCGGGGTGAGCTCCTGGCTGAGCGGCGTGACTCTCATCGCACTGTCGGATTCCTTCGCTGTCGTGCACCAGGCCAACGAGTCGGCGGCGCGGCGACGGCCGGGTTTGCGGTGACGTCTCCTTTCGCATGCAGGAGTGGGACGTCGTAGAGGTCCGCCTGCGCGACTCGGGTCAGGGCGGGCCGGGTAATCTCGACGACGACCATCTCGGTGAGGAACTGAACGGTGGCACCAAGCAGGTGGCTGGTGTGTCCGGTCGCCGAGTGCGCCTTCAGGCCTACGCTCACGTGGATGTGCGGCAGTAGGTCACCGGTGTCGAAGTCGCGGGCCAGAGTGCCGGTTCCGTGGGCTTCGACGTTGGTGAGGTGAACGCTTTCCCACACCGGGGCGGCCGGGTCGTCCAGTTTCTTGCAGGTGCCCACGACATCGACGGCGGAGAAGCCGGCGATGAAGGCCGGGATGTACCCCTGTCGGATACCGTGCTCCTCGCAGACTGTACCGAGGGCGGTGAAGAAGTCGTCGCCGTGGTCGAAGGTCACCAGGAAGGTGCGGCCGATCGAGACCTCACGTGCGGGCATGGGCCGATCCCTCCGATGCTGTGTGGGTTGGTTCGCGGCGGACGGGCGGGGCGCCGGGGTTGTCGGGCAGGCCGCCGAACTGACGGAACGCCTGCTCAATGGCTGGGAGGCTGCTGTCGGTGTGGAGAAGGACTTGAAGCAGGATGCGGGCCTTGTAGGGGTCGAGGTGGCCGCCGTTGACAAGGCCGCGGGCGAGCAGGTCCTGTTCCGATCCGGGGAAGGCGTAGGTGCTGGTGGCCGTGGACCCGACTCCGATCCGGCTGGTCAGCACCACCGGCATCGCTGCGGCGGCGCCCTGAAGGGCAGCGACCCAGGTGTCGGGGACGTGGCCGACGCCGAAGCCCGCGACGACCAGCCCATCCGTGCCCGCCGCGATGGCGTCGATCAGGCCGGGGTCTGCGCCGAGCGCAGCGGGAAGCACGGGAACCCGTAGCTGGTCAAGGCGACCGGGGTCGATCACGCCGGGAGGGAGCGGCGGGGTGGTCGGTCGGCGCCAGATCCGCGGGCGGGCCTCGACCAGGTCGCCGATCGGCCCGGTGGTCGGGGAGGTGAAGGCGGTCACGCTGGTGGTGTGGGCCTTCCGGACGTCGGCGGCGGCGTGGACGGTGTCGCCGAAGACAACCGTCACGCCCAAGCCGGGTGCGCTGGTGCTCGCGGCGACCTGGACGGCGGCGAGCAGGTTGGCAGGCCCGTCGGCGCCGGCCAGGGTCGGGTTGCGCATCGCTCCGGTCACCACCACCGGCACATCCGCCTCCCCGGCGAGGCGGAGCAGCAGGTGCAGCAGCCAGGCGGTCTCCTCGATCGTGTCGGTGCCCTGCGTCACGACGGCAGCGGTGATGGCGCCGGTGCGGTGGTGGTCAATGATGGTCGCTGCGAGGTGCGCGACGTCGGCCATCGTGAGGGAGGCGCCCGGGCGTTGGCGCACGTCGTAGGCGGCCAGTTCGACGCCTGCGTCCGCGAGGCCGGGTACCGCGGCGAGCAGGTCGGTGGCGGTCAGGGTGGGCACTACCCCCGAGGTCACGCTGGCCGGCGTGACCGTCGTGGTCATGGCGATCGTCCCGCCGAGGGTGTAGACGCCCAGAGTGACTTGGCCGGGTTGCTGGTCGTGTGGAGGGTGCATGTGGTGAGTCAGCTCCGTCACTGTTGAGACCGGTAGGACAAGGGCGTGGCCTCTCGGCTTCCGCCTGCGAGGAAGCGGCACGCCGTATCCAACCCGTCCACCGACAGGTGACGGCTTCGGGGTCGGATCAGCCCGGACCAGCCGGTGGCGGCGATCTCTGTCGCGCGGGTGCGGATCCATCGCCAGTCGAGCCCGAGGTAGTGCGCCATCCGTTCCAGGCGGGCGAGCGGTGCGCTGGCCTGGACGAGCGAGGTCGCCGCCGCGGCTCTTGCGGCGTCGGTGAAGTGGCGGCGCGCCGCTGGCCGGGTCGTGACGTCAGCGTGCCAGGCGTCCTCGCCGCGGACCCAGGTCGCGATGATCGAAGGTCCTGATCCGGCGTTGACGAAGCCGGGCACGTCGCTGTAGCTGAGATCTACGACGATCTGGACCTCGATCTGATAGGCCTCCATCAGAGTGGCTGCCAGGAGGAGCAGTATTCGCTCTGCGGTCGAGGATGCTGTGACCGTGGCCTCCGGGATGCAGAAGATCCTGACCGCTTGCGCCGGGTCGTTCGCGTACCGGTTGGACGTCCTCCGTAGGTAGGCGAGCTTGTGCCTGAACAACAGCCAGGTGCTGGCCTCCTCGCCTCGCTGTTCGCGCGTCCAGAAGGTCGGCGTCTTGAGGAGGGCGTCGAGGTGCCGCAGGATGTGGTCGGCGCAGAACATCGAGCCTAGCCACATCTGAGAGACGGGCGCCAGATCCTCCAGCTCGGACCTGGCGACCCCGGACTGGTCCTTCCACCGCTGCCTCGCGGCGCGGCGGAACGTCTCCGCGAGCTTTGCGTCGTCCGACAGGAGCGCGGCTTCCAAGCTGATGACGGCCCACAGGCCAGCGTAAGTGAAGTCGTCCAACTCGTAGGCCGAGATTGTCGGCTCGGTGGGCGTGCACACACGCCCGCCGAGGTCTTGGGCGTAGAAGCGCAGAGAGTCACCCGTGGAAGCAGGCGTCACGAGCAGGCGTGGTTGGGGCATCCAGGTCTCGTCCGCTACCAACTCTGATCTATCCATTTCCATACGCGCCGAGGTCTTGAGCGCGGTGAGCACCGACGTCGCGGCGAAGTGGGTGCCTGCAGGTAGGCGCACGTCGTAGACCATCCGGCCGGGCGACGCCGCGACCGGGACGACGCGTGTGCCCGGCCACCGCGCGCGAGCCACCGCGCCAAGCCCTACCGGATCGTCCACAGCCTTCGTTCGCGCCTGTCCCGGAGCGAGCGCCACGGCCCTGCCACGTTCCCGTTCGCGGTGTTGGTCGACGAGGGGCGTTAGCCGCTCCAGCACACCGCCGGTCTGCAGGATCGCGTCGCATCGCGCAGCCAGTCCGGGTGGAGGCCATCGCTGGGCCTTTTCCACCTTGGCGATCGTGTCCCGGCTGACGTGGACTGCCGTCCCCAAGGCCGTCTGCGACACCCCCGCCCGCTCACGCCAGTGCCGCAACTCGGCACCGAAGAACGACAGGGCGTCGCGGCCGGGCGTCAGCGGACGCGGCTTCTGGGGCACGGGGCCTCCACCGGTCGGGCGAAGGGGCGGCTGGGTCCGCGTCCACCATGCCAGATCTTGCGGAACGGCGCGCCAGCCGCAGCTCCAAGGTCGTGGCCGCTCGACTGTCTTCGTCAGGGCAGGTGCTGATGGGGACAACGAGGCTGTCCCCATCAGCCCGCTGACAGTGCGCCTCGATCCAAGCAACGGTTAACTCATGAACCACCACCACCCGTCCACGGCGACACGTCGCGCGCTGGCGCCTCGGCGTCATCTGGTATCAGCCGCCGCAAGAAGCGGACCGCCCTGTCCAGGGACCGACCGCTGAGGGGCGTCGAAATCGTGCCGTCGTCCGAGCGCTCTCACTGGCAAGTCGAGGTCGCAGTCTCTCATGAACGGCTTCAGGCGGTGGCCTGGCAGTCCGAGCAACGGCAGGCGCCCCGTCCGATCGAGGCGGGAGGAGCTGCCGCCGACGACCGGTCCTGCTCTGAGACGAGTCCGGTCAGTTGTCCGCACGGGCGGCTCGCGGTCGTCTCGTTGAGTCCATCTCTGAAATTCATGTGACCGCCGTTACCAACTCCCCTACTCCCGTTCTTGCCTCCTAGGAGCGACCGTGTTGACTGATGATGCCTTCTGGTTGTTTCACGACGACCGGTCGGGACGATCTCGGATTCCTGCTCGTTTGGTGGGTATCGCGTTGGCTGCGACGGTGCTGGCCGAGCTGAGCAGTGAGGGTCTGCTGGAGGTCACCGCCGACTCGGTGCGCCGGATCCGGCCTGGTGCGGCTGTGAGGACGGCGACGAGCCCGGTCCGTCTGTTGGCTCCGGCCGATCCACTCGGCTCCGTTGCGGCGGAGGTTGTTGCTCGGGTGGCCGCCGAGCCCGGGTCCCACCCGCTGCGGGACTGGATCACCGTGCTCGCCCAGGATTCTGTCGGCCTGATCGGGGGCCGGATGGTCGCGACGGGCATCGCCGTCGAGCGAACGGTGCGTCGGGGGTTGCGGCGGGAGGTGGTGTTTCTGCCGGTGGATCCGATTGCGGCGGCGTGGCCAGCGGCGCGGTTGAGCACGGGGGTGCGGGGTCATCGTTGGTTGGAGCCCGCGGATGTGTTCCTGCTCGGGTTGGCGGCGGCGACGCCGCTGGGCGCCGACCTGCTCGTGGATGCGCCCCCGCAGATGCGCGAGACCGCCCTCGCCCGGGTGGACGACCTCCCTGGCTCGTGGCGGGTGTTGCTGGAGACGACGCGGGTGGCGGTCGCCTCCGGGGTGATGACTCTGCGTACCTGACCGGAACCCGAAACCGACCCGGCCTTGCCTGGACCTCGACTCGCACGCCCACCTGTGGACCACTGGGGAGATTCCATGTCACGACCTGAGTCGTCTGTTGTACGTGCTTCCTCGACTGTCACCGACCCGGCCGTCTCCCCGTCGATCGTTGAGTCGGGTCGCGGGTCTGGACGTCCGGTCCGGTCGTTGGCCGCGTCGTCGGGCCAGTTGTCGGGTCGGTCGTCGGTGGCGGCGGCGTTGGCGGCGGATCGGTTGGGGTTGTGGCCGGTGTTCTTCTTCGCGGTGTCGTTCATGACGCCGTTGACGGTGGTGGCGACGGGTCCGGCGATCGGGTATGGGCAGATCGGGGAGACGTCGATTCCGGTGGCGTACGGGGCGATGGCGGGGGTGATGGCGGTGTTCGCGGTGGGGTTCGTCGCGATGGCCCGGCGGATCCCGAACGCGGGGGCGTTCTACGCCTATATCGCCCAGGGCCTCGGGCGCCCGGCGGGGGTGGGTGCCGCGATGGTGGCCCTGGTGGCCTACAACGGGATCCAGGTGGCGTTGTACGGGGCGTTCGGGGTGGGCGTGCAGGGGGTGCTCGGGGGGTTCGGGGTGTCGGTGCACTGGGGGGTGTGGGCGGTCACCGGGTGGGTGGTGGTGGCCTGGTTGGGGGCGTTGCGGGTGGACATCAGCGCCCGGATCCTCGGGGTCCTGGTCCTGGGCGAGATCGGGATCATCCTGCTGCTGGACGCGGTGATGGTGGCCAACCCGGCCGGTGGGGTGGTCACGGTCGACACCCTGGACCCGAGCGCGCTGGCCACCGCGGGGGGCGCGGCGATCCTGGTCGGTGTCGTCGCGGGGTTCGTGGGGATCGAGGCCCCGGCGGTGTACAGCGAGGAGGCCAGGGACCCCCAGCGCACCGTGGGCCGGGCGGTGTACCTGAGCGTCGCTCTGGCGGGTGTGCTGTACGCGGGCTCGGCGTGGGCGATGTCGGTGGCCGCCGGCCCGGAGCGGATCGTCGCGGTGGCGGGAGAGCTGGGCACGGAGTTGTTCTTCGCCCTGCCTGCCCCGCACGTGCCCGGGGTGGTGATCGCGGTCGCCGGGGTGCTGTTCGTGACGAGCCTGTTCGCGGCGATGCTGGCGGCGCACTCGATCGTCGCCCGGTACGTGTTCGCCCTGGGCCGGGAACGGGTCCTGCCGGGCGTGCTGGCAAGGACGAATCGGGCGGGGGCCCCGGTGGGGGGATCGGTGGTCCAGACCCTCGTGGCGGGGCTGGTGCTGGTGGGGTGCCTGTGGTGGGGGGTGGACCCGATCAGCGGGCTGCTGTTCGTGGCCAGCGTGGTGGCCGGGCTCGGGGTCCTGCTGCTGCTGACGGCCACGTCGCTGACGATCCTGGTGTACTTCGCCCGCCACCCCGGCCACGGAGCTGACCGGGAGTCCCGGTGGCGGCGCATCGTGGCGCCCGGGATCGCGCTGGTCGTGCTGGGCGTGGTGTCGCTGGCCACGGTGGTGTTCTTCGGTGACCTGCTCGGGGTGTCTGACCCGGTGCTGGCCGCGGCCGGCCCGGTCGGGTACCTGCTGCTGGCCCTGGCGGGGGTGGGGTGGGGGGAGTGGCTGCGCCGCCACCGCCCCGAGGTGTACCGGGGGATCGGCCTGGGCCCGCACGCCACCGACCGCCCACCCGCCGCCACCACCGCCGCTGTGCCCGCCGCTGCGCCGGGGGCGCCGCCGACCGGACCGTTGAGCGGACCAGCCGGCGGACCGCCCGGGGCACCGGGTGGTCAGGGGCCGGGGCGTCACGCCCGCGTCCGGGGACCGCTGCCGGAGAACACCGAGCGTGCGGGCGGGACGCGGGGCCCGGGCAGCGGGGCCTCCGGTGGGTGGGGTGCCCGGTGAGCGCGGCGGATCTCGTGGTGACCGGGGCCCGGGTGCGCGCCTCCCGCGGCACCTGGCACACCGCCGTCGCCGTGCGCCGCGGGGTGGTGTCCGGGTTCGACGACGACGCCCTGGAGCAGGTCGGCCCGCGGACCCGGGTGATCCAGGCGCCCGGGGGCCTGGTGGCGGCGGGGTTCGTGGACGCCCACGCCCACCCGGTGCAGGCGGGGCTGGACCTGTCACGGGTCTGGCTGCACGACGCGTTCGGTCTGGACGCCTACCTCGGGGTGATCGACGCCTACGCCCG
This sequence comes from Kineosporiaceae bacterium, assembly GCA_050329415.1. GTDB lineage: Bacteria > Actinomycetota > Actinomycetes > Actinomycetales > JBBAYJ01 > JANNOG01. The sequence continues at coordinate 10,106 of JBHJOS010000031.1, forward strand.
GTCCCACCCCGACGAGCAGTGGATTGTCGGGGGTGGGTGGGCGATGGAGTGCTTCCCGGGTGGGGCGCCGCGGGCGGTGGATCTGGACCGGGTGACGGGGGAGCGCCCGGCGTTCCTGTTCAACCGGGACGTGCACGGGGCGTGGGTCAACACCGCCGCCCTGCGCGCCGGGGGCATCACCCGGGACACCCCCGACCCCGGGGACGGGCGCATCGAACGCGACCCCGACGGGACCCCGACCGGCACCCTGCACGAGGGTGCGGCGTACTCGTTCCTGGAGACGGTGGTCCCGCCCCCCACGCCCGGTCAGGTGCAGGCGGGGGTCCTGGCCGGCCAGGACCACCTGCACGCCCTGGGCGTGACGAGCTGGCAGGACGCCGCCGTCCTGGGCCACCACCAGGACGCCTACCAGGCACTCGCCGGTGACGGGCGGCTGGTGTCCCGGGTGGCGGGGGCGTTGTGGTGGGACCGCCACCGCGGGTGCGAGCAGATCGAGGACCTCCTGGACCGCCGCGAACATGCCCGCGCGGCCCAGGCGGGCGCGACGGCGGCGGGAGTGGCGGGATTCCACGCCGAGACCGTCAAGATCATGGTCGACGGGGTCCTGGAGAACGGCACCGCCGCCCTCCTGCACCCCTACCTCACCCCCCACCACCACGACCACCACCACGACCACCACCACGACCACCACCACGACGGCGACGACCACGGTGCATCAGGTACGGGGCCGGGGACGGGGTTGCAGTACGTGCCCGCGGACGTCCTGGCCGAGGCGATGACCCGTCTGGACGCCCTGGGGTTCCAGGTCCATCTGCACACCATCGGCGACCGGGCCGTGCGCGACGCCCTGGACGCCATCGAGGCCGCCGCCCGGATCAACGGACGAACGGGCGTGCGCCGGCACCACCTCGCCCACATCCAGGTGGTCCACCCCGACGACGTGGCCCGTTTCGCCCGCCTCGGGGTGGTGGCGAACTGCCAGGCGTTCTGGGCCAAGCACGACCCGCAGATGGACGCCCTCACCCTGCCCGTCCTCGGAGAGGAACGGGCGGGGTGGCAGTACCCCTTCGCCTCGATCCACCGCGCCGGGGCGCGCCTGGCGATGGGCAGCGACTGGCCCGTCACCACCGCCAACCCCCTGCCCCAGATCGAGGTCGCCGTCACCCGGGTCCCCCCCGGCGACCGCGACACCCCACCCCTGCACCCCCACGAACGACTGCCCGTGGAGACCGCCCTGGACGCCTTCACCGCCGGGTCCGCCTACGTCAACCACGACCCCCACGGCGGGGTACTGCGCGTGGGCGGGCGCGCGGACCTCGTCGTCCTCGACACCGACATCCTCACCCTCACCCCCACCCCCACCGGGGGACAGGTGGGGGTGGCCGACGCCACGGTGGTCCTCGCCGTCGTCGCCGGGCAGGTGGTCCACGACCGGCTCCCCGACGGCTTCCAGGGGCCGGGCGTCGACGTCGCGGGGGGTGCGCGGTGAGTCTGACGACCCGGATCACCCGGCTCACGTCCACCTCGGCGGCGACGTCGGCGGCGGTGGCGGTCCTGGCGGCGGCGTTCCGCGACGGCGCGGTGGCCCGGTGGCTGGAACCCGACCGGGACGCCCGTCACATGCTGGCGGAGGGCTACTTCGCCGGCATCGTGCACCGTGTCCAGGCCGTCGGACAGGTCGTCGTCGCCGCCGGGCAGAACGGCCGCCCGGGAGGCCGCCTGGACGGGGTCGCCCTCTGGGCCCGACACCCCCTGCCCCACCACCCCGACCCCGACCCGGACCTCGACCCGGACCTCGACCCGGCTGATCCGGGGGATCCGGACCTGCCGTTGCCGCCTCCGGTCGCCGCCCGCCTCGGCGTCCTGCGCGAGGCCCTGGACGCCCGCCGGCCCCCGCAGGCCCACGCCTACCTGGCCTACCTCGCGGTGCACCCGTCCCGGCAGTGCCGGGGCGTCGGCTCGGCGTTGCTGGCCCGCCGCCACGCCGTCCTGGACGCCCTCGCCCAACCCGCCTACCTGGAGGCCGACGACCCCCGCAACCGCGACCTCTACCACCGTCACGGCTACACCGCCGACGCCCCGATCCACCTCCCCGACGACGCAGGCACCCCCGGGCCCACCCTGTGGCCGATGTGGCGCGAGCCCCGGTCAGGACCCGCCCGACCCCCCACCACCCGACCCCAAAGCCCCCGACCCACCCGCCCCGGTGCCGTCGGGTCCGGGGCCGTCGAGTGGGGTCCCGCCAGGTGGGGTTCCGCCGGGTCCGGTGACGGTGGTGAGGATGCGGTCGACCGTCGCCCGGCTCAGCCCGGTCCGGGCGACCAGCTCCGGGGGGCTCGCCCCGCGCCCGGACAGCAGCACGACGAGGCGGTCCCGCACCGCCCGGGCGGCCTCGGCGCGGGCCGTGACGAAGCGCAGGGTGTCCACCGACCCCGCCAGCAACCCGGCGGCGTCGAGGATCTCCAGCCCCGGCCGTGCCTCGCTGGTCCGGCGGGCGAAGCCCGGGTTACCGGGTCCGGCACCGACGGCCGCCCGGACGGCGTGGTCGACCCACGCGGGGGTGACCTCGGCCCGCTCGCCGACCACCGCCGTGGCCACGCCTCCGTAGACCGCCGCGGAGACGACGAGCGCCGTCCGCTCCCGACGGGCCAGATCGATCGCGGTGTCGTCGGCCGAGGACACCGCGGTCTGCAGCTGCGCCCACAACCGTTGCACCGGGGCCGTGGGATCGACGGGGCCGACGGCCCGGTGGACCAGCCGGTGCACCTCACCGGCCCCCGGCCACACCCGGCCCGTGAGCCCATCCCCCGACGGGTTCCCGGTCCACCCGGGCCCGTCCACACCACCGTCCACGCCACCGTCCATGTCGCCGTCCGCGGCACCGGTCATCCCGCACGGTATCGCGGTGCCCGACCAGCCCCGGGGGCACCGTGACCAGCCCACCCACCCGAACACCCGCGCTACTGCCCAGCCCACCGCCAGACCAGCCTCCCGACCCGAGGTCGGGATCGCCGATGGATGCTCCCACCCGTGGACCAGCGAGTGGACCAGCGGGGGGGTGGTCGGCCTCGGGTGGGGGGGTGCAGGTGCGGCGGTGGTTGCCGCCCGAGCGGCGCCGGGGCCTGGACCACCTGGTGGACTGGCCGCTGCGCCGGCGCCTGGTCGCGGTCACCGCCCTGCCCGTGGTGGCCGTGGTCATCCTCGCCGGCCTGCGGGTCGGGGGCCTGGTCGCGGCGGCCGGTGACGACGCCACCGACGCCGCGCTGTCCCGGGCCCACGCCGCCGCCGCGGACCTCACCGCGGCCCTCAGCCAGGAACAGGTCACCTCCGCGGCCGTCGCCGTGACCCACCCAGGACCCGGAACACCCGACGTCCCGCCCGCAGGCGATCCCGCGGACCCGCCGACGGACCAGCCGACGGCGGAGTTGACGGAGGAGTTGACGGAGCGGCTGGTGGGGGACCGGGTGGTCACCGATGAGGCCGTGGCCCGCCTCGACCGGGCCCTGTCCGGGCTCGTCGACCCCGGCCAGGCCGTCGGTGACCGGGCCCGCGACGTCCGGACGACACTGGACACCCTCTACGGCACCCGGACACGCCTGGACACCCCCGACACCACACCCCCCAACACCAGGGGCACCGGCACCGGCACCGGCACCGGCACCGGGGCCGGGGCTCGGGCGGTCGCGGTCGTGAGGGACATGGCGGAGGTGAGCGGGGTGGTGCTGCGGTTGGGGGAGGCCCTGTCGGCCCGGGTGCGCGGGCAGGAGACGGAGCAACTGGCCCACAGCACCCAGGCCCTGACCGCCATCGAGCGGGCACACGCCACCCAGGACGCCCTGGTCCCGCTCGCCCTCACCCAAGGAGGCCAACCCGCCGCCCATGGTGCCTCTGGTGGCGCCGCTGCCGGGGACCTGTCGGTGGACCTGGGTGCGGCCGAGACCGCCCGGGCCGTGGCGGTCACCGGCCACCACGACCTCGCCACCCCCGGGCAGCGTTCCGCCCTGGACCAGGTCCTCACCGCCGAGGCGTCGACGGCCCGGGCCGCCGTAGTGGACGCCGTCCTGGCCGCCCCGGGCACAGACCCCCCACCCACGGACCCCACCGGGGGGACCCGGCCGTCGGTGGGGCAGTGGCTGGACCTGGCCTCTTCTGCCCGGGCCCCGGTGGACGATCTGCGCCGGGCCCGCCAGGGCGAGCAGCTGAGCCTCGCCGCCGGGTTGCGCCAGGACCACCTCGACCGCGCCGCCGCCGAGGCCGCGGCGGCCGCGGCGCTGCTGGGCCTGGGCCTGGCAGTGACCCTGCTGGCCGCCCGGTCGGTTCTGCTGCCGCTGCGCCGGCTACGCGCCGACGCCATCGCCGTCGCGGAGGAGCGCCTGCCGGCGGCGATCACCCGGATCCGGGAGGTGGGCCCGGACTCCGACATCCAGGTCCACCCCGTCGACGTCCGCAGCAGCGAGGAGATCGGCCAGGTCGCCCGCGCGTTCGACGCCGTCCACGTCGAGGCCGTCCGCCTGGCCGCCGACCAGGAACAACTCCGCCGCAACGTCAACGACCTCTTCGTCAACCTCTCCCGGCGCTCCCAGGCCCTCGTGCAACGCCAGCTCGCCCTCATCGACCGCCTGGAGAACGACGAGACCGACCCCGACCAGCTCGCCCAGCTCTTCCGCCTGGACCACCTCGCCGCCCGCATGCGCCGCAACAACGACAACCTCATGGTCCTCGCCGGCACCACGGCCGCCCCCCGGGGGCCTCAGGCGATGCCGGTGCTGGACGTCGTCCGGGCCGCGGTCTCCGAGACCGAGCACTACCAGCGCACCACGGTTCGGGGCGTCTGCACGGCGACGGTCACCAACGGCATCAGCCACGACCTCGTCCACCTGCTCGCCGAGCTGCTCGACAACGCCACCACCTACAGCCCCCCCGACACCACCGTCACGGTGAGCGTGCAGCGCGGGCCTTCCGGGGGCGTGCGGATCGAGGTCACTGACCGCGGCCTCGGCATCCCCGTCGACACCCTCGGCGAGCTCAACGCCAAGCTCGCGTCCCCACCGGTGGCCGACGCGACCGTGGCCCGCCGGATGGGCCTCTACGTCGTCGCCCATCTTGCGGTCCGCCACGGCATCGAGATCCATCTGGCGCCCAGCACCGACGGCCCAGGGACGAATGCCGTCGTCGATGTGCCCGTCGCCGTACTCACCCCCGAGCTCACCGCGACCGGCGAGGCGGACGACGAGCCCGCGGAGACGCCGCGAGTCGTGACGGCGGCGCCGGGCCCGTTGCCTACCCCAGCCGCCCCCGTCCCGCGCCGCCCTGAGGACGCTCCCTCCCTGGTTGCGCCGCTCACCCGGTCGGCCGTCATCACCGTCCCGGCCGTATCGGCTGTCCGGGCTGTCCGGGCTGTCCCGGCTGTCCCGGCGGGCCGCGGCCTCCCGGTCGACGACGCCACGGACGCCACGGAGATCGATGTGGCGGACACCCCCATCTTCCACGAGCTGTCCGCCTGGTTCCTGGCGCCCGCGCCGCTGCCGCTGGCCCACCACTTGCCCGCCGAGGGCGCAGGGAACGCCGGGGATGCCGAGGGCGCCGGCGGCTCCGGCCGCTCCGGGGTCGGACCCACCGGGGGGCCGCCGACAACGGATCCCGCGGCGGTCCGGGCTGCGGTCGCGACGGCACCGCCGCGGCGGCCCTCGGCGGCGACCGACGCCTTCGCGACCGCCGCCGACGAGGGATGGCGCACGGCCGCCGCCGTCTCCGGCTCGCACCCCCGCGAGACCACCGCCGCCGGCCTCCCTCGCCGACGGCCCATGGCCCATCACATCCCCGGCTCCGCCGGACCCGACCTCGGCGAGCCGGTCCGTCGAGGCCGTGACGCGGTGTCCGTCCGGCGGCACCTGACTGCCTACCAGAACGGCCTGCACGAGGGGCGGCGCCGGGCCGGCTCCCCGCCGGGCGCGAGCGGGTCCGGGGCACCGACGGGCGGAACCGGTGGCGGCCGCGGGCTCGACCCCGGCCGTGAGGACACCCAGCAATGACCGATCGCCACCCGGCGCCCTCGGGCGGCCGGCCCCGGGTCCGGTCGCTCAGCCCGGCCGCCGTCGCCGTCGGCCCCGACGCCCTCGCCGGTCATGCCTGGCTCGTCGAGTCGTTCGTCCGCCGCACCACCGGCGTCACACACGCGGTTGTGACGTCGGCGGACGGCCTCGTTCTCGCGGCGTCCAGCCGGGAGCCCGCGGACCGCAGCGACCAGCTGGCCGCCCTCGCCGCCGGGCTGACCAGCCTCGCCCATGCCGCGGCCCGCGTCGTCGGCGTCGACGGCCCGCTGCAGGCCACCGTCGAGCTGGGCGCCGCGGTCGTCGTCGTGCGCCCCCTGGGCAGCCCGCCCGGCGGCACCCTCCTCGCACTCTCCCGGGCCGACGCGGACCCCGGGGAGGTCGGGTACGGGCTCACAGTCCTCGCCCGGCGGGTCGGTCGCATGCTTCGTGACGGCCTCGACGACGGTCCGCGACCCCCCGCTTCCGTGTCCCCGCTGCGATGACCCCCCTCGCGATGGCCGCCCGGGACTCCCCGTGGTGGAGGGGAGGGGACAACCGGCGGTGCGCACCGGGCAACGGGGCGCTCGCCGACCCGGCCCGGCCTTCCGCACGTCGGACAACCTCGTGAACGTCGGAGTCCAGGCCGAACGGCTCGCGGGTCTGTCGCCGGGTGCGTCGACGGGGTCCTCGTGGCCTACGCCGGGGTTCCCGCCGTTCGTCGCCATGACCCACGATCGACGGCGCCGAGCCCCGTCCCCGGTAGCCACGGCGGCGGCGCTGGCCTTCGGACTCGTCGCCGGCTGCACCGCGGAGACCACAGCGGGCGCCGGAGCGACCAGCGACACCGATCCGAGCGCCACGGGCACCGTCGGCGGCGAGGTCGTCGTCCTCTCGCTGAGCGCCAACAGCCCCTTCTTCGGCGAGCTCGCCGCCGGCGCTCAGGAGGCCGCCGACGAGGCCGGTGTCGAACTCACGGTCCTCGACGCCCAGGACGACGCCGCGACCCAGGCGGACCAGCTGGCGGACGCAGTCGTCGGGAATGCCGACGCGGTGATCGTCAACCCGGTGGACCCGACGACGGCCGCCGCGGCCGTCCAGCCCGTCCTGGATGCCGGGATCCCCCTGGTGGCCGTGGACCGCGCCATCGACGGCGTCGAGGTGACCTCCTACGTCGGGAGCGACAACGTCGACGGCGGGCGCCAGGCGGCCGCCGCTCTGGCCGAGTCGGTGGGCTTCGAGGGCCAGGTGATCCACCTCGAAGGGATCACTGTGACATCCGCCAGCCGGGAACGGGGCCAAGGCTTCGACGAGGGGCTCGCCGACACACCGGGCGTGGACCTGGTCGCGCGGCAGACCGCGGACTTCGCCCGCGACGAGGCCCTCGACGTCACGACGACGCTGCTGCACGCCAACCCTGACGTCGTCGGGATCTTCGCAGAGAACGACGAGATGGCCCTGGGCGCGATCCAGGCCCTCGGGGACCGGGCCGGCACCGAGGTCCGGGTCGTCGGGTTCGGCGGCACCGAGCCGGGGCTGGAGGCGATCGCGGCCGGCACCATGACCTCCACCATCGCGCAGCAGCCGCGCGAGCTCGGGGCCGCCGGCGTCGTGCAGGCGGTCGCCGCGGTCCGGGGCCGGCCGGTCCAGGAGGTGGTCCCCGTCCCCGTCCGGCGTGTCGACCATGACGACGTCGGCGGGCGATGAGCCCGACGAGCCGATCTCGAGCGGGACACCGACCACTGATGCGTGGAACAGGACGGGCACGTCAGCGCCCCGCCCCGGCGACAGCCGTCCCCTGACCCAGCCCCCGGTGATCACCGACTATCGACGATCCTCGCCGGCTCGCCGGCTCGCCGGCGTCGTCCGACGCGCCGTCCGGGGACTCGCCCCGGGCCCCCCGGTGCCGGGATCGCCGTCACGTCTCGATCACCATCGCCAGGCCCTGCCCGACCCCGACGCAGATTGCCGCGAGGCCGATGCCACCACCGGCGTGGCGCAGCCGCCACGCCAGCGTCGTGAGGATCCGCGACCCCGAGGACCCCAGGGCGTGCCCGATGGCGATCGCCCCGCCACTGGCGTTGACCAGCGCCGGGTCCAGCTCGGGCCACTGTCCGAGGCAGGCGAGCGACTGGCCGGCGAACGCCTCGTTGAGCTCCACCGCCGTGAGGTCGCCCCACCCGACACCCGCCCGGTCGAGGGCGATCCGGACGGCCTCGACGGGACCGATGCCGAACCGGTGCGGCTCGACCCCGACGGCGGCGCGGGACCGGATCCGGGCGAGCGGCTCGCGGCCGGTCGCCGCGACGCCCTCCTCGCTGCACACCAGGACCGCCGACGCCCCGTCGTTGAGCGGGGAGGAGTTGCCCGCCGTCACCGTGCCGTCGGCGCGGAACACCGGCGCCAGGGCGGCCAGGGCCGCCAGCGAGGTGTCCGGCCGGATGCTCTCGTCGCGCGCGAGGTCGACTCCCGGCACGGGGACGACCTCGTCCGCGAACCGTCCCGCCTCCCAGGCGGCCGCGGCGTTGCGGTGGCTGGCGAGCGCGAACTCGTCCTGTGCCTGGCGGGTGACGCCGAACTCGGCGACGACGATCTCGGTGGCCTCGCCGAGGGCGACGGTCCACTGCTCCGGCATCCGCGGATTCACGAGGCGCCACCCGAGCGTGGTCGAGTGCAGCGTCTCGTGGCCCCGGGCGTATGGGCGGTCCGCCTTCGCGAGCACCCACGGTGCGCGGCTCATCGACTCGACGCCGCCGGCGACCACGACGTCGGCGTCGCCGCTCTCGACGGCACGCGCGCCCTGGACAACGGCCTCGAGCCCGGACCCGCACAGCCGGTTGACCGTCGTCCCGGGCACCGAGACCGGCAGCCCGGCGAGCAGTACCGCCATCCGGGCCACGTCCCGGTTGTCCTCGCCAGCCTGGTTGGCGTCCCCGAGGATCACGTCGTCGATCAACCCCGGGTCCAGGGCTGGGCTGCGGGAGACCAGGGCGCCGACCGTGGCCGCAGCCAGGTCGTCGGGGCGCACCGCGGCGAGGGCGCCGCCGTGCCGACCCACCGGGGTCCGGACCGCGTCGACCAGGTACGCCGACCGCCGACCGCTGCTCACCGGACGCCTCCTGTCGTGGCCTCGAGCTCGCGCAGCAGCCGCAGCTCGTCGGCCCCCGGCGGCTCGCCCACCGCGAGGTCGTCGGCCACCCGCAGCTCCCAGCCGGTGCGCTCCCGGACCGTGGCGGCCTCGACCCCCGGGTGCACGGCGGTCAGCGTGAGCTCGCACGTCGCGGGATCCCGTCGCCGATCGACAGCGGCAGGCGGTCCGGCTTCGCGCCGAGGGGGCCACTCTCGTAGATCAGCACCAGCCTCGGCTCGTGCAGGCGCCGCGCCAGGTTGGCCGCGGTGCTGGGCAGCCCGATCCCCACGAAGCAGGTCTCGACCCCGGTCAGCGCTCGCGCCGCGGCCACAGTCATCATCTCGTCGGTCGTGTACGCCTCGCTCACCCGACCCCCTCGCTCCGCAGACCGCCGACCTCCACGGAACCGGGTCCTGACGCCGAGCCGACACCGGGTTTCGTGGAGTTCGACGCGGGGGGCGGGGCGCCGATCGACGCCAGCCACCGGGGACGACCGCGACGGCCGTCAGTGCCCAGCCGGGGATCACGAGGTCGCCCGAGTGCGGCTCGAAGGTGTCGACGACCTCCTCGACGGTCCCGAGGGTGCGCCGCGCGGCCGGCAGCGCCTCCTTCTGGACCCCGGTGATGCCCCAGAGGTGGACGTTGCCCGACCGGTCGGCCTGCTGGGCGTGGACGATCGTGACATCGGGGTTGACCGCCGGGACCGCCGCGGGCTCCTCGCCGGTGAAGGGGCAGGTCACCGTCCGGAGGGTCGACGTGTGCCGCACCAGGTCGGTGCCGCGGTACCCGCGGAGGACGGCGAACGGCAGCCCGCTCGCCCCGGCGACGTACCGGTTGGCCATGCCGGCCTGGCTGTGCTCCTCGAGCGCCACCGTGTCGCCGTCGCGGACCAGGTCCGCCACGGCGTCCGCGAGATCGGTGATCCGCGCCATCAGGCCTCCGGGACCGCCGCTCCCGGGACTTGGGGGTCGGGCACGCCGGCGGCTCCCTCGCCGGACACGGCCGCCGCGTCCACCCCCGACCCCTCGGCGGCGTCGAGGTGGAGGAGCCGCCGCAACGCGGCCCGGAGCTCGCCCGCCGGGTCCTCGGCCAGGGCGTGCGAACGCCAGGCGACGTGGCAGTCCGGCCGGACCAGGACCGCGCCCGCCTCGGAGACCTCCCGGGCACGGGCCCAGTCGTCGTACATGTCGATGTACTCCTGCCCCGGGCCGATGACGACGGGCCGGAGCTCGATCCCGAGCTCGGCCGCGGCCTCCCCGGCAGCCGTGGCCCAGGGCCGGCCGCTGATCCCCGTGAGAAGCGTCCAGCGGCCCTTGCCGGCGACGTCGTGGGTGCTGACCTTGTCGCCGGGCAGGCGGTCGTGCTGGCGGGTGGTGGTGCCGAGCCACACGTGCGGCAGGCGCGCGCCGGGCCAGGTGGTCGGGTGGTAGTAGAGCTCGGGGTCGCGGGTGAACTCCGGTTCGGGGGTGCCGTCAGGGACCACGGCGCTGCTTCGGTAGCGGTGGTTCATCTCCACCCCATGCGCGTTGAACTCGTAGTCCTTGAGCTCCAGCGCCTTGCGCAGGGCCTCGCGGCGGGCGGCGCCCTCGGGAGTGTCGTCCTTGCGCCGCTCGATCCGGGCGGTCATGACCTCGGGGTCGGAGGTGTCGGTGATGCCCAGCGCCTCGAAGATCGGGCCGAACTCCTCGATGGATTTGTTGGCCCGCAGGACGATCTGCTTGCCGACGGGCGCCCGCTCGGCGTCGTAGGTGTCGAGCAGTGTCGGCCCCGCCTGCCCCTTGAGGACGTGGGCGAGCTTCCACGCGAGGTTGTACGCGTCCTGGATCGAGGTGTTGGAGCCGAGGCCGTTGCTCGGGGGGTGACGGTGGCACGCGTCGCCCATGCAGAACACCCGGCCGTCGGCGTACCGCGTCGCGTACCACTTGTTGTTGCCCCACAGGTTGTAGGACTTGAGCTGGACGTCGATGGTGTCGTCGCCGACCAGGTCGTGGACGACCTTGGTGACGAAGGCGTCGTCGATCCGGGGCGGTGGCCCGCCAATGTCGTAGCCCCAGACGATGAGCCACTCGTCCCACGGCCGGACGGTGCGGACCAGGCCGAGACCGATGCCGCCGACATCGCTGCCGGGCTGCAGGACCCAGTAGAGGATCGACGGGCGGTGGGCGACGTAGCGCGACAGGTCGGCCTTGAAGACGATGTTCATCGACCCGGCCCAGTCGAGGACGCCCTCGTGCGGCAGACCGACGTCCTGGGCGACCCTGCTGCGCCCGCCGTCGGCACCGACGAGGTACTGCGCGCGGATCGGGTACTCGTGCCCCGTGGAGCGGTCGCGCACGGTCGCCGTGACGCCGTCGTCGTCCTGCTCGAGGGCGACGTACTCGGTGTCGAACCGGATCTTCGAGCCGCGGTCGGCGGCGTGGCCGACGAGGACCGGCTCCAGCAGGTTCTGCGGGATGTCGCAGATGCCCGACGGGCTGGCCAGGGTGTAGTCGGCCTGGCGGCGTGGGTGGGTGCCCCACGTCCGGACCCGGCCGAGCTCGTCGCCGGCGACGGACGTGCAGAACACGGTGTCGCCCATGAGGTGCTGAGGCACGGCAAGCCGGGTGACGTCCTCCTCGATCCCGGCGTCCCGGAGGATCTCCATGGTCCGCTGGTTGGTGATGTGAGCCCGCGGGGTGTTGGCGGTCCACCGGTACTTGGTGACGACCATGTTCCGGATGCCAAGGGTCGACAGGAACAGCGCGCACGACGACCCCGCCGGGCCGCTGCCGACGATGAGGACGTCCGTCTCGACGACGCCGGAGGCGCTGGGGCTCTCGGGGGAGTAAACGCTCACGGTTCGGCTCCTCAGTGGTGTCGCAGGTGTCAGGCGGTCGGGGCGCCGGCGCTCTCGGGCGCCAGGACGATGTCGAAGGCGGCGGAGGTCCAGGGCCCGTCGACGACGCGGCCGGGCGCCTCGCCGGCCGAGTGCTGCTCGAACGGCACGACGAGGGACTCCTTGACCCCGAAGACCGCGTCACTGTCCAGGTAGTCGTCGCCGGGCACGAAGATGTGGGTGACCAGTGTCCGGTGCCCCGGCGCCGTGACCTTGAAGTGCAGGTGCGCAGGCCGGAAGGGATGGCGCCTCAGACGTTCGAGCATCCGCCCGACCGGCCCGTCGTGCGGGATCGGGTACGCCGACGGAGTCACGCCCCAGAACGCGTAGGTCCCGTCGGCGGCGCTGAACAGGTGCGCCCGCCCCTGAGTCCGCCCACCCTCGTACTGGACGTCGTAGAAACCGTCCTCGTCGGACTCCCACACCTCGATCCGGGCGCCCGCGACCGGGGCGCCGTCGGTCCCGGTGACCCGGCCCGACACGTGGCACGGGGTGCCCTTGGCGCCCTGTGCCATGTCGCCGCCGATCGGGATCTCCGGGGAGCCCTCGACGAAGAACGGCCCGAAGACCGTCGCCTCAGTGGCCTCGCCGGACGCCGGGCTGTTGACGGTCACCGTCTGCATCGACGCGCCGAGGGTGTCGGACAGGAGGATGAACTCCTGGCGGGTGCCCGTCGTGATGTGCCCGACGCCGGTGAGGAACCCGATGCCCGCCTCCCACTCCGCCTCCGTGAGGCGCACCTCCCGGATGAACGCGTGCAGATGCTTGATCAGCGAGGCGGCGAGCTCGCGGTCGCGGGCGTGCGGCGCGTGGGAGTACGCCTCGAGGACTCGCGCGACGAGCGCCTCCTCGCGGCGGGTCTGCTCGTCGGAGTCGGTCCCGGTTCCGGTGCTCAGGCTGCGGTCGGTCACGGCAGGCTCCCTTCCCAGGCGCTGCGAAGGATCCGGTCGACGAGGTCGCGGTCGACCGGGACGGGGTTGTCGGGCAGTGCCGCGCCGCCGACCGTCGCCGTGACGAGGTCCACCGCGGCCGGCAGGTCCGCCACGGCGAGACCGACCTCGGCGAGGGAGGCGGGCGCGCCGAGGCTCCGCTCGAGGTCGCGGAGCCGCCCGGCGGCCCCGGACCCAGGCGCCCCGTCCGACCCCAGGGCGCGGCGGATGCGCTGTGCGGCCTCGGGAGCCCCCGGCTCGTTGACGGCGAGGACCCGGGGCAGGACCACGGCGTGGGTCGGGGCGTGCGGCAGGTCGTACGCCCCGCCCAGGACATGGCAGATCTTGTGGTGCAGCCCGGACCCGGCGGCGGCGAACGCGGCACCGGCCAGCCACGCGCCGTAGAGGGCGTCGTGGCGGCCCTCGGCGTCCGAGCCGTCGCCGAGCAGCCGCGGCAGGCCCCGGGCGAGTGCCGCGATCCCCTCGGCGGCCAGGGCGTCCGTCACCGGGTTGGCCCGGGGTGCCCAGAACGCCTCGACGCAGTGGGCCATGGCGTTGAGGCCGCTCGCGACGGTGAGATCGACCGGCAGGGAGTGGGTGAGCTCGGGGTCGTAGACGACGACCACCGGTAGGACGGCCGGGTCGGTGCCCGTCGTCTTGCGGGTGCCCGCCGGGATCGACTCCGTGAGACCCCACACCGGGGTCATCTCCGACCCGGCGTACGTCGTCGGGACGGCGAGGATCGGCAGGCGGGTGGTCATGGCGACAGCCTTGGCGGTCCCGGTCGTCGACCCGCCGCCGATGCTCAGCAGGAGATCCGCGCCGAGGTCGCGGGCCCGGGCCCGGGCGGCCTCGGCGATCTCGACCGGGACGTGCTGGCGGACCCGGTCGAACCGCCCGGCGACCCGGTCCCCGAGGGGGGTGACGAGCGCGTCGGCGAGTGCGGCCTCCGCCTCGCCGGCGATGACGAGGACCCGGGTCGCGCCGAGCCGCTCGACCTCTGCGGCGAGCGCGGAGCGCGAGGCCCCGGCGCCGAAGACAACGCGACCGGGGAGGGCGTCATAGGTGAAGCTGCGTCTCACGATCGGCCTCGCCGGGTGTCGAGTACGCGGTACCTGATGGGGCAAGCCTGCACCCGACCGGCCCGGCCGACGAGGCCCCACAGTCCCGGCGGCGCCAGCAGGGCCGCCTCGACGACGCCGATGACGAGCCCTACTTGATGAACCAGTCGCGGTTGCGGCAAGGTGCCGCCGCCCGGGCGTCCCGGGGCCCGACCCCCGGGCGGCATGACGCACCGGGAACGGGTCGCGTTCAGAGGCGCTCGGCGAGGCGGCGGCAGGCGATCTGGACCGGGTCCCAGGTGGGCGAGAACGGCGGCGCGTACGACAGGTCCATCCCGGCGACGTCGGCCACGGTCGCACCGAACCAGACGGCCGCGGCCGCGGTGTCGATGCGCTTGGCCGACCCCGGCCCACCCACGATCTGGACGGCCAGCAGGCGACCGCGGTCCGAGCCCGCGGCAGCAGCGGTCACCTTCACGGCGATCGGGGCCGCCTCCGGCATGTAGCCGCTCGCGGTCGTCGACTCGGTGACCAGGGACGCGACCTCGAGGTCGAGCCCGGCGAGCTGTCCCCCGGTTGGCCCGGTGCGCCCGATCTCGACGTGGACCCCGCCGACGACGAACCGAGTGACGGCCGTGCCGATCACGCCGCCGAAGGCGGCTTCCCCCCCGGCGAGCACCGTGCCCGCGACCCGCCCCTGCTTGACTGCGTGGGTACCGAGCGGGACGAACACCCGGGTCCCGTGGGTCCGGGTGACGGGCTCCACGCAGTCCCCGGCCGCCCACACGCCCTCGGCCACCCGCTGCTGCGGGTCGGGCAGGTAGCCGCCGGCTCGGCCCAGCGGCAGCCCGGCCGCCGCACCCAGGTCCGACCGGGGGCGAACGCCCGTGCCGAGGGCGACGACGTCGGCCGGGATCTCCTGCCCGCCGGCGGTCACCGCTCGCACCGACCCCCCGGGGCCCGTGACGAGCCCGTCGACGACGTCCTGGCAGTGGACGGTCACACCTGACTTCGCGACCTGTTCCCGCAGACGTGCCCCCATGTCGGGGTCGAGGCTCGACATCAGCTCGCCGCGGGTCACGATCGTGGTGTCGAGCCCGCGGCGGGCGAAGGCCTCGGCCATCTCCAGCCCGATGTACCCACCGCCGACGACGACGGCGCGCCGCGGGCCGGGGGCGGTTGCCGTCAGCAGGTCGATCCAGGCCTGACCGTCGTCGAGGGTCTTGACCGGGCGCACCCCGGGCACCGGCCGCCCACGGTCGTCCATCGCCCAGCCGGGCACGACCGGCGCCGCACCGGTGGCGAGGACGACGTCGTCGAACGGCACCCGGTCCCCGGCATCGCTGACGACGGTCCGGGTCGCCAGGTCGAGTTCGACCGCCGTGGTGGCGAGCCGGAGGTCGATCCCGGCCGCCCGGTGCTCGGCGGCGGTCCGGGCGACGAGGTCCTCGCTCGATGCGACGTCGCCCGCCACCCAGTAGGGGATGCCGCAGGCGGAGTACGAGGTGTGCCGGCCCGCCTCCAGAACGGTGACGGCGATCTCCGTGCCCCGGCGGCGCGCCGTTCGCAGCGCCTGGTGCGCCGCCGACATGCCTGCGGCGTCGGCCCCGACGACCACCACCCGACGGGTCCCCGGCGAGATCACCATGGCCCCAGGGTCGCACTCGCCGGACGACGGCCGATGCACGGGGGAGTGTCGCGCTCGATCGAGACGGATCGGCGCTCGGGTGCGCGCAGGAAGGGGGGTCGGCCCGCGGGTCAGCCCTCTGGTCACAGTTGAGCGCGGGCGGCGCACGGGTCAGATCCGGCCGCACCCGGTCACAGTTGAGCGACGCGGCGCGCGCCGCCCGCTCGCTCATGTGAGCGAGCGGGCACGCTCGCACCGTGAGTGATGACGTGCCCGCCGCCACCCGCGAACTCCTCGCCGACGTTGCCCGCCGCTACTTCCTGGAGGACCGGACGAAGCTCGACATCGCCCGCGAGCTCGGGGTCTCCCGCTTCAAGGTGGCCCGCCTGCTGGACCAGGCACGCACCACGGGGGTGGTCACCATCACGGTCGACGGCCCGGAACCGGAGCCCGTCGACGAGGACCTGTCGGCTCGGGTCGCCGAGCACCTGGCGCTGGACGCGGCAGTCGTCGTCCGGGCCGGCGGCGGGGCGGCCCGGGAGGCGGTGGGCGCCGCCGGCGCTCGGTGGTTGCAGCGCGAGCTGTCGGCCGACGAGGTCCTCGGGCTGGGGTGGGGCCGGACCCTGACCGCCATGGTCGAGTCCCTCGACCGCCTCCCCGGAGTGGCCGTGGTCCAGCTCACCGGGACGGTCGGCTCGGACCTCACCGACTCCCCGGTCGAGCTCGTCCGCAAGACGGCCGCCGCATCGGGCGGCCCGGCCCACCCGATCTTCGCGCCGCTGCTGCTGCCCGACGCCGACACCGCCGCTGCCCTGCGCCGCCAGCCGGACGTCGCCGCGGTGCTGGCGCTGTACGACGCGGTGACCACGGCCGTGGTGGCGATCGGGTCCTGGGACCCGCCCGGCTCCCGGCTGCGGGACTCGATGGCCCCCGACGAGCGCGAGGAACTGCTGCGCCGGGGAGTGCAGGCAGAGGTCGCCGCGACGTTCGTCGACGGCGAGGGGACGCTGATCGGTGCGGACTGCGTCGAGCGGTGTCTGGCGATCAGTGCCGCGCAGCTTCGCCTGGTGCCCCGGGTCCTCGCCCTCGCCGTCGGCCGGGAGGAGTCCCGGGCGGTGCGGGCCGCGGCCTGCGGCGGGCTGGTGACCGCGCTCGTCGCCGACGCCGAGCTGGCCCGCGAGGTCCTCACCACGCCGGTGGTCGTCACGTCCAGTCGCGACCGGTGAGACCAGCGCGCACGACGGGTTGACGTCACCGAATCGCAAGAATCCGACTTGTTGCCCGATCGGGTCCACGGGCAGCACACTGAGCCCGCTTCTTCGACTTTGTTCGGGCGATGGGGGTCGACCGTGACGTGGTACCTGGTCCAGTCGGCCGTGGTCGTCGTCACGGCAGCCGCCGTCGGGGTGGTCGTGGGGTGGGTGCTCTTCCGGCGGCGCGGCTCCGACCGGTCGTCACCGGCCGCGGGTTCCGCCTCCGACGACCGACTCGCGTCACAGCTCGCCGACTGTCGCGAACGCGCATCGCGGCTCGTCGACGACATGGGACTGCTGCGCCGGGAACTGGCCGGGCGGGACGCCGAGATCACCCGACTGGTCGAGGAGCGCGACGACGCCCAGGCGGCGAAGGTCCGCGCCCAGGTCGATCTTGCCAATCGCACCGCCGAACTGATCGTCATGGGCGAGGAGTTCGAGCGGTTCCGCCAAGTGGCGCGAGGACGTCACAGCACACTCCACGACGACGGAGAGGCCCAGCCCCGTGTCCCCTGACAGCGTGTCCAGGATCGCCGACCGGCGACCCCGAACCATCCTCGTCGTGGGGGCCGCCGCACTGCTGGGGCTCGTCGCCGTCCACGCCCTCGTGATTCGACCGGCTCTCGACGCCGACGACGGCGCCGCCGCGACGGCCCTCGCCGCCGACGCCGCCCCCCCGCGAGAGGCGTCGGCACAGGAGACCGCCGCCGCCACACCGTCTCCGGTCGCCCCGCCCTCTGTTGCCCCCGGCTCGGTCGACGACCTGCTGTTCGGGCTCCCCCCGCTCACGTTCATGGCCGGGTCCGACGAACTCACGCCCGCGAGCCAGGGCACTCTGTCGATTCTGGTCGAGCGCATCGCCGCAGCGCCGCCGGGCACCCGGTTCGAGGTCCGGACGCACACCGACACCGAGGGCGACGCCGACTACAACCAGCGGCTCAGCGAACAGCGCGCCTCGAGGGTGTGCGACGGCCTGATCCACGCGGGCGTGCCGCAGGATCGCCTCACGATCGTGGGAGTCGGCGAGAGCGCTCCCCTGGTGGCCCCGGAGACGACGGAGGCCGACCGGGAGAGGAACCGCCGCGTCGAGGTCATCGCCCTGCCTTGAGCCGACGGGCGCTCGAACGGTCGGGCCGGGGCCGGTTCGGAAGGGGGCGCGCTCGAACGAGCGCCGGCAGGTGCAGCCGCAGGGCGAGGACGACCACCGGGACGTGGAGCATCGCGAGGTTCCGGGCGAACCATCCCGGCAGGTAGATGTCGCCGGCGCCCTCGGGGTTGCCGAGTCGCCGCGCCGCTCCGGTGAGCGGGCACCGCCCGCCCAGGGCGAGGAAGACGCCGGTCTCCACGGCCACCACGGCGCCCGCCAGAGCGGCCCGCCGCCCGCCCCGCCCGCGGATCCCGTCGGCCACGACCAGCGCGACGCAGGCCTCGATGCCGAGGTAGACCACGGTGTGCGCGGCCTTCACGGCGATCACCCCGGCGCCGGGTCGTCGGCTCATGCCCGCGCGCTCAGATGCTCGGCGAAGAACGCCTCGGTGCGCCGCCAGGAGTCGGCGGCCGAGGAGGGCTCGGGTCCGGCGCCCGCGACCCAGCGCAGGAGCGGCCGCAACGGCCGGGGCCCGACCTCGGCGTCGTTGTGGAACCCGTGGCCGGCGTCGGGGTAGTCGAGGACGTCGTGGACGATCCCGTGGCGGGCCAGCGCGGCCTGCAGCCGGGCCGAGCCGCCGTGGAGACGGTCGCGGGCGCCGTAGCTGGCGACCACCGGGCACGCCTCGCGCACGACGGGATCCAGGTCACGCGGCAGCTGGCCGTGGTTGACGGCCGACACGTCGAACCCGCGGGAGGCCGCGACGAGGGCGAGGCCGCCGCCCAGGCCGAACCCGAGGACGCCGACGAAGCCGGTGCAGTCCGGGCGGGCGACGAGGGACCGGCGAGCGGCCTCGATGTCCTGCCAGGCCCGGCCGCGCCCGGTGGACAGGGCGGCCATGGTCGTGATCAGGCATCGCAGCCGTCCGGCGGTGAAGAGGTCCGGCATGACCACGAGGTAACCCGCCGACGCCATGCGCTCCACCTGCCGGCGCATGGCGCCGTCAATGCCGAAGGCCTCGTGGACCATGACGACCCCCGGCCACGGCCCCTCGCCGCGCGGGACGGCGAGCACGGCTGCGAGCCGCGGGGTGCCACCGGGCAGGCCGTCGAGGGTGACGTCGACGACCGTGACGAGGGGAGCGCGGCCCACGACCGCCACGGTGACACGTCCGGCGTCACGACACGAGGTCCGCCAGGGCCTCTTCGTGCTCGGCCCGCCGCCGCAGGCGGCCCACCGCCAGACCGACGACGAACACGACGAACGGCAGCAGCACCAGCGACCATCCCGTCGCGTTGAGCGCGAAGTCCTCGGTCACCGGGTCGCTGCCCTCCGCCGCGGTGCCCGCCAGCAGGGCGAACTTCGCCGCCAGCAGGTAGGCGCCCGCTGCCATGCCGAGGATCGCCAGGCCGGGCGCCACGACGGTGGACCAGGCGCGCGCGTCCCGGGCGGGGTGCCGCCGGAAGAACGCGATGACGGCGACCGAGACCAGGACCTCGACGAGCACGATCGACAGCACGGCGAGCGCGCTCATCCAGAAGAACAAGTTGGCCACCGGGTCGAGCCCGCGGATCAGGAACCACAGCACCACCACGCCGGTGACGACCGAGACGGCGACCGAGGCCGCGCCCGGGGCGCCGCGGCCGTTGACCCGGCTCAGCGGACCCGGGAGCACCCCGGCGCGCGCCATCGAGAAGACGTAGCGGGCCGCGGAGTTCTGGAACGCGAGCAGGCCGGCGAACAGGCTCGTCACGACCAGCCAGGCCATCACGTCGGCCAGCCACCCTCCGACGTACTCCTCGGCCACCGAGAAGAGCACCGCCGCCGGGTCCTGGAGCAGGTCGCCGGACCGGGCGAACACCTCGTCGACCGCCCGGTCGGCCCCCAGCGCGCTCACCATGGCGAACGAGACGAGGGCGAAGAGCACGGTGATGAGCCCGACCGAGATGTAGGTCGCGAGCGGCACGGTCCGCTTCGGGTCCCGGGACTCCTCGCCGTAGATGGCTGTCGCCTCGAACCCGATGAACGAGGCGAACGCGAAGGCGAGCGCGATGCCCGCGGACCCCGCGAAGCCGCCCGCAAACACCGCCTCGGGGCTGAACGACGCGGCGAGATCGAGGCCCCCGGGGCCGCCGCCCCGGACCACGACGGCGATCCCGACCAGGAGCAGGGCCAGCAGCTCCAGGGTGAGCAGGACCCCCAGCAGCCTGGCGCCCACGTCGACCTTGAGCAGCGAGAGCCCCAGCACGAGCAGCCAGGCGACGAGCACCCACACGTACCAGGGGAGGTCGAGGCCCAGCTGCGCGGCGGCCTGGGCACCCACGACCCCGCCGAAGAACCCGAAGACCGCGAGCTGGATCGTCACGTAGGCGAGCAGGCTGACGAACGCGGATCCCACCCCGGTGGTGAGCCCGAGGCCCCGGCCCACATAGGCGAAGAACGCGCCGGTGTTGGTCACGTGGTGGCTCATCGCCGCGTAGCCGACGCTGAACACCAGCAGGACGATGCCGACGACGAGGTAGGCGCCCGGCGCACCGGCCCCGTTGCCGAGCCCGATCGCCACCGGCACGGCACCGGTCATGCCGACCAGCGGGGCGGCCGCGGCGACGACGAAGAACACGATGCCGGCGACCCCGATGCGGTTGCGGGCCAGCCGGTGCCGCTCGTCGCCGAGAGCGCCGGGCGGGTCACCGTCGCCGGACGGGCGGCCCGGGGTCGCGGAGGTCATGCGGTCAGCCATCTGGCCCTCCCGAGGTGCACCGCTCGCCATCGAGCGGCGGACGCGGACGTCGTCGTCCGCGGACAGGATCGGAGGTTGATCGTACGGGTCCGAACGGCACTGTCAACAGTGCTCGGCGCGCCCTCCCCGGACCGTGCACCCGCGTTCACCGGTGGTGTGGCACCGACGCTCCTGGACGATCGAGGTAGCGCAGACAGACGAGGACGATGTCGTCGTCCGTGCTGCCGTGGGTCGCCATCCCGTCGAGCAGGGCGTCCGTCAAGTCCGGCACCGGGAGGTCCCGGTGCTCGTCCGCGAGCCGGGCGAGGCGTCGCATGCCGGAGGACAGCGGCTCGTCGCGACGCTCGACCAGCCCGTCGGAGTAGAGGACGACCAGCGAACCCGGAGGCACGTCGACGGCGGCCTCCGCGCGCGCCCGACCGTCGTCCCCGGGATAGGGCTCACACATCGGACGCGTCCGCGCCGTCATGAGATACGTCGGCTCCTGCCCCGGTCGGATCAGCAGCACCGGGGGGTGCCCCGCCGACGAGTGCGTCAACCGCCCGGTGACCGTGTCGACGACGACGCAGGCGGCTGTGACGAACGGGGCTCCGTCGCGGCCACGGGCGACCGACTGCAGGGCGTCGAGCAGAGGGGCAGGACTCGGTGGCACGCGCTCGGCGAGGGCCGCGCACGCGGCCCGCAGCCTGCCCATCGCCGCGGCCGAGTCCATGCTGTGTCCGACCACGTCACCGACCACCACGCCGACCTGGTCGTGCGACCAAGCGAAGGTGTCGTACCAGTCCCCGCCGACTTCGAGGAACTCGCTGCCGGCCTGGTACCGGGCCTCGATGTCGAGCCGCGGATGCGCGACGAGCCGGTCCGGCAGAAGGGACCGCTGGAGGCGCAGCGCGACGGTGTGCTCCTGCTCGTGCAGGTGAGCGGTCACCATCGCCTGCTCGGCGCGTTCCACGATCTCCTGGAGGGAGGCCAGGTCGTCGGCGTCGAAACGGGTGGGCGACGGATCGCGCACCCCCACCATGATCGCCGCCTTGGTCCCGTCGGGGAGCCGGAGCGGAACGGCCATGTGGGAGCGGGGCGCCAGCCGTGCCAGGAGGCCGCGCGTCTCGTCGTCCGTCACGTACTCCTCGCCGACCGCGCACGTGGCGTCGTGGACGACCTGCGCCTCGCCGTCGGCCGCCCGATCCATCCTGTTGGCGTCGTCCGGTCCCAGCCGGTGGCGGGTGCGCAACTCGGTCAGCACGCCCACCAGACCCGGATCCGCACAGCCGGCGGCCAGGAGGCCGTCGGCCCGTCCGGGTGCCTCGACGGTCGCGTAGTCGCACCACCGCCCCACCAGGGTCTCGACGAGGGAACGCAGCTGGTCCGCGTCGCCGCGCCGACCCTCCAGGGCGCTCACCAGGTCAGCGATGATCTCGCTCTGCCGCTGCCGGGCCCGCAGGGCGTCCTCGGCGAGTAGTCGTTGCACCTCCGCCCACGTCCGCTCGGCGGTCTCGGTGACCAGCGTGACCTCCGAGGGGGCCCACTCCCGGTGAGGTCGGCCGCGAACCACCATTCCGGCCACCACACGGCCGTCCTGACGGACCGGGGCCACGACGAGCGGACCGTCCGGGTCGTCGGGTGGACCGCCGAGAGCTCCCAGGTCACCTGACAGGTCGTTCGTCTCGAGGTAGCGGACCTCGGTTGCCTGCAGGTGGTCCTGCAGCTGACGGGCGGCGAAGGCGACGGCGTCCCGGGGATCCCGCTCCGACCGGAGGCCGTCGGCCAGCCGGGCCCGGTAGGCGTCGACCGCCGCCCCCCGCAGCAGCTCCGCCTCGACCCGCTTACGTTCCGTGATGTCACTGGCCAGGCCGAGGACCTGGCGTGCTCGACCGGCCGTATCGCGTCGCAGGACGAGGTCCCGGCTGTTGAACCACCGCCAGGTGCCGTCCCAGTGCCGGAACCGGTACTCCACCTGCGACGTGACGCCATCGACGAGGTCCCGCAGCCCGTCGAGGTGGCGCTCGAAGGCGGCGGCGTCGTCGGGGTGGAGAACCTGAGCCAGGAAGTCGGCTCCCAGATCCAGGATCTCGTCGGGGGGGTAGCCGAGCAGCTCACCGGTCGGCCGGTTGACGAAGACGTTACGGGCCTCGTCGAGGTCGTAGACGTAGAGGACCCCCGGTACCAGCCCGGTGAGCTCGCTGATGAACCGATGGTTCTCGCGCACCGCCTCCTCGGCCAGCCGACGGTCCGTGGTGTCGACGCTCGTCCCCAGGTGCCCCGCGTACCCGCCGTCCTCCGTCACCTGCGGTTCCGCCCAGGACTCCAGCCAGCGCCAGGTGCCGTCGCCGCGCCGAACCCGCATCTCGCCGTGGAAGGATCGGCGCTCGGCGACCGCGTCCGCGAAATCCGCGGCGTGTGCCGGACCGTCGTCCGGGTGCACGAGCGCCGACCAGACGTCCGCGGGCAACCGGTCCCGGTCGACACCGAAGTAGTCGCAGAAGGTCTGGTTCACCCACTCCTGGCGGCCGGTGGCGTCCTGCTGCCAGACCAGGACCGGCAGCTGATCGGCCAGCGCCCGGAACCGCCGCTCACTGCGGACGAGGGCCGCCTCGGCGTCGCGCCGGGCGGTGACGTCCTTGAACACCAGCGCGAAGTGGCCGGGGGGATCGACCGGAACGGCGAAGACGTCGAACCAGCGGCCCATGACGGCCGAGCCCTGTTCGAACCGCAGGGTCTCCCGGCCCAGACCGACCCGGGCGTAGGTCTCGACCCAAACCCCCTCCAGGCCGGGGACCAGGTCGCGTGCGGTCCGGCCCACCGGCGCGGTCAGTCCGGTCATCTCCTCGAACAGCGGATTGACCTCGAGGAACCGGTAGTCCACCGCGGCTCCGTCGTCGTCGATGATCATCTCGCAGAGGCAGTACCCCTCGTCGATGGCGTCGATGACAGTCCGCAGGCGCGCCTCGCTCCGGAGAACCTCGGTGGTGGTCCGCCGTTCCTCGGGCACGTCGACCGCTCCGACATCCCGCGGCAGGTCCGCCGACCGGGAACGGCGGGTCGGCGACCCCTTCTTCGCAGCCACGACCCCCTCCTCGATCCGACGCCCGGCCGAGGATCCACCGGAGCCGCCGACCTGCATCGCACAGTCGCGGAGGGCGCGCGTCAAGTCGAGGGGGAGCCGACATTCGGGGGATGGGGCGACCCGCCATGACCGGTCGGAGTCCGCCACCGGGCAGAAGTGTCAGGGAGGCCCCTGTCAGCTCGTCTCCTCGGTGTCGCCGGACCGCGGCGACCGAACCGAGGAGGACACATGCCCCCCACCATCGCCCCGCCCCGCACCGCGCGACGCCGAGGCCGCCTCGGCGTCGCAGTGCGAGCTGGAACCGCTGCCGTCACCCTCGGCGGACTACTGGTCCCGCTCACCGCAGCTCCCGCCGCCGCCGAACCGCCACCGAACGGTCATGCCTGGCACGAGATCTCCGACGAGATCGACGACCTGGTCGAGGAGCTCATCGAGGATCACAACCTGCCCGGAGTCGGCGTCTCGGTCAGCAAGGACGACCGTCTCGTCGTCTCGCGCGGCTACGGCTACGCCGACGTCGAGGAGGGGATCCCCTTCGGTGAGGACATGCGCAGCAAGTTCGGGTCCAACACCAAGCCGCTCGTCACCGGGCCGGCGGCCTGGACCGCCGTGACCGACGCCGGGCTCGACCCCGCCACGCTGCGGGTCTACGGACCGGGCAGCGTCTTCGGGTCGGCCTTCGATGACGACATCGAGGCAGGTGCCGAGGCCACGGGCACTCCGCTGGACTGGTACTACGACATCACCGTGGCGCACCTGATCGACCACCGGTCCGGGTTCAGGAGCAGCGGCGACGGCGAGGCAGCAGCCGAGATGTTCGGCATCGACGAGGAGGACCTCACGTACGCGCAGTTCCACAGCCACTTCCTGCGGACCCGGGGTCTGTTGTACGAGCCGGGCGACCCCAGCACCTACGCCGGCAACCCTTATGCCAATCAGGGATACGGGGTCCTGTCGATGGTGGTGGAGACGCTGACCGGGCTCACCTTCCGGGACTACGCCGATTCGACGATCCTCGCCCCGCGTGGCCTCTCGCCCGAGATTGAGTGGACGTTCGGCCCCGTCACTGCCACGACCGTGATCCCGCACCGACGCGACGGTGACGGCGACCCCGTCCCGTACGCCGACACCATCGTCAACACCCTCGGGGTCGGCCCCGGTGGCTACCGGGGCTCGACGCGGGACGCCGTCGAGCTCATGGTGAGCCTGTCGGAGGACCACACCGACGCCGAGCTCGACGCCATGGGCTGGGGCTCCGGCGGCACCCTGCGCCACAGCGGACGCGTCAACGGCGGGACGTCGCGCGTGACGGTCACGAACGACGGCATCGCGATCGCGCTCCAGACCAACATCAACGACAGCGACGCCCCTCTCACCAGCGTCACCGACGCCATCGTCGAACTCGTCCGCGACGCGGAGATCCCCGGGCACTACGACCTCTGGCAGGGCTGCACGCTGCCGGCCGCGACCCCCGGCTCCGCGCAGGTCGCCCGGCACGGCATCCCGGCGGGGTCGTACCAGTGCACCGTCGACCAGATGGTCGGCGCCGGGTACCAGGTGGACCGGGTCGACGCCTTCGACGTCGCCGGCACGGTCCGGTTCAACGCGCTGTTCTCCCCGGCCGAGGGCACCGGCTGGCGTGCATTCCACGGCCTGACCTCAAGCCAGTACCAGACGCTGTTCGACGACCTCACGGCCCGCGGCTTCCGACCGAGCCAGGTCGACAGCTACCTGTCCGGCCGCAGCGTCCGCTACGCCGGCGTCTTCGCCCGTGAGGCCGGCCCGGAGTTCGCGGCGTACCACGGGCTCACGGCGGCCGAGCACCAGGACCGCTTCGACGATCTGACTGCCGACGGGCTGCGGCCGGTCTCGGTCTCGGTCGTCACGGTCGGCGGCACCCCCCGCTACACCGCGGTCTACGAGGCCGGCGGCGCGGGCAGCTTCCTCATGAGGTCCGGGCTGACCCCCGCCCAGTACCAGGCGGCGTTCGACGACCAGCTCGCTGCCGGCCAGGTGCCCGTCCACCTCGACGGGTACACCGCCGAGGACGGCACCCCGCGGATCGCGGCCATCTTCGCCACGCAGCCGTGGTCCGTCATCGCCCATCACGGCCTCACGTCCGCCGAGTACCAGGCCGCCTGGCAGGACGCGACCGCCGACGGTTTCCGGACCCATGTCGTGACCGGGTACGACGGCGGGTCCGGCCCGCGGTACGCGGCCGTGTGGCAGCAGGGCTGACCGGTACCGATTTCGGAACCGGGACGACGCGGCCCCGGTCACGCCGCCCCAGCGTGGGGCGGCGTGACCGGGGCCTGCGCCGTTCCGGCCGGGCGTACGGGACGTCACCGGTTGGTCACCGGTACGTCAGATGTCGGTCATGGCTTGAGAGATCAAGCGCTCCTAGGTTGAACCTTGCGCGCTCCGCCTGCAGGCCGCCCTCAATCGGAAGGAAGGCCCATGCACCTCATGTCTCGCCCCCGACGCACCATGCTCGCCGGAGTCGGCGTCGCCGCCGCCGCCGTCACCGCCGTCACAGCCGTCACCGGGGCTCCGGCCGCCGTCGCCGACGACGGCTGGCACGCCGGAACCGACCGCGTCTACCGGGTGACCATCCTCAACCTCACCGACGGACAGCCGTTCACCCCGCCCGTCGTCGCGACGCACCAGCGCCGGGTCGACGTCTTCGAGGTCGGGAGCCCCGCGGACGAGGGCGTGGTGGAGATCGCCGAGAACGGGGACACCTCGTTCCTCGAGGAGGCCCTCGCCGGGAACCCCAGGGTCGCCGACGTCCACGTGGGCTCGGCGCCCGTGCTCTCGAACGTCACAGCCGACGGGGTCCCCGCCGAGTTCCGGAACTTCACGTCCTTCGAGATCACCGCCGATGCGCGGGCGAACCGGCTCAGCTGGGTATCCATGATCATCTGCTCGAACGACGGCTTCACCGGCGTGGACTCGGTCCGGCTGCCGAACCGCGTCGGCCGCTCCGTCGTCGAGTACACCGAGGCCTACGACGCCGGCAGCGAGGTCAACAGCCAGCGGTTCGGGGACATCGTGCCCCCGTGCCAGGGACTCGTCGGGGTCACCGGCTCGCCCGGCACCGGCGCGAGCAACCCGGCCCTCGCCGAGGACGGCGTCATCACCAAGCACCCGAACGTGACCGAGGCGACCGAGGACGGCCTGCAGCCCGAGCCGCACGGGTGGCAGGGTCCGGTCGCTCAGGTGGTCGTCACCCGCGTCGCCTGACAGGGGACTCCGCCCCCGGACGGCGCCGTCGTCGACCTCGGGTCGGCGGCGGCGTCGTCCGGGCGCCGGAACATCCGGTCACCTCCTGCGGGGGGATGATCGGACGGTGACGACCTCCCGGGACGCCGTTGCCGCCCTCCTCGCCGACCACGAGCGGCGGGGTCGGCGCGTCACCGCGGGCGGCCTGGGGTCGTTCGCCCTGGACGAGGGGGCGGGCGAGACCGTGGTCCTCGTGCACGGGGTCCCGGCGTCCTCGTGGCTCTTCCGCAAGGTGGTACCCGCGCTCGCCGCCCGGGGCCTGCGGGCGGTCGCGCCCGACCTGCCCGGTCAGGGACTCGCGGACCGCCCGGCACCGGCGGACTTCCCGTACACCTACACCGCGATGGGTCATTGGCTCGGCGAGGCCCTCGACGTCCTGGGAGTCGGCGACGCCCACCTGGTCGTCCACGACTGGGGCGGGCCGGTGGGTTTGGAGTGGGCCGCCGCGCACCCGGACCGGGTGCGGTCGCTGACCGTCCTCAACACGATGATCGCCGTTGACGTCTTCCGGCGGCCCTGGTTCATGGCACCGTTCGCCCACCCGGTCGCCGGTCCCGCCTGGCAAGCCGTCACGCGCGGGCCGGTCTTCCGGGAGTTCCTGCGGCGCATCGCCTTCCGGGACCGCCTGCCCGTGGCCGAGATCGCCGCCTACGAGGCGCTGATGCGACGGGACGACGACGGCCGGGCCTTCCGCGCGATCGTGACCCGGCTCGAACGCACCGCCGAGAAGGCGGCGCTGTACCAGGACGTCGTCCGGGACGACCGGCGGCCGGTGCAGGTGGTCTGGGGGGTCGACGACCCGGCTCTCACCCTCGCCACCGAGGGCGCCATCGCACGCGCCCTGCGGGCCGACTCCCCCTTCCACCGCCTGCGTGGCCGGCACTTCTTCCCCGACGACCAGTCGGCGGCCCTCGCCCCCCTGATCGCTCGGTTCGTCGCCGCCACGCCGACAGGTCCTCGCACAACTGGTGAGACAGTGCCCCTTGTCGAGTAGGGACCGGACCTCAGGGGGTCAGCGCGTCGTTCACGGCCGCGGTGTCGGTGAAGTAGAAGTCGTCGCGAACGATCCGCCCGGCCGGGTCGAAGGTGAAGAACTCGACGACGGTGGTGTCCACCTGCTCGCCCGTTGACACCGCGGTGCGCTCGAACGGACCGCGCAGGATCACCTGGTCGCAGTCGGCCCACAGCTCCGGCTCCGGCACCGCCGCATCCTCGTCCGGCAGCGCCCAGTACTGCTGCTGCAGGGCGCCGTACTCGCCGTCCACGACCGAGTACGTCCCCTCGTACGGCACGCTGCCGTGGACCTCGACGACCGCGTCGGGCGAGTAGTACGCCAGTGCCGTCTCGGCATCGCCAGACAACAGCGCGTCGAGGTAGGCCTCGAAGGCCCGGAGGTTCCGCTCCTCCATCGCGGTGCTGCACCGGGTCCCGCCGTCGCGTCGCGCCTCGCCGGGGCCGGTGTCCTCGCTGACCGACGACGCGGCCGCCCCGGTGACCGGAGTGACGACCGAGCCAACGGCGGCACCCCCGACGACCAGGGCCGCGGCACCGGCCCCCCCGGCGACGACCATTGCGACCGTCCTCGTCCGACGTCCCAGCCGGGTCATCCTGTGGTCCATGTCGTCCTCCGTTCCGAGGCACCCGCGGCACCCCTCCACGATTTCCGAGACACTGCTGTACGCGAACGACTGTGACCGCGGGTGTTCCGATTCCGCAACAGTGTTGTCTCGATACACAGGGAGTTGACAGGATCGTGCCCCGGCACCGCGAGGACCGCATCGACGAATCGGTGCTCCCGCTCGCGCTGGAGTCCTTCCTCGACCGTGGCGTGGACGGGACCATCGTCGTCGACATCGCGCGCCGCGCCCGGGTGAGCCGGCAGAGCATCTACCGCCGCTGGCCGACCCGGGAGGCGCTCGTGCTGGCTGCGCTCGACACCGCGCCCGCGACGTTGCCCGAACCGCGCGGGACCACCCTGCGCGACCGTCTGATCAGTCTGCTGTCGAGCATCGACATCGGCCGGGTCGCCTCCCGCTTCGCTGCGTTCGCCGCCCGTGCCCCGGCCGAGTCGCAGCGGTACCCCGAAGTGGCCCGGCGCGCGGTCGAACGGCTCGTGGGCCCTCGCCACGCCCAGCTCGTCGCGGAGCTGCGCGCCGGAGCGGCCCGGGGCGAGCTCGACGCGGACATCGACGTCCTGCTCCTGGCGGACGTGCTCACCTCGCCGCCGATGTTCCGGATGCTCGTCCCACCGATCACCGACGGTGCGCAGGATCGGGTGCCGGTCGACGTCCCGGCGCTCGTCGACCTCGTGCTGCGCGGCGCCGCACCGGGGTGACCGGAGCGCGACCGTGCGCGAGACCGAGGGCGGGCGAGCCGCTCGCCCCGCTCGACGGCGGGCTCGTGCTCAACCTGCTTCGCGACGACCGGTAACCCGGCCGCAGCTACGGTCCGCGGACGGGGCGCTCCGCTGCCGGGGACTCGTCGACTGGGCGCGCTGCGGGCAGGAGGCCGGCGGGGGCCGATCGCCCGCCTCAGGTGAGGACGGTGGCTCCTGCGGGTGACCTGGAGAGGCCATCGAGGAACGACTCGACGCGCTTCCAGAGGAGCTCGGCCGACTCGGCGTCGTACTCCTCCGGAAGGCCCGGATCCGTGAACAGATGACCGCCGGAGGGGTAGTCGTGGAACTCGACCGGCGCGCCGGAGGCGCGGGCCACGGCGAGGAAGCCATCGACCCACGCCTGGTCACGGAAGGGGTCGGCCGAGGAGTAGTGGAGCTGGACCGGCACGCTCGACGGCCACGCCGGGGCGCCGAGGAACGGCAGCGGAAGCGCACCTGAGAGCAGCACCACGCCTGCGACGGGCCGGTGGAGCGCGACGTGTTCGGCCATCCCCGCGCCGTTGGAGAACCCGGCGACCACGAAGCCGTCGGGCATGGTCGAGGTCGCGTCGAGGGCGGACTGCAGGAGCGCAGGGAAGCCGATCGACTCGACGTGCTGACGGGCCGTCTCGTAGTCGTCGAAGGACTCCCCGTCGTACTGGTCGATGACGTGGACG
This sequence comes from Kineosporiaceae bacterium, assembly GCA_050329415.1. Taxonomy (GTDB): domain Bacteria; phylum Actinomycetota; class Actinomycetes; order Actinomycetales; family JBBAYJ01; genus JANNOG01. The sequence continues at coordinate 40,237 of JBHJOS010000031.1, forward strand.
TCGTGACCGGCCCGGCGCAGCCGGGTCGCTGCGTCGTCGACACCGGTGCGGACGCCGAGGGCGGAGGGGAACAGGGCGATGTCGAGCATGGAGGTCTCCCGTGAGTTGTACGTCGTCCAATAACTGTACGATGTACAATTGGGTCGTGTCAACGCAGCGGACTCCGGGGCAGCGGGCTGGACTGGACGCCCAACAGGTCCTCGACGCCGCGCTGGCGGTGCTGCGCGAGGGCGGCCTCGCATCGCTGAGCATGCGTGCCGTGGCACGACGGCTCGGGGTGGCGCCCAACGCGCTGTACAGCCACGTGCCGGGCAAGGACGGGCTGCTCGACGCCGTGCTCGACGGCGTGCTCGGGGAGGTCCCGCTGCCGAGCGACGAGTCCGTCGCCGGGGACCCGCTCGGCGCGGTCCGTTCGATCATGCTCGACAGCTATGACGTGCTCCTGGCGCATCCCGGTCTGATGCCGGCCTACCTCGATCGACAAGGTGCGCGGGGCGTCTATGCCCGACGGCTGGGCGTGGTGACCATGGGCGCTCTGGGCACCGCCGGGCTCGACGAGACGGCGGCCGCAGAGGCGATGCGCGTCCTCATCCTCAACACCGTCGGCTTCGCAGCCTTCGCTGCCCGACCGGACGGTGCAGGTCCGGGGCTCATCACCGCGCCAGAACTCCGCCGGAACTTCGAGCGAAGCCTGGACTGGCTGTTCGCCGGATTCGCCCCCGTGACGGGATGACATCCCCGGTCGAGGTGTTCGAGGCGGTCGCCGCGCGGGCGGCGCTCCGGCCGGGAGTGGCTCGCAACGCTCGGGGCAGATCTGGTCCTCGGCGGTGGCGTCCGTGCCATGACGAGCAAGGGCGCGATCGTCGTCAGACTCGACCCGCCCCGGGTCCGGGAACCGGTCGCGGACGGCACGGGCCGGCACTACAAGGGCCAGGTCAACGCCTGGCTGGAGCTCGCTCCGCGGCTGTCCGCCGAGCGCTGCCGAGTACTCGTCGACGAGGCGCTCCGGCCGCCTCCGCAGGACCGGGGTCGCGGGCGTGGGACTGCCGGTGCTCACAGTGACCGGTGACGACCGTGGACCCGTGCGCCTCGGACGTCACCGCCCGGGTGGCGAAGCCGAGGCGGTCAAGCAGCAGCTCGGTGCGGTCGACCTGCCGGTCTGCGACCTCGACCGCGAGGAACCCGCCGGGGGACAGCCACTGCGTCGCGCCGCGGGCGATCTGCTCGACCACGGCGAGGCCGCGCGACCCGCCGTCGAGCGCAACCGGCGGCTCGAACTCGCGGGCCTCCGACGACAACAACCGGATCTCCTCGGTCGGGACGTACGGCGGGCTGGCCACCACGAGGTCGATCCGGCGACGCAGCCGACGGGGCAGGGCCCGGAACAGGTTTCCCTGGTGGACGGCAGCGCCGAACGGCGAGAGGTTCCGCCGGGCGCAGGCCACCGCCCTGGCGTCGATGTCGACGGCGTGCAGGCGGACCTGGGGCAGCTCGGCGACGAGCGCGGCCCCGATCGCGCCGCTGCCGCAGCACAGGTCGACGACCACCGCTGTCCCGGCCGGACCGGTGAGGCATCGGACCAGGGACCCGGCCTCCCGGACGAGGAGCGCACTCCCGGCCCGCGGCACGAAGACCCCCCGGTCGACGGCGAGCCGCAGACCGTGGAAGTCCGCCCAGCCGACCACGTGCTCCAGCGGCTCGCCGGCCACCCGGCGGGCGATCATCGTCCGCAGCTCGTCCGCCGTCCTCGCGGCGCCGACCAGGAGCGCTGCCTCCTCCGCGGCGTGCACGCACCCGGCAACGGCCAGCTGCCTCGCGATGGACGTGGTGGTCAAGAGGCCACCCTCTCATTGCCATCGGGTGGCAGGACCCGATCCAGGCCCTTTGGTCCTCGCACGACGGTTACGGCGCCTGCACCGTGTGTGAATGGCTGGCGCGCTGCCCGACGACATGGTCGACCTCGACACGAGTCGCTGCTGGGAGTTCCTGCGCGCGAACGACCTGGGGCGGCTGGCCGTCGTCATCGACGACGGGCCCGAGATCTTCCCGGTCGACTACGCCGTCGACGGGGACCGCCTCCTCATCCGGACCGCGGCCGGTACGAAACTCTTCGCAGCCGACGGCCGGGACGTCGCCTTCGAGATCGACGGCACGGACACCCGACAGGACGGCGAACACGCCTGGAGCGTGGTGGCCAAGGGCGTGGCCGAGGACATCCGCGACGCCGCCGAACTGGCCCACCTGGCCATCCGGGGGCCGCGACCACGCTGGCGCTCGGTCAAGCCACACGTCCTCGCCGTCCACGTCACATCGGTCACCGGCCGGATGTTCCCCCTCGACCGGTAGCGGAGCGTCGGCCGTGGGCGGTCGCGCCGGCGGAGAGGCCGTCCCCACACGAACAGCCTGCCGCCGACCTTCCACGCGGGGCAGCCGCCGTGGGAAGGCACCTTCGTGACACCGGACACCGGACATCGAGACGGCGAGCCGACGGACGTCGCCCCAGGTGGCCAAAGGTTGATCGTGCGCACCGGGCGGGCGGGCTGTCCACAGGGTGCGGGGCGCACGCCGGTCCACAGCTGCGGGGGCGGGCACCGGGCGGGCAGGTCGCGGGCGAGCACCGTGGCGGGGTGGCCCGGCGTCCTGTCCCGCCCGAGCTGGCGACCGGACCGTTCCACGTGACACGGGCGGCGGGCGTCGTCGGGCGCGGCACGCTGGTCGGACCGTCGTACCGGCGGCTGCTGCACAGCGTCTACCAGGCAGCCGACCTGACCGTCGACCACGGGACGATGATCTCGGCGGTGCGGGAGGCGGGCGCCGGCGAGGTGCTGTGCGGGCCGAGCGCAGCGTGGGCCCTCGGGTGCCGGCTTGCCGACCCGGATGGGCCAGTCCACCTCTCGACGGGACGCGGCGGCACCGGTCGGGACGCCGCCGTCATCGCCCGCCACCGTGCGGACCTGACCCCCGCCGAGATCGTCGAGACCCCCTGGGGGCTCAGCACCTCGCCCGCCCGGACGGCGGTGGACCTCGCCCGCGGCATCGGAACCGGTCACGCGGGCTACGTGGGGGGCGTCGTGTGGGTGGACGGCCTGCTGCGCGCCACCGCTCTCCCGGCGGCGCAGGCGCGGGGAGCACTGATCAGCGCCGTCGGGCTGCGAGGGCTCACGCGGGCGCGAGCCGTGATCCGCGCGGCCCGCGACGGCGTCGACTCGCCGCGCGAGACCCAGCTGCGGCTGATGGTCGTGAGGTTCGGCTTCCCGGAACCGCAGGTGCAGTGCCCCGTCCCGGACGGCCGGGGCCACCCCGTGGCGCATCTGGATCTCGGCTGGGGCCTGCGCCGGGTAGGTCTGGAGTACGACGGCGCCGTCCATCGCGAGCGCGACCAGCACAGTGGGGATCTCCGGCGACTCAACGAGGTCCGATCCCTGGGGTGGCACGTGCTCCAGATCGACAACTGGGCGTTCTCGCGACCGGGTGCGTGGCTGCGTCAGCTCGACACGCTGGTTCCCCGGCGGTGATCCATCAGAGTGGGCAGCCATGCATGATCGAAAGTCCAGCGATCATGCATGGCTGCCCACTCTGTTGGATCATCGCCGGTGCGGGCGAGTCGGGGGCCTGTCGGGCAGGCTGGAACCATGAGTGCGGTCGAGCTGAGCCCTGCGGACGCGCTGCGGGTGCGGATGCACTCGCTGCTGCTGCGCGACGAGCCCGCCCGCACGGACGAGTCCGCCCGCACCGACGATCTCGCCCGCACCACCGCGGGCGACGTGGTCGAGTGGTTCGGCGCCATGCAGGCCCAGGACCACGGCAGCGGGCTGTGGTCGCTCGGCCGTCGCGTGCCCGGGTCGACCCGCGCCGACATCGAGGCCGCCGTCGAACGCGGGGAGGTCCTGCGCACGTGGCCGATGCGCGGCACGATCCACCTGGTCCCGCCCCGCGACGCCCGCTGGATGCTCGAGCTGACCGGCGTCCGGGCCCTCGCCGGGGCCGCCGCCCGGCGCGAGTTCCTCGGCCTGTCCGAGGCCGATGCCGACCGGGCCACCCAGGTTCTCGGGGACGCACTCACCGGCGGCCGGCGGATGACCCGGGCCGAGTGCGTCGATGCGCTCACCGCCGCGGGCATCGACGGTGCCGGCCAGCGGGCGTACCACCTGCTCTGGTATGCCAGCCAGCAGGGCGTCACGTGCATCGGCCCCCACCGTGGCACGGAGCAGACGTTCGTCCGCCTCGACGAGTGGGCGCCCGACCAGCACCAGCTGGACCGCGACGAGGCGCTGGCCACGCTAGCCACCCGCTTCGTCCGCAGTCACGGTCCCGCCACCCGGCAGGACTTCGCCGGCTGGACCGGGATGCCCGCCGCCGACGCCAAGGAGGCGCTCGCGCTCGCCGGTGACGCCGTCACGGCCGTCCGCGTGGACGGGAAGGAGATGTACGCGCATCCGCCGGTCCTCGACGCCGCCCTGGCGACCCCGGCGACCACCGGGCACGTCGACGCCTTGAGCGGGTTCGACGAGTACCTGCTCGGCTACAAGGACCGGTCCCTCATGGCCGACAAGCCGACGCTCGCCGCCGTCGTCCCGGGCGGCAACGGCGTCTTCCGGTGGACTCTCGTCCGCGACGGCCGGGTCGTCGCCACCTGGCAGCGCAAGCGGACCGCCGCGGCGGTCCGGATGACCGTCCTCCCGCTCGCCGACCTCACCGTCCGGGAACGCGCGGTCGCGGAGGTCGCCGTCCATGACTTCGCCCGCTTCACCGGCCTTCCCGGCGAGGTGTCGTGGGAGTCCCGGCCGGCCGCTTGACTCTCCCCCGGCGTCAGGCACCGACGATCGAGACGCCATGTTGACCATCGGAGACTTCGCCACCTTCGCGGGGGTGTCCGTGCGGGCGCTCCGCTTCTGGGACCGCGAGGGTGTCCTGCACCCCGCGGACGTCGACCCGCGCACGGGGTACCGCCGCTACGCGGCCGCCCAGCTCGTCGTCGCGCACCGGGTCCGCTCGTTCCAGGCGCTCGGGTTCACGCTCGACCAGATCCGGGGACTGCTGGGCGAACCGCCCGGCAGCGACCGGATGGCGGCCATGCTCCACGCGCTCCAGGCCGAGGCCGAACGGGCCCGGGACGCGGCGGACGCCCGGATCGCCCGCATCGGGGCGAGTCTCCGGCTGATGGAGGAGATGACCATGACCGACACCACGTCCACCACGACCGGCACCGCCTACGACGTCGTCCGCAAGACCTCCCCCACCGTGCGCCTCGCCATGATCGGGGAGTCCCTCGGTCCCTGCGACCCGTCCACCGCCGACTACGGGGCCGTCTTCGGGCGGCTGTTCGGCGAGCTGATGGGTCGCCTCGGCGCCGCGGGAGTCCGCCCGGTCGGGCCCGCGTGGAGCCTGTACGACACGTCGACCGAGGACGGGCTGGTCGTCCACGCCGGCCTGCCCATCGCCCCCGGCTGGGACGGTGACGAGCGGGTCCGGGTGGTCGACCGGCCGTCGGCCGAGGTCGCGTCCACGATCCACACGGGCTCGATGACCGGGATGCCCGCCGCCTATGCGGCCATCACGGCCTGGATCGAGGCCAACGGGCTGGGGGTCACGGGGGGCGCGGCGGAGATCTCCCTGGAGTGGGACGATGTCGCCTCGGCCGCCAACGTGACCGAGGTCATGATCCCGGTCGCCCCCCGGACCTGAGCGCCTCGCGGACGCGGCCGGCGCGGGACGCCCAAGCCGGTCGCGTCCGCGACGTCAAGGGACTCGCAACCGAGGACTACCGGGGCGGACACCATCTGTCACGTACGTGCCTGACATTCGTTCCGCAATTCCAGTCGGCCTGCCCGCGGGTGGACGCGTGACGAGACCGGGCCGAGGCTGCTCGGCCCGGTCTCGTCGTGCGAGCCGTTCACTCAGGTGGCGAGACCGGTGGACTCGGCAGTGGTGCCGTCCCGCGCATCAGCACCGCGGTTCTCCCCGCCGGAGCGGTGGCCGCCACGGAGCGGCAGGTCCTCCTGCTCGACGAGCGCGGTGACACGCTCCTCGACCTCGGTCAGGCGCTCGTCGGCCTCCTCCTGGGTGATGTCGCCGTCCGCGACGCGCTCGGCGATGCGCTCCTCGGCGGCCGTGACGAGGCCGTCGACGAGAGTGTCGACCTCGACGCCCTGAGCCTCGGCGACCGCGGTGAGGGACTGGCCCTCCCGCAGCTCGACGAGCAGCTCGTCGGCCGTGATCCCCAGCAGGCCTGCCGCCTCGTCCAGGGCCAGGCCGACGCCGCGGCCCTCGTGACCGCCGTGCCCGGCGTGCCCGCCCGGACCGCCGGACCCCCGCTGGGGCAGGGCCTCGTCGAGCGTCTCGGCGACCGCGTCGGCCTGTGCCTCGTCGATCGTGCCGTCGGACACCAGACCGTCCAAGGCGTCGCGGATCTTACTGAGCCGGTCGCCGACCGCCTCAGCGACGGTGCCCTCCTCGGTCGCGTCGACGGTCGCCGCCGACGCGAGGACGGGCAGGGCCACCAGGCCCGCCCCGAGCCCGCCGAGCGTGAGCGCGCCGGCGACGACGACGCTGGTGAGTCGCTTCTTCATGACTCCTCCTTCGGTGCGAGGACCTCGCGTCCTCGACACCCCCGACGGTCCCGGCCGCCGCTGTGGCGAGGCTGTGACCCGGTTGGCGCCCGCCTGCCAATCAGGCAAGGGGGATGCGCACGTCGAACAACGCACCCACGGCGACCGGCGGGCAGGTGACCTCGCCGCCGTGCGCGTGCACGACTGCGGCGACGATGGACAGGCCGAGACCGGTGCTGCCCGCGGCGCGCGAGCGGCTGCTGTCCCCGCGTGAGAAGCGTTCGAAGACGGAGTCCCGCAGGTCGGCGGGGACGCCCGGCCCGTTGTCGGCCACCTGGAGGACGGCCCGGCCAGCCTCGGCGCCGAGCCGCACGGTGACCGTCGTCCCGGGCGGGGTGTGGACCCGGGCGTTGGCGAGCAGGTTGGCGACGACCTGCTGGAGCCGGGGCTCCTCGCCCAGCACGACGACGGGCTCGTCGGACGGCAGGTCGAGGTGCCAGTGGTGGTGGGGGCCGGCGGCGTGCGCGTCGGCGAGCGCGGCCACGACGACGGGGACGAGGTCGACCGGCTCCAGCTCAACGGGGCGCCCGGCGTCCAGGCGCGCCAGCAGGAGCAGGTCATCGACGAGCCCGCCCATGCGGCCGGCCTCGGACTCCACCCGCCCCATCGCCTGGGCCAGGTCGGGGGGCAACGGCTCCGGCCGCCGGCGCATGAGCTCGGCGTAGCCGCGGATGGAGGCCAGCGGCGTCCGGAGTTCGTGGCTGGCGTCCGCGACGAACTGGCGGACCCGCGTCTCGCTGCGGTGCCGCTGTTCCAGCGCGTGCTCGACGTGGTCGAGCATGAGGTTGAGCGCCGAGGCGACCTCGCCCACCTCGTCGGGAGTGCGGGCGACACGCTCGGGCACGCGCTCGGCGACGGCGCCCGCGCCGCGGGACAGGTCCAGCGACCGGACGCGCGTGGCGGTGGTGGTCACGGCGGCCAGCGGCTCCATCGCCCGGCGCACGACGAGCCCGCCGGCGAACAGCACGACCACACAACCGGCAAGCGTGGCGGTCAGCAGGATGAGCAGCAGGCTGACGGAGGTGTCGTTCACCTCGTCCAGCGGCAGGCCCGTGATCAGGGTCGAGCCGTCCGGGGTGTCCACCGCGAGCACCCGGTACACACCCAGGCCGGCGACCGCCACTGTCCGTGGGTCGTCACCGGCCTCGACGCCCGCCAGCGCCGGATGGGCGGCGTCGTCGACGCTCTCGACCTCGCCACGGCGGCCGAGCACCGCGGCCCGCACGACGGTGCCATCGCTGACCTCCGCCCCCAGCGTGCCCGCCGACTGTCCCGGCACTCGTAGGAATCCGAGCTGCTGCCTATCCGGGTCGAGCTCACCTTCCCCTCGCCCCTGCCGGGGCCCTCCTGCCGGTGGACCCTCCCGCCCCTCGCTGCTGCGCTGCAGCGCCGACATCAGCCGATCGTCGAGGCGAGCGACGAGGAACTGGTTCAGCACGAGGACGCTGGTCGCCCCTACCGTCAACGTCACCACGGCGGTGACGACCACCAGCGCCAGCAGGAGCCGGCGGCGCAGGGTCCACCGGCCGGTCACGGCGTGGTGTCTGCCCCGACCTCGACGGCGGGCTTCAGCACGTACCCCGCCCCCCTCCGGGTATGGATCATCGCCGGCCGGCCGGCGTCGACCTTCTTCCGCAGGTACGATACGTACAGCTCGACGATGTTGGCCTGCCCGCCGAAGTCGTAGCTCCACACCCGGTCGAGGATCTGCGCCTTGCTCAGCACCCGGCGCGGGTTGCGCATGAAGAAGCGGAGCAGCTCGAACTCGGTCGCCGTGAGCGAGATCTCGGTGCCGCTGCGGGTGACCTCGTGGGAGTCCTCGTCGAGGACGAGGTCCCCCACCACGAGCCGCGCGTCGTCGCGGGCGGCAGCGGCCCCGGTCCGGCGCATCAGGGCACGCAGCCGGGCGACCACCTCCTCCAGGCTGAACGGCTTGGTCACGTAGTCGTCGCCGCCGACGGTGAGCCCGGCGACGCGGTCCTCGACGGCGTCGCGCGCGGTGAGGAACAGGACCGGGACGTCATCACCCGCGGCCCGCAGCCGGCGCAGCACCTCCAGGCCGTCGATGTCCGGCATCATCACGTCGAGGACGACGGCGTCGGGCCGGAACTGCGCGGCGGCCCGGACCGCGGCCAGCCCCCCGGTGGCCGCGCGAACGTCCCAGCCCTCGTACCGCAAGGCCATCGACAGCAGTTCGGTGAGCGACTGCTCGTCATCGACCACGAGGACGCGCACGCTCGAGCCGTCGGGGCGCAGCAGCGGAGCGGCTGCGGGCGGGGTGGTCATGGCAGGTCAGCATTGTCCGCCTTTCTATGCGTGCGCGAAGGCGTGTCTGTGAGGTTGCTGTGAACCCGCGCCCGCGTGCTCACAGGGGACACCCAGTCCGCCCCTGTCGGGCCCGTTGCACCGTTCCTGCACAGACCCGCCGGTCGATGTCGTGGCACGGCGACAGCGGGAGAGGGCGGCGTGGTCTGGTGCAGTGTGTCGGCACGTCCAGCTAGCGTCAGGTCCGTGGGGTACTCGGAGCTCGTTGAACTGGCCGAGGCTCACCGTGTCGCTGCTCTTGGCGGGCTGGACGCCGGCACGCAGAGCGCCCTAGGCCAGTTCTTCACTCCGGCGTCGGCAGCCGTGCTCGTCGCGTCCCTGCCCCGGCTTCCCGAGACAGGCCTGGTGCGCGTGCTCGACCCGGGAGCCGGTTCTGGGGTTCTGTCGGCAACGCTGGTGGACAGGATGCTCGCGGAGCGTCCCGACGTCTCGATGCACCTGGTTGCCGTGGAGTGCGACGAGACCGTGTTGCCCCACCTTCGAGCCACGCTCGATGCGTGCAAGTCCGTTGGCCAGGGTCGGATCACATACGAAGTCGTCGAGGGGGACTTCATCCTGTCCGCGACCGGGCTCGGCGCGGACGAGCGGTTGAGGGGGTTCGACATGGTGATCCAGAACCCGCCGTACGGGAAGCTGGCCGCCACCAGCAAGCACCGGCGGACGATGAAGCACGCCGGCCTCGACGCACCGAACCTATACGCGGCGTTCCTCGCGCTTTCAATGACCGCTTTACGGTCTGGCGGGCAGTTGGTGGCGATCACGCCGCGTTCGTTCTTCAACGGACCTTACTTCGGCGCCTTCCGGCGCCGCCTGCTCGACCACCTGGCGCTGGACCGGGTGCACGCCTTCGAATCCCGATCGACGGTGTTCGCCGACACCGGCGTGTTACAGGAGAACGTGATTTTCTCCGGCACCGTCGATGGTCCACGACGGACTGTCGCGCTCTCGGTGAGCACGTGTCATGAGGACCAGGTGTCGACTCGGCGGGTACCGTACACAGAAGTCGTCCACCCGAACGATCCGCACCAGTTCATCCGAGTGACCACTGACGCGGAGGACACCGCCGCGGCCGAGGTGATGCTCTCGCTGCCATGCTTGCTGGGCGACCTCGGCGTCGAGGTCTCGACGGGCCGCGTAGTCGACTTCCGCTCACGCTCGGCTCTTCACACCGAAGATCCCGGAAAGGGTGCGCGTCCGCTCATCTACCCGGGTAATCTTCGAGACGGCGGGATCGAGTGGCCACGTTCGATCCGCAAGGCGCAGTTCTTCGCGCCCGTCGAGCCGAAGGATCGTGGCCTGCTTCTCCCCGAGGGCTGGTACGCCGTCGTGAAGCGGTTCTCCGCGAAGGAGGAACGCCGACGGATCGTGGCCTCGGCCTGGTCGCCGATCCGCCACCCGGGTCCGGTCGCGTTCGAGAACCACCTCAATGTGTTCCATCGCGGCGGCGCAGGACTGGATGAAGCGACGGCGCAGGGGCTGACTGTGTGGCTGAACTCCTCCCTAGTGGACCGCTTCTTCCGCACCTTCTCCGGCCATACTCAGGTCAACGCGACCGACCTCCGCACCCTGCGTTTTCCGACGCTGGAGACCCTCCACGCGTTCGGCGGCGCGGACGTAGAGACGCAGGAGGACATCGACGCCCTGGTGCTGGGCAGGCTGGCGGCGTGAACGACGAGGCAGACAGGTGGGTTGAGGACGCCCGCGCCGTGCTCGACGCGCTCGGCATGGACTCCGAGCGGAGCAACGAGCGGTCGGGGCTCGTGCTGCTCGCATTGTTGTCCCTGAACCCGGGCCAGCTGTGGGGGACGGCGACGAACCCGCTGCTCGGAACGCGGGCCATTATGGACTTCGCCCGGGACGCGTACGGCAAGAACTACGCACCGAACACCCGCGAGACCGTCCGCCGCTTCACGCTGCATCAGTTCGCCGAAGCCCACCTGGTCGTGCAAAACCCCGACCAGCCCAGCCGGCCCATCAACTCCCCTAAGTGGAACTACCAGGTCACCGCAGAAGCATTGGCCGTGATTCGCACCTACGGCTCACCGGTCGAATGGTACAGCGCGCTGCGCGCTTACCTCGATGCCGTGCCCGGCTTGCGGGCGAAGTACAACGCGGCTCGCGATATGAACCGCATCCCGTTAACCTTGCCCAGCGGTGCCGAGTTCACTCTGTCACCGGGCGGTCAGAATGTGCTTTTGAAGTCGATGGTGGAGGACTTCTGCCCGCGGTTCACTCCGGGCGGGGAGGTGCTCTACCTCGGCGACGCCGGTGACAAGTGGGCACTGTTCGAGAGGGGACGGCTAGCGGCGCTGGGGGTGTCGGTCGACGAGCACGGGAAGATGCCCGACCTCGTGGTCTACATGCCCGAACGCGAGTGGCTCGTGTTGCTCGAGGCCGCAAGCTCTCACGGCCCGGTGGACTCCAAGAGGCACAGCGAGTTGACTGCTCTCTTCGCGGGCTCGACCGCCGGGCTGGTCTACGTCTCGTGCTTTCCCAACCGCGCCGAATTCCGCAAGTACGCGGACAGGATCGCATGGGAGTCCGAGGTGTGGTGCGCTGACCATCCGACCCACATGATCCACTACAACGGCGAGCGCCTCCTGGGGCCGTATACCTTCTGACGCCTGACGCCCAGATATCCCGAGGGTTCTCATTCGACTCCCGGAGTCGATTTCGGCCCGGACCCCCGCAATGTCTCCGGGTTGATACCCCAACTGCTCACCGATACACCGACAGGCCCTCGTCTGAGCACTTCCGCGGCGCTGCCATGATCACTACCACCAGGGTCGGACGGCAGCCCTCCATCAAAGCGGCGCGGGACAGTAGCGTCGCGTTCTTCGCCTGCATGTACCACGCGGGCCTTCGGCCGGCCGAGGTCGTCAACCTCCGGCAGCAGAACCTCGCACACCCGGACGACGGGACCGAGTGGGGCGAGCTGTGGCTGTCGACCTCCGACCCTCACACCTCCCGGCACTGGACCGACAGCGGCCTTCGCGCACCCCGGCAGCTCAAGCACCGGGCCACCGGGCATGTCCGGACCGTGCCGTATCCGCCGCCGCTCGGCGAGATCCTGCGGCGCCACCTCGCCGAAGGGACCGCGGCCGACGGCCGACTCTTTCGTCAACTCACGCGGCGGCACCGTCACCGAGAGCACCAACAGCCGCCTCTGGGCAGTCGCCCGGCAACGGGCGCTCACGGAGAACGAGGCGACCTCACCCCTCGCACGCCGGCCGTACGACCTCCGGCACGCCCCCGTGTCGACGTGGCTCAGCGCCGGTGTCGACCCGGCCGTCGTCGCCGAGTGGGCCGGCCACAGTGTGGCCGTCCTCCTGCGGGTCTACGCCAAGGCCGCCAGCGGCCGCGACGAACACGCCCGGCGCCGCGTCCAGGTGCTCTTGGACGACGAGCAGCGCTCCGGCTCGGCCGAGCCGGGTGCCTGACCGTTCCACGCATGTTCCAGGGTCGGCCGCCGACGGCCGCTTAGGGCCGGACACCGCCGGACATGATTGAGAAAGCGCCCAGTGCGGCAGTCCGCCCTGTCTGCCCTGCTCAGCGGCCAACTTCACAGTTGCGGAGGGCGAGGGATTCGAACCCCCGGGCACGGGATGGGTACCGCGCCTACGGTTTTCAAGACCGGCGCCGGAGTGGTTGCGGTGCGCCGCTGACCTGCGGTGATGCTGCCAGCGACTCACCCGCGTGCCCGTTCGTTCCGCGCATGTTCCGCGGGCTGGCGGACGGGGCACACCGGACAGGGTCTCAGGCCGTCCCGGGGCAGTAACGACGCAGGCCTCCGGTGCGCTCGCGGCCCACAGCGAGGGACACGAGAGCCGCCCCCCGACCCGGGAGGTCAGAGATCGCGGTAGACCTGTTTGCGATGGGCCACGCGCACGACGAGGACGAGGAGTTCGGCGTCGCGGACGGTGTACACGACGCGGTAGTCGCCGACGCGGATGCGCCACAGGTCGGTGGCCCCGGTCAAGCGTCGGACGCCAGCCGGTCGTGGCTGCGATGCCAACTCGTCGACTGCCGCGGCGATGCGCCGGGCGACCGTCCGGTCGAGCTTGCGCAGATCCTTGGCGACCCGGGGGTCGTACCGGACCCGAAACGGGGGTGACGAGGTCACGCGCTCAGGGCTTGGTGCACCTCGTCAGCGCTCACGGTCTCGACGCGACCGGCGTCGATCTCGGCCAGGCGCTCAGCGGCCACCTGAGCGTCCTCACGGTCGATCAGCTCCTCGTACCGGGCGACGAGGTCGGCGGGCACGATCGCAGCGGCTCGCTGGTGACGGCGCCCGCGCGTGACGTAGGTGATCTCTCCGCCGAAGGCGGCGCGGTTCACCGCCTCGGAGAACCGGTCCCGCGCCTCGGACACGGACCACTCGGCGGGTTCAGCAGTCATGCGACCACTGTAGCACCAAGTACGCCAACTTGGACAGAACTGTCGAGTGCCGCCTTCGGATGTCACCGATCGGCCTCGACCGAGTCGCTATGTGTGATATACGAATCGTATGCAACAAGTCACGGAGAGTCAGCGCGTCGGATCCGCGACCAGCCTCCTGACCGCCGTCACCCATGACGAGCTGGTGCAACTGATCGAGACCGAGATCCAACGCGGCTACGAGAAAACGGAGAAGCAGACAGGCCGTCGGCGGTTGCTTGCGGTCGTGGATGAGTTGGCCCGCTCGCGGTCCGAGGGCGACGACCAGCTGCTGACGGGCGCGCCGTGGCGCATCGCCGACATTCGCATCGCGGGAGTAGGCGGGATCGAGACCCTGTCCCCGGAGGAGTTGGATCTTACGCCTACCGCCGGCTTGACCATCGTGCGGGGCCCCAACGGACACGGAAAGACCAGCCTGTCGCGGGCCATGACCTGCGGGCTCCGCGGCGGCCGCGACACGGCACAGGAACGAACCTCGGGATTGTGGGCATCAGATCTCCTGACAGACGGGCTGAACTCAGCGGTCGTCGAGCTGTCCCTTCTCCGCGGGTCACAGCGGCTGTCCATCCGGACCGATTTCGCCACCTCGGGATCACCGCAGGTCAGAGCGACGCTCACCGACGCCGGGGACGTCCGGGCAGTCATAGTCGGCGACTCCTGGCAAGAAGCGCTCTCCGCCGCCAGCGCCCTTTTCAGCTATGGTGCGCTGCAAAACCGACTGACGGACGAGAGGGATCTCCAGGGTTATCTGGAGGAACTACTCGTCCTGGGCCCAGTTTGGACTCAGGTGCGGGAGGCGGTAACCGCACACTCAGGTGATGCAGCGGCGGCCAAGAGAAGGGTGGAAGAATCTCGGCGGGCCGCTGTGAAAGGCGAAAAAGACCTTGTCGTTCGCTTCGAAGCTGACGATCCAACCCTCCTTCGCCCGGCGCCCGTCTCGTGGCCGAGGGCCTCGGACCACGTCGAAATCGACACATGGTTGCGCGATACCGGGGTTGACGTGGTCGAAGCTCCACGACCCATTCGCGTTACCGACGATCACGAGAATCACATTCGCGCTCTGGACACCGCGATGCGGACTGCCAGCGCCTCGCTTTCCGACGCCGATAAGGCCCTCGATACACCTGGCATGGCAAAAGTTCTACACCACGTCGAGCAGCTCGTCTCCAACGACGACCTTGGCGTCAACGCATGTCCGGTCTGCGGCACTCAGACGGACTGGCGTACTCACGCTCGTGACCTGGTCGAGGGACTGCAAGGCAGAAGGACCGCCGTCCAGGGTGTCCGTACGGCGATCTCCGACCTCGCGACGTGGGTCGAGTCAACGCTGCAGCCATTGTTGGCGACCGACGTTCCTGGTGGACCGGAGGCAGAGGTTGCCGCCTTCAGAAGCACGGCAGCGGACGGCCACCACGCCAATTCACCTGCTCATCGCGAAGCCCAAGTGCTTCTCGCTAGCCTGACAAACGACGCCTACCGACAATGGCTGCTACGACTTCGCGCTGCATCAGACGCCACCGCGGAATGGCGAGCCGCACTCTCGATCATTGTTAACAAGCACGCCGCCGTGCTACGCGAGCACGGAGCGGCGGCGGCCGAGGCGGACTCCTGGGACAAAGCGCAGGAAACACTTGACGAGCTGCAGGTCGACCTTCGGCAGAAGCGGCAGGATGCCGTGACTGACCGGATGCGCGTCGCCTTGAGCCGAATGCTCCCGGACGCCGACATTGAACTGGGCGCCATCCGTCATCAAGGAAAGGTGAAGCAGCAACGCGGAGTCGAAGTCACAATGACCATCGGCGGGCGGCGGGCAGAACTCGGCATGCTGAGCGACGGGCAGCGCAACGCCCTGTTGCTGACGCCGCTCGTCATCCTCGACACCGTCGGACCGTTCGGCTTCCTCGTCGTCGACGACCCGGTCCACGCCCTCGACGACGTCCGCGTCGACCTCCTCGCGCAGGAGCTGGCGCGTCTGGCGCAGGAACGTCAGGTCATCGTCCTGACCCATGACCCGCGACTGGAGGAGCATCTTCGCTCCCGACGCCCAGACCTTACGGTCGTCGAGCTTCACCGCGATCCCCAAACACGAACAGTTACCTGGACCCGACACAGCACACCCTGGGGCGCATTGCTTGCAGACGCGCGCGACATCTACGCGAACGCGACGCAAGACGGTTGGGAGTACGCCGAGCGGTTGCACTCGATCGTGGCAGGGCTGTGCCGCGACGCTGTCGATGGGGCGCTGCGCCAGGCAGCTATCACCTGCGCAGTCCAGCAGGGACGCGCCGTCGACGACGCTCTGACAGTGCTGGGCGAGGGCCGCGAGACGAGAAGGCGGATCGAGCACGTCATCGCCCTCGCGGGTGGCGCCGGACGTCTACCTGATCTAGAACGCGGACGCGACGGACACCTCACCTTCTGGAACCAGGGGCACCATGGCCAGCTGCCGGTCGATGTCGACCTCATCGCGACGATCACCGCCGCTGAGGAGGCGTGCGCCGAGCTCGACGCCTACGACTGGTCCGCGCGGTGACAGCACTACGGAGACCGGTCGACCGCCGAATCAGGGTGATCATTGTCAGGCGCCGGTTGGAGGACCTAGCGGCCACGCTGGTGGAGCGAGCCACAGGCCAGCGGCCACAGCGTCACCGAATGGTGGCGCACCGGCTCAAGCTGCTCGCAGCCCACGTGCCGATCGAGAAGTGGGCATCGGCTTACGGCCTCGCCTGCCGCGCGGCCAACACCTACGCCCAGACGTCCTCGGTGCTACACAGCAACCGCGCCTTCGGCGACGTGCCCGAGGTGCTTGTTCAGGAATGGGAGCGGGTGGTGACGGAAGTGACGATCGCTATGGAGGACCACCCTTCAAGTTCGGCTTCCGCGAGTGCTGTGAATCAACGGGGCGTGGTGATCACACTACCTAACGATCAAGTTCGGATGGGATACTACGGTTCTTGACAACGATGCACTCAGATGCAACTCGGGTTCTGGAGGTGCGGTGGCCAGTGGAGCAGCTGACGTTGCGGGTCTGGCTAAACGGAAAAGCCGAGGTTCCGACGCGAGAACCGCGCGTAGGTCGGCCCCGTCGATGCCGCGACCGTAGGGTCGGAACCTCATAAGGTTTCGCACGGCGCGCGCCTCATCAGCCCGAGGTCCGCCTTCAGCTTGTGAGGGACGGCCACGCGCGTCACGGACACCTGACGCCGGTCGGCCTCGCCATGGAGAATGACGCATCTGCTCGCCGACGAGGCCGCAATCCCGGGGAGGCCGTTGTGTCCGAGGTCGAGGTCAAGTGGCGTCACCGTCGCTTGGAGCGCTTCCACAGCGACGTGGATCATGAGGACGCGGACGAGTGCGTGGCGCTCCTGCGGCGACGGGCGCGTGAGCTGGGCCGCCCCGTGGATCAGCTGACGCTGCGGGTCTGGCCCGACGGCAAGCCAGGGTTCCGGCGCGAGTACCGCGCGTAGCACCGCCCCGCCGCCGGCGGCACGGCCGCCCGGTTGCACTGGCGACGGGTGGGACGGACTGGCGGCCGTGACGGGCTCCCCCGGGCCCCTCGGGCCGAGTGGTGGACGACGTCCGACGTTGCCGCCTACCTCGGCGTCCGGGTAGGGCACGGTGAGCGCCTACCGGGTGCGAGGGCAGATGCCAGCGTCGGGGCGGACCTTCGGGCGTACACGGCTCTGGCGGCCTGTGGAAAACGACGGCCTGGCGATGCGGCGCTTCGGAGCCGGCAGCATCGACCGACGTTGACCCCCGACGACTCTGCGCGCGAGCCCTCGGACACTGGTCCCCACGGCCACGGCTCGCCGGGAACGAACTGGCAAGGGTCGGGCTGGCAGACTCCGGGCGTGACTGCGGCCTCGCCGGTGCTTCTGCTCTGGGACATCGACCACACGCTGATCGACAACGGCGGGATGAGTAAGCGCAACTACGCCGTCGCCTACGAGCTGCTCACGAGCGAGGAGGCTCGCGTCCGGGCGGAGACGGGCGGGCGAACGGACGTGGCCATCATGGCCAACCTGCTCACCGCTCATGACCGTGATCCGAGGCTGTTCACGTTGGACGAGCAGTGGGACGCGCTGGCGGAGGCGGGGCGGCGGAACTACGCCGAGTTGTGCCGGCGGGGCTGTGCGCTCCCGGGCGCGGCGAACGCGCTCGCTCGGCTCGCGGACGACCCGGACGTCATCCAGTCGATCCTGAGCGGCAACATCCACGCCAACGCCAGGGTGAAGCTGTCGGCGTTCGGGCTTCACCGCTACGTGGACTTCTCGGTCGGGGCGTTCGGTGCCGAGAGCGCCGTGCGAGCGGACCTGGTGTCGGTGGCCCAGCGCAAGGCGCACTTCGCCTACGGCTTCCAGCCGGAGGAGGCGGCCACGGTCCTCGTCGGTGACACGCCTCGTGACATCGAGGCTGGGCTCGTCGGTGGGGCGCACGTCATCGCGGTGTGCACGGGCGGCGTTGACGCCGAGACCCTGAGCAAGGCGGGCGCTCACACGGTGCTGGAGGACCTGGTCGACGTCGACGCCCTCGTCGACGCGGTGCATTCCATTCGGGGGCTCGGGCCTCAGCAGGCCCGAGCAGTGAACTGGGTGAGGCCGCTGCCTCACCCCAAGAGCGCGGTGCGGCTCGCGATCGCGCCGCTCGCGGGTGGGACAGACTGGCGGTCGTGACCGCTGCCCCCGACCGGCGAGCCGAGTGGTGGACGACATCGGACGTCGCCGCCTACCTCGGCGTGAAGGTCGGCACGGTGAGTGCGTACCGGGTGCGTGGACAGATGCCGGCGCCGGCGCGTGCGCTCGGACGGACCCAGCTGTGGCGACCGGTTGAGATCATGGCCTGGCGCGGCGGCCCCGGTAAGCGCGCGGAGGCTCATCTGCGCACCCGCGGGGGCGGCAACGAGAGCCGCTGGGCCGTGCACGGTGAGCGGACGATCTACGACAACGAGTGGGTACGCCTGGGTCTCGTTGATGTCGAGCTGCCCGGCGGGGAGCGCTTCGAGCACCACGTCGTGCACCTGCGACCAGCGGCCATTACGGCCGTCGTGGACGACCGCGAAGAAGCCGGCTGGCATGTGCTCATGCTGTGGCGGAATCGGTTCGTGGCTGACGCGTGGAACTGGGAGCTGCCGGGCGGCCTCGTCGCCGACGGCGAGGAGCCGGCTGCCGCGGCGGCGCGGGAGGTGCTGGAGGAGACGGGGTACGAGGTCGGTGCTCTGGATCACGTGGTGACGTACGAGCCGATCATCGGGATGGTCGACTGCCCCCACTACGTCTTCGTAGGACGTGCACCCCGCAAGGTGGCCGAGCCGACAGAGCGCAACGAGTTGGAGCGGATGGAGTGGGTACCGCTCTCCCGAGCGGCCGGGTTCGTCCGCGAGGGCCTGGTCCGCAACTCGGGCACCCTGATCGCCCTCCTCCACGTGCTGGCTCGACCCAGCAGGTAGCACCCGGGGTCGTTGCAGCGGTCGCCAGCCAACCACCGCCGGTGTCAGTTTCCCGGTTGTGTAGGTGAGAGCAGGTGGAGGACGGCGCGGTGGTACGCCGCCTGCACGGGGGCGATGGTGGCCAGGTCGATGGTTTCGTCGGTGCCGTGGAGGCCGCGGTAGGCGACGCCGAAGCCGGCGGTGGCGGGGATGCCCCGCGAGGCCAGCAGGTTGCCAATGTTGCTCGGGCCGGCCACGACGAGGACGGGATCGAGGCCAGCGGCCCGAGCGGCATGGCGCAGTGTTGTGGGCAGCTCGTGGTCCTCGGGAAGCTTGAACGGCGGCCAGGACTCGATCGCCTCATCGACGCGGCTGCGGCGAGGTGCCGGGTGGCGCTGGTCGCACTCGGCGGTGAGGGTCCGCAGCAGCTCCCGCGCGTCGTCGCGGGTGAAGGACGGGGTGAGCCGAACGTCGACCTGAACCTCGCACCGGTCCGGGACGACCGAGAACGTCCCCGCGGCCCCGCCGACGACCGAGGTCACCGTGGCCTTCGGAGGGACACCGAACCCGTGCAGGTCGGGTACCTGATGCAGGTCGCCACCGGCGAGGGACGTGACGAGGTGGGAAGCCTTAACGATGGCGTTCGCGGTGCGTGTCTTCCGCGAGGCGGAGTGGTCGGCTTGGCCAAACATCGTGATCGTGGCGCGATAGAACCCACGACCACCGATCACGATGGTGTCGGGGCCGGGGTAGCCAATGAAGGCCCCGCGGACGGGATCGTCGTGGGGGACCTGGGCGAGATAGGTGCGGATGCCAGCGAACCCGCCGGTGTGCTCATCGAGGTCGAACAACAGCGTCAACGTCCCCGCGAGGGCCGCGGGCGCAGCGGCGAGGCGGGCGGCAATGTGGCAGAACGTCGCCACCGCCACCTTCGAGTCGCTGGTCCCCCGCCCGTGCATCCACCCGTCGGCGACCTCGGCCGACAGCGGGGGCCGGGTCCACGCGGTCTCGTCCCCGTATCCGGCCGTGTCCAGGCACGCATCCAGCAGGTAGCGCGGCCCCGGCCGCTCCCCGTGGATGTCGCAGACCACCGCCACCGGAATCCCACCGTCACTCAGGACGCGGGGGGCGAGGCCGGCCGCCCGAAGCCACGTCGTCACGACGTCGACGACCGGGCCGTAGTCGTCCAGGTCCTTGGGCCGTCACCGCCGCCGCGTCCTGGACCGTCGCCCTCGACAACGTCTCCACCGTCCCCGCCTGGCTGTCCGACACCCTCTGCAAGGCCGTCACCGGCGACGGCATCGTCGACCGCGCCCTGTTCACCGACGACGACGT
>JBHJOS010000104.1:0-36577 GCA_050329415.1 Kineosporiaceae bacterium
GACGTCGACGCCCGTCAGCCCCTCGGCGGCCAGGGCGTTCTCCGCCTCGGCGGTCAGGTGTCGCTCCATGCCGAGACGCACCGGGACCAGGTGGACGGCGGCCACGACCGCGAGGCCGGCGGCGAGCGTCACGAGTTGAAGGCGCACCTCGGCCGATCCGTCCTCAGGACCGGGCGGCGCGCCGCAGCGACCGGCGACTCACCACGGGTTCCACCGGCGCCTGGTCACGGCCCTCACCGGCGCCCGCACCGTGACCGTTGACGGCGGCCCGGGCGGTCGCGACGGCGAGGACGGAGGCGTTGCGCGGCGGCTCCCGCCGCGCTGACGGGGCGGGCGGGGTCCGGCCGAGCATCCGGCGCAGCCGGGCAGCCTCGCTGGCCTCGGACGCGAGCTCGTCGCGGAGGATCTCGACCGTCGCGTCACGCTCCGCGAGGTCGCGATCGTGCTGGTCGTGGATGCGGCGCACCGCGTCCCGGTGGGCCCGCAGCGCGGCCCGGCGACCGCGGCCCCAGGTCAGCCATCCGAGGGCGAGGGAGAGGGCGACGGTCGGCCAGGCGTACAACAGGTACGTCGCCACGACCAACCCTCCCGACCCGAAATCGACCTCGACCGGCGCACATCGAACCACGGCAACGCCCTGGACGCCCGGGCCGATGGGCCCGACTTGCGGCCCGAAGGGGCGCCCGTTCCCTGCTACACGCGCCGAACCGCCACCGAGGTTTCACCTGTGCCGTCCGGAGCGGGCGTCACGGTCACGTCGTCGGCCAAGGTCTCGGCCGCGATGAGAGCCCGCTGGTCGTCGGCCGTGGCCGTTCGCTCCGCAGGGACGGTGAGTGTCAGGGCGATCCGGTCCGAGACGTGCAGACCCGCCTCCCGCCGGGCGTCCTGGACCTGGCGGACGACGTCGCGGGCCCAGCCCTCCGCCTCCAGCGCGGGCGTCACCGTCGTGTCGAGGACGACGAACCCCGACCGGGGCCCGGCCACCGTCGCGACGGCGGACCCCTCGCCGGTGCCCTCGACGACCGTCTCCAGCGTGTACTCCCCGTCGACCAGCGGGGTGTCGCCGCAGACGACGCCGTCGGGACCCTGCCGCCACTCCCCCGCCTTCGCGGCCCGGATGACGCCCTGGACCTCCTTGCCGAGGCGGGGGCCGGCGGCACGGGCGTTGACGGTGAGCCGCTGCGTGACGTGGACGCCTGCGCGGTCGGCCTCGGTGACCGACAGGAGGTCGACCTCGTGGACGTTGACCTCGTCCGCCAGCAGCGCGGTGAACGGCTCGAGTGCGGCGGGGTCGTCGACGACGACCGTCAGCCGCTGCAACGGCAGCCGGACCCGCAGGCCGCCCGCCTTGCGCAGGCCGAGTGCCGCCGAGGCGACGGCCCGCACGGCGTCCATCGCGTCGACGAGCTCGGGGTCGTGCGGCAGCGCGTCGTCGTCCGGCCAGTCGGTGAGATGCACCGAGCGCCCGCCGGTGAGGCCGCGCCAGACCTCCTCGGTCGTCAAGGGCAGCAGCGGGGCGGCCACCCGGCAGAGTGCCTCCAGCGCGGTGTGGAGGGTGTCGATCGCCTGCTGCCCCTCGGGCGTCGGCCCGCCGTCCGGGGTGCCGGCGGCCCAGAACCGGTCGCGGGAGCGGCGGACGTACCAGTTGGTGGTGACGTCGAGGGTGTCTCGGACGACCTCGCAGGCGCCGGGGATGTCGTAAGCGTCCAGGGCCTCGCGGGTGCGCCGGACGGCGTCGGAGACCTTGGCGAGCAGGTAGCGGTCGAGGACGTCGGTGGAGTCGGTGCGCCGCTCACCGGCGGTGCCGGCCGCGCCCGCGTAGAGGGTGAGGAAGTAGTACGTGTTCCACAGCGGCAGCAGGACCTGGCGGACGGAGTCGCGGATCCCCTGCTCGGTGGTGATCAGGTTTCCGCCGCGCACGACGGACGAACTCATCAGAAACCAGCGCATGGCGTCGGAGCCGTCGCGCTGGAACACCTCTTGCACGTCCGGGTAGTTGCGCAGGGACTTCGACATCTTGCGGCCGTCGTCGCCGAGGACGATGCCGTGGCTGAGGCACGTCCGGAACGCCGGGCGGTCGAACAGGGCCGTCGCCAGGACGTGCATCGTGTAGAACCAGCCGCGGGTCTGGCCGATGTATTCGACGATGAAGTCGCCGGGGTAGTGGTCCTCGAACCAGTCGGTGTTCTCGAACGGGTAGTGGACCTGGGCGAACGGCATGGAGCCGGACTCGAACCAGCAGTCGAGGACCTCGGGGACCCGGCGCATCGTGGACCGGCCGGTGGGGTCGTCGGGGTTGGGGCGGGTGAGCTCGTCGACGAACGGCCGGTGCAGGTCGGTGGGGCGGACGCCGAAGTCGCGTTCGATCTCGTCCAGCGAGCCGTAGACGTCGACGCGCGGGTATTCGGGGTCGTCGGACAGCCACACCGGGATCGGGCTGCCCCAGTACCGGTTGCGGCTGATCGACCAGTCGCGGGCGTTCTCGAGCCACTTGCCGAACGAACCGTCCTTCACGTGGTCGGGCACCCAGCGGATCTGCTGGTTGAGCTCGACCATCCGGTCGCGGAACTCGCTGACCTTGACGAACCAGCTGGACACGGCCCGGTAGATCAGGGGGTTGCCGCAGCGCCAGCAGTGCGGGTACGGGTGCTCGTAGGTGTCGTGGCGGAGCAGGACGGCGCCGGACGGGACGCCTTCCCGTAAAGCGCGGGCGATCTGGGGGTTGGCCTCGAAGACGTGCTCGCCGGCGAAGTCGCTGACCTCGGCGGTGAACCGGCCGCGGGAGTCCACGGGGACGACCGCCGTGATGCCGGCGGCGTCGCTGACGACCTTGTCCTCCTCACCGAAGGCGGGGGCGATGTGGACGACGCCGGTGCCGTCCTCGGTCGTCACGTAGTCGGCAGCGAGGACCTGGTGGGCGTTCTCGCGTCCGGCGAAGTAGTCGAAGGGCGGGGTGTACCGGCGGCCGACCAGGTCGGCGCCCTTGAGGCGCTGGTGGACCGTCGGGGACTCGCCGAGCTCGCGGGCGTAGGCGGCCAGGCGTGACTCGGCGAGGACGAACCGGCGACCGGCCCACTCTCCGTCGGTCGGCTCGACGACGACGTAGTCGATGCCGGGGTTGACGGCCGTGGCGAGGTTGCTGGGCAGCGTCCAGGGGGTGGTCGTCCAGATGAGCAGCAGCTCGCCGGTCTCCAGCGGGAAGCCGACTGTGACGGCGGGGTCCTGGCGGGGCCGGTAGGTGTCGTCCAGGCGGGTCTCGGTGTTGGACAGCGGCGTCTCGCACCGCCAGCAGTACGCGAGGACCCGGAAGCCCTCGTAGACCAGGCCCTTGTCGTACAGGGACTTGAACGCCCACATGACCGACTCCATGTAGGGCAGGTCGAGCGTCTTGTAATCGTTGTCGAAGTCGACCCACCGGGCCTGGCGGGTGACGTAGCGCTCCCACTCCCCCGTGTACCGCAGCACCGACGTGCGGCAGACGTCGTTGAAGGCCGCGACGCCCATGGCCTCGATGTCGGACTTGTGCTTGAGGCCCAGCTGGCGTTCGGCCTCGACCTCGGCCGGCAGGCCGTGGCAGTCCCACCCGAACCGGCGGTCGACCTTCTTGCCGCGCATCGTCTGGTAGCGGGGGACGACGTCCTTGACGTACCCGGTCAGCAGGTGGCCGTAGTGCGGCAGGCCGTTGGCGAACGGTGGGCCGTCGTAGAAGACGTACTCGTCGGCGTCCTCGCGGTTCGCGATCGACGCCTCGAAGGTGTCGTCCTGCTCCCAGTGCTTGAGGATCTGCTCCTCGATCGCCGGGAAAGACGGGGACGAGGGGACGTCGCCGCCGTGGCGGGGGTACTGGCGGGGGTGGCTGTCGCGAGGCTCGCCGGCCATGCCTGTCACTCCGTGATCGCTGAGGTCCTGCCGCTGATCACGCGAGGACGACGACCGCCCGGGCGGGCGACACCGCGGTACCACCTCGCTTGCCCCGTCCCCGCCGGCTGCGAGGCCACGACCGCTCGTTCGCGGGCTGTGACGGGCCCACCCGTCCGGTTCTACTGAGCCGCCCGAGGGCTGCCGTTCTTCCGGAGGCTCGCCGGTGATGGCCGGGTCGACGCCTGCCTCAGTGTATTCGACCCGAGCCGTGCTGCTCTCCGAGTCAGGGGGGGTCACCAGGCGGGCTCATGACGGACACGGACCCCTCGTCAGGTGGGACGAACGGGTGAGAGCGCCGACGGGTGCCGGCGCGGGGCGTCAGGTGCGATCCCCCGCACCACCGCTTGCCCGGACGACGAGCTCCACGGGGATGATCTCCTGCGCGATGCCGGGGTCCCCCCGGAGGCGACGCAGGAGGATCTCGCCCGTGCGCCGCCCCAGGGCCTCGACGTCCTGCCGGACGGTCGTGAGCGGGGGGTTCTGTTCCCGTGCCTGCGGGATGTCGTCGAACCCAACGACGGCGACGTCCTGCGGCACCCGCAGGCCCTTCTCGCGCAGCACCCGCAGCGCACCGAGCGCCATCGTGTCGCTCGCGACGAACACGGCGTCGAGGTCGGGGCGCCCGGACAGCAGGCGGCGCATCCCGGTCTCGCCCGCCCCCGGCCCGAAGTCGCCCTCGACGACGAGGTCGTCGTCGTCGGGGAGGCCGAGTTCGGCCACGGCATCGCGCCAGCCGTCGAGGCGGTCCTGGCCGGCGGCCATGTCGAGGGCACCAGTGATCGTGCCCACGCACCGGCGGCCGTTGTCCCGAAGGTGCCGCACGGCGGCGACCGCGCCCGCGTGCGAGTCGGCGTCGACCCAGCTCATCGTCTCCAGTGCCGGGGCGTGGACGGGGCGACCCAGGTAGACGACGGGCGAGGCCGCAGCCGAGTCGGCCGCGGGCATCGGGGTGTCCGCGTGGTGGGAGGCCACGATGATGCCGTCCAGGCGGGTCGTCGCCACGTCGAAGAGCTCGTCGCGGCGAGCGGTCGTCGCGGCGAAGGCGAGGACGAGCGCGTACCCGCTGCCGTCCAGCGCCCGGCTGGCCCCTCGCGCCACCCGCAGGAAGAACGGGTCCAGGAACACGGTGTCCTCGCGCTCGTCCACGAGGAGGCCGACGAGGCCGGTGCGGCCCGTAGCGAGACTGCGGGCCGCGTTGTTGGGGCGGTACCCGAGGGTCTCGGCGGCCCGGCGGACCCGCTCCGCGGCCGACTCGCTCACGTTCCGGGCGCCGTTCAGGGCCCGGCTGGCCGTGCCCCGTCCGACGCCCGCCAGGGCCGCCACGTCATCCAAGGTGGGCGCCCGCTTGGAGGTCTCGGCGCTCACGGACGCCAACGATGCAGCCTCGCCGCCGTCGGCGCACCCTCGTCGGGGAAGCCCGCGGCCGTGAGAGGCGCCCGAGCGGGTCGTCTCCGGTCGCGGGTGGGCGAGGGTCGAGCCCGCGGCGGCCCGCCCGGGCTCGACCCTCGCCGTCCGGTCTCAGCGGAGCGGTGGGTAGGCGTTCTCGATCAGCTGTTCCACCTGCGCTGGGAAGAACGCGCCCGAGATCGGCGCGTCGGGGAAGGCGTTGCTGGGGTTGTTGCCGTTGCGGGCGTTGCCCCCGTAGTCGGGGTCGCACATCTCGTCGAAGCCCTTGCCGTCGTTGTTCGGGATGAGCTCCGACGAGCCGTCGGACTCACCCGGGGGCTTGATCCACACGAAGGCGTCGAGGGCTGCGAAGTCGGCGCGGGGCTCGGCCTGGGGCAGCTCGCCGACACCGGCACCGAACTGGTTGCACCAGTTCCCCTTGTGGGGACGCCGGTCGACGATGAGGCGGTCGATGTCGGCCTCGGTCAGGCTGCCGCCGGAGGACAGCTCGGCGAGGACCGCGTCCAGGTCGGCCTGGGCCGGCCGCTGGGGGCCGCCCCACCCGTTGCGGCTGGTGTCAACGAGGAAGCCGAAGTCGCCCGAGCGGTCGAGCCGGGCGGCGACGGCCGCGGTGAAGTCGTCGGCGAACTCCAGCTCGTCGAGGTGGGGGTTGTAGTCGAAGTACTGCCGGAGGACCTGCTCGTTCTGCCCGGTCAGCGCATCGGAGTCCCGCAGGGCACGCAGGAACGGCTCCTCGTTGGCCTGGTAGTTGGACGTGTTGCTGATGAGGCCGGCGACGCGCTCCCCGCCGGACTGGCTGTCCAGCAGCAGGTCGGCGTAGAGGTCGGCCGCGGGTGCGAAGTTCTCGGGCCAGCCCAGCCAGGCGTGGTGACCCATGTCGACGTACGGGTACACGTTGGGCAGCTGCGCGTACATGTCGACGGCGTACGTGATGCCATCGACGTAGACGCCCGCGTTGCGGACGTCGACGCATGTCTGCGAGTTGAGGGCGTCGCCCTTGGTGTTCGTGACGAGGTTGGGCAGCGAGTCGACCTCGACGACGGTGACGATCCGCAGGGACGCGTAGGCCGGGTCGGCGAGGATCGTCGCGATCTCGTCGATGTAGTCCTCCTGGTAGACGCGCAGCTCGTCGATCGACAGCTCGCCGTTGGAGGACAGGGCCGCACAGTCGCGCGAGGGCAGGTTGTAGGTGTTGAACTGGAACACGAAGTCCCCGCCCCCGGCGGCCGCCTGCTGCGCCAGCGCGGCGTCCAGGTGGTCGGCGAGACCCATCGGTCCGTTGGACGTGCTGTCGGGGGTGCCTTCGATGGCGGCGATGCGGTCGAGCCACACGGCCGTGGGCTGATCGGAGATGAGACTGCCTCCGGCCACCGTGTCGACCTTCGCCGACCACTCGGGGTTGACGTACCAGCCGTCGACCCCGGTGTAGGGGTTGTCGGCGCGCGCCGGATAGATCGACTCGTCGACACCGAGGTCGAGCAGGTCCTTGGGGCCGGTGTCGGTGGGGGTCGTGGTCGGGGTCGGGGTCGTGGTGCCGGTGGGAGTCGGCGTGGCCGTCCCGGTGGGGGTGGGGGTGGGGGTGGGGGTCGGCGTGGGAGTGACCGTCGGCGTGGGGGCCGTTCCCGAGGGGGTGCACGTGACGTCGGCGGGCACCGACGGTGCCCCGGTGTTCCCCAGGGCACCGACCAAGCCGACCGACGTGGTCTGTCCGGAGCCCAGGGTCCCGTTCCACGTCTCGTTGGCGACGGAGACACTCTGGCCGTTCACGGTGCTCCGGCCGCCCCAGAGCGAGGAGATCGACTGGCCGCCGGGAAGCGTGAACTCGACCTCCCAGCCCGCTGTCGGGTCACCGGTGTTCGACACGACGATCGCCGCCTGGAAACCGCCGGCCCAGGAGTTCTGGATCGAGTAAGTGGCAGAACACGTGGCCGCCGCCTGTGTCGGCAGCACGGTCACCGCCGTGAGGCCGCCCGCGGCCACGACGCCGGCGAGCGCCAGCGCGAATGTTCGGGTACGCATGGGATCTCCTTCGATCGGTTCTCGGGTGTCACGGCACCGCTCGGGTCGATCGATGCCGCCGGGCGGTGGCTGGCAGCCGTCGGGACCGCCCGGGTGGTGCGCCGCCGGTGGGCCGGCCCGTGGCGCCTGCCGGTCGAGGCGGGGATCCGGTCCAGGGGTGTTCCGGGTCCCGCCGTGCGGACACGAGGTCAGGAGTGCGTCTCGACGGTGCAGGCGGCCGTGGTGGTCTGCGGAGCCGACCCGGATCCGATGAACCCGAAGGTCGCGGTCCCGTCCGGGGCGAGTGCCCCGTTCCAGGCGGCGGCGTGGAACATCGCCTGCGAGCCTGACTCCGAATGGAGCGTCGAGCTCCAGTGGTCAGCCACGTCGGCCTGCTCTCCGAGGTGGAGCACGACCATCCAGTAGGGGATGGCGGCGTTGCCGGTGTTGGTGACCGTCACCTCGGCGTGGAACCCGGTGCTCCACGAACTCGTGATCGTGTAGTCCGCGGAGCAGGTTTGCGACGGGGACGGGGACGGGGTGCCCGAGGGGCTGGGGCTCGGAGTGGGCCCGCCCGAGCCCAGGGTCCCCGTCATGTCGATCTCGCCGCTGCCGCCATCGAACACGACGTCGGAGCAGCTGAAGAAGTCCTCCGGGCTGTCCGAGCGGATCCACGAGGCGAAGACGATGTGGTACCCGTCCTTGTCCGCGGGCCACGCGCCGTCCCACGCGTAGTACACGTTGAACAGATCCTCGCCGCGCAGGACGTTCGGGTCGGCGCTGCCCGACGGAACGTCCTCGACTCTCCCGAGCACCGCCTGGGAAGGCAGGGTGGTGGCGAGCCGGGGGGCGTCGGGGAAGTAGGACACCGAGAAGGGCTCGTCCTCCAGATCCGACCACGTCAGCTGCCCGTCGGCCCGCCAGTCGTCGCGGGTGACGTACAGCTCGAAATGGCCGGGGTGGGCGACCCAGTTCCCGTACCGGAACTCGACGTCCGCTCCCGCCGTCAGCGCCGTCTTGGGCCAGTCGTCGCGGTACGCGGCGTAGGGCTCGAAGCCGGCACGGTCCCCGGTGCAGATGCCCGCGTCGGAGACGAACCCCTCCCGCCGCCCGTCCGAGGCCGGGTGGAAGGTGCTGTACCAGCTGTACATGACGTTCCGGTCGACGGCGGCGACGTCCGCGCAGGCGGGGTTCGTCGGGACCATCTCACCGGACTGTCGCAGGCCGTTGACGTAGCACAGCCAGGTGCGCGATCCCGGGTTGAAGGCCGTCCCGTGCGCCTGAGCGGGTCCGGTCAGGATCACGACCGCCCCGGTGACCCCGAGGACCACCGCAGCCGCACTCGCGTGAATCTTGATCCTGGCGCGCATGACCACTCAACTGCCCTCACAGCTCGCGGTCACGCCGGAGGGTGCGGTACCACTGCCGTTGAACCCGGCGGTGGCCGTGCCGCCCGCGGGCAGGGAACCGTTCCATGACGCGTTCTCCGCGGTCACCGTGCCTCCGCTGACCGTGACTCGGGTGCCCCAGGCGTCGGCGATCGTGTAGCCGGCGGCCGGGAACGTGAGGGTCCAGCCGGTGAGGGGGGACGAGCCCGCCGTGACGGTGATGGCGGCCTGGAAGCCGCCCGGCCACGCGTTCGCGACCGAGACGACGGCCGAGCAGTCCCCGGCGGGCATGGGCGTGGTGGACGTCGGACCTGGCGTGGTGGACGTCGGTCCCGGGGTGGTGGGCGTCGGTGACGGGGTGGAGCCGGGACCCGGGACCGGAGGGAAGTTCAGGTACGGGTCCAGGACGTCCTGGCGGACCCGGTCGACGGTGAACCAGTCGCCCTCCAGAATGCCCAGGGTGTCGCCGGAGTTGGGGTTCCACGACCAGTAGGTCCAGCTGATGCCCTTGGTGTCCAGGTAGTCGAGCAGGGTCGGCAGCCAGACCCGATCCTCGGGGTCCCGCAGCGTGCTGCCGAACTCGCCGACGAGAACCGGCGCGATGCCTTCGTCGACGAGGTACCCCCACTGCTCGTCCCAGTGCGGGACGAGGCTGGCGGGGAAGACGTCGTCCTCGAACCAGGGCTGCTGGCTGAAGACGCTGTTGGCGTAGTCGTGCGGCGAGTAGACGAGCTTGTTCGCCACGTCCAGCTCGACGGGGTAGTCCCCGGCCAGTGCCAGGTAGCCGCCCCACCAGTTGGTGTTCTGCTCGTACCGGTCCTCCTCACCCGGAGGGATCCACGCGGGGGCCGTGCCGCCCGATGGCGTGCTGACGCCCTCGACGATGATCAGCCAGTCGGGGTTCACCTCGTGGATGGCGTTCCCGGCACGCTCGGCGGCGGCGCGCCAGTCACGTTCGGGGTCGCAGTGGCGCGGGTCCGACGCGGGGTACGGGTTGGTCCAGCAGGCCCCGGTCGGGTTGGGGATGACGCCCTCGGCATGCGGCTCGTTGTGCAGGTCGGCACCGATGACGGTGGTGTCGCCCGCGTAGTGCTCGGCGAGGAACTGCCAGTCGGAGATCCACTTCGACTCCGGGACGTCGCCCGTGTACCAGAGGGAACTCTGGCCGCTTCCGGTGGGACGGTGGCGGTCGAGGATGACGCGCATCCCCTTGGTCCCGGCGTAGTCGATGACCGTGTCGAGGATCTCCAGCGGGGTCAGTCCGAGGAGGTCGGCGTTGCTGGCCGTGTTGATGCCACCGCCCACCGTCGCGCCCGGCTTGAGGATGTCGTTGGAGTACGGGACCCGGATCGTGTTGTAGCCGAGGTCGGCCATCGTGTCGATGTGGTAGCGCCACGGGGTCGACGCCCAGAGGCCATGGAACATCCGCTCGGGCGTCTCCAGGCCGAACCAGTTGACGCCGGTGAGGCGGACGACGTCGCCGTTCGCGTCGACGATGTCGGTCCCGTTCGTGCTGAGGTAGCCCTCGCCGGTGCCGACCGCCGGGGCCGCGGTGGCGGTCGGCGGGCCCGCCGCGAAGCCGATGGCGCCGGCGGCCACAGCCACGGCCGCCGACATGGCCAGGAGCGTCAAGTGGCGCCTACGCCGGGGGACCGGGTGGGGTGCTGGGGTGGTGGTCGTGGTTCGGTCGGTGGGATCGGACACTGGACTCCTCCTCGAGTAGCCAGCCGATGCCAGACGAGTTGACCCGACCGTGACATCGGCGTCACTTTCCGCAACCTTTGCGACACCCGGAACCTAGGGGGCATTCAAGGCGTGCACCAGGGGGGAGGGTGGGCGTTGTCTCAGATAGTGAGAAGTTCTAGGAAACTTATGGGAGCGCTCCCATCATGTGGTCACTGGATCTTCGGTGATCGTCGCCCCCGGTCCCCCGGCGTGGAAGCCGACGGGCGGGTCGGACCCGGGTCGAGCTGAGGTCGTCGCCGTCGGTGAGTTGCTCGACCGCGGACGCCTCGAACGCGTCCGGCCCAGCGGCCGCCTTCGGCGACACGCCAAGTGTTGACGCGGGCGTCCTGAGTGACGAAGCTGGCCCGAACGGCCTGTGGAAGCGCTCCCAAAGGAGGGACCGTGTCCCGTCTCCCATCCCTCATCCGCCTTCCCGGCACTGCCGTTGCCATGGTCGGCGCCAGCGCACTCATCCTGGGCGTGACGGTCTCCCCGGCGCACGCCGAAGAGACCGAGCAGCTCGTCAACGGCGGGTTCGACGCCGGGCAGGCCCCGTGGTTCGTGGCCGGCGCCTCGTCCGCCGAGGTCGTCGACGGCGCCCTGTGCGCCGTCGTCCCGGGCGGCACAGTCAACCCGTGGGACGTCATCGTCGGCCAGAACGATGTCGAGATCCTCGCCGGTGAGACCTACCGCTTCGAGTTCACCGCGACCGCCTCCTCCCAGCTCAACGTGCGGGCGCTGGTCGGGAACTCGGAGCCGCCGTTCCAGGTGATCACCGAGCAGAACCCGATGCTGGGCCCCGACCCCGTCACGACGACGACCACCTTCACCGCCGACGAGGCCCTCGCGACGGGCCAGGTGGCGTTCCAGGTCGGCGGGAAGAGCGACACCGAGTGGACGTTCTGCCTGGACGAGGCGTCGCTGGTGGGCGGTGCCCCGCCCGAGGTGTACGAGCCCGACACCGGACCCCGGGTGCGGGTCAACCAGGTGGGCTACCTGACGCACGGGCCCAAGGCCGCCACGCTCGTCACCGAGGCGAGCGAGTCCGTGACCTGGCAGCTCGTCGACGCCGGCGGGGAGGTCGTGCGCGAGGGCGCCACCCGACCCGGCGGCGTCGACCCCTCGTCCGGGCTCAACGTGGCCACGATCGACTTCTCCCGCTTCCGCCGGGCGGGGACCGGTTACACGCTGGTCGCGGACGGCGAGACGAGCCATCCGTTCGACATCGGGCTGGACTCGGTCTACGAGCAGCTGCGGGTGGACTCGCTGACGGTCTTCTACACCAACCGCAGCGGCACCCCCATCGACGACGAGATCGTCCCCGGTTACGGGCGCGAGGCGGGGCACGTCGGTGTGGCGCCGAACCAGGGCGACACCGCCGTCGGCTGCATGCCGACCGACGACCCCGGCCAGGGGCTCTACGGCGAGACCTGGACGTGCCCCGACGGGTACGCCCTCGACGTCAGCGGCGGCTGGTACGACGCGGGCGATCACGGGAAGTACGTCGTCAACGGCGGCATCTCCGTCGCTCAGCTCCTGCAGGTTCACGAACGGAACCAGCGAGCCCGCGCGGCCGACGACGGCGCACTGGGCGACGGGACGCTGCGGGTGCCGGAGACCGGCAACGGTGTGCCGGACATCCTCGACGAGGCGCGGTGGGAGCTGGAGTGGCTCCTCAGCATGCAGGTACCGGCCGGGTCCCCGCCCCAGGGCGTCGACGGCGAGCCGGTCGACGTGTCGGGGATGGCCCACCACAAGGTGTCGGACGCGGACTGGACCGGCCTGCCGCTGCTGCCGCACCTCAGCGACCAGCCCCGCCACCTGTTCCGTCCGTCGACGGCCGCGACGCTCAACCTGGCCGCCGCGGCGGCGCAGGGTGCGCGCGCCTACGAGGAGCACGACCCGGCCTTCGCGGCGGAGCTGCTCGACGCGGCGCGCACCGCCTACGCGGCGGCGGAGGCGAACCCCGGCATCCTCGCGCCGCCGCCGGACGGGGCCGTCGACCCGAGTCCGGGGAGCGGGCCCTACGACGACGACGACGTCAGCGACGAGTTCTACTGGGCCGCGGCCGAACTGTTCCTGAGTACCGGGGAACCCACCTACCTGCAGGACCTGCGGCAGTCCCCGTGGCACTGGGCCCCGGCCGGCGAGGTCTTCACACCCGACGGTTTCGACTGGCGCAACGTGGCGGCCCTGGCCCGCCTGGAGCTTGCGACGGTGCCCAACCGGGCCCCGGACCGCTGGTGGGCCCGCTGGTCGGTCATCGCAGCCGCCGAGGGATACGTCGCCGACCGCGGCGATCAGCCGTGGGGCCAGGCGTACGCACCGGAGGGCGGGGACTATGCCTGGGGGTCGAACAGCCAGATCCTCAACAACATGCAGGTGATCGGGACCGCCTACGACCTGACGGGATCCCGCCGCTACGCCGACGCCGTCGCGGGGAGCATGGACTACGTCCTCGGGCGCAACGCCCTGAACATCTCCTACGTGACCGGCTACGGGGACGTGACGGCCCGCAACCAGCACAGCAGGTGGTACGCCAACCAGCTGGACGTCACCCTGCCGAACCCACCGGACGGCACGCTCGCGGGCGGACCGAACTCGACGGCGGTGTCGACCGGTGACCCGGTGGCCGCGCAGTTCCTCGCCGGGTGCCGGCACCAGTTCTGCTACATCGACGACATCGGGTCGTGGTCGACGAACGAGCTGACCATCAACTGGAACGCGCCGATGGCGTGGACGGCGAGCTTCCTGGCCGACCTCGACGACGGCTCGCGCACCTCCCACCGCTGAGTGGTGGCGGTCCCAGCCGGGTGCGGGGATGACCGGAGCGCACTCCACGCTCTGGTCGCCCCGCGCGGCCGGCGCCTATCCTCAGGACGTGACGCGACCGGTGACCCCGACCTCCGAGGTCCGCCTCGCCCCGGCCGTGCAGGCCTGGCTCGACGCCTACGCTGCCGGTCGCCCGCGCTGGGACGACGCGACACCGCCGGCCGTGCGTCGGCGGCTCCTGGCAGAGGTCGAGCGGGTGACGGCTCAGGACCCGGAGCTGCCGCGATCCGCCGTCCTCCGGCTCGTCGCCCGAGAGACGGGACTGGCCGAACGCGAGATCGCCGCCGCGCTCGGCTGACCGGCGAGCCCTCGGGACACCACCGCGGCACGCAACAGCGGCGGCGTGAACCGCTCGCCCCGTCAGCCCTGCCTCCCGCTCGCGGTCGGTGAGCCCGAACTTCTGCCAGGTCGTGAAGGAGATGCCGCCGGTGGTCTCGGAAGGCGTGCCCTACGACCACGCTCAGGCCGTGACGACCGTCCCCAGCATGGGCAGCCGGGCCAGCCCCGGGGCGTCGACCACGCGCGCGACCGCCTGCCGAGCACTCAGGCCCTCTGCCTGCATGACCTGGGCGATCTTGCCCGCCACCAGCGGCGCCGCGAAGGACGTCCCGCTCCACGCGGCGGCGCCGCGGAAGGTGTCCGGGTCGCCGTCCGGCCCGGCAGGCAGCGCCCCCTGGAAGCCCCGGAAGAAGGTGCTCGGGACGTCCACCCCCGCAGCGCACGCGCGTACCCAGGGACCGTAGTTGGTGAAGGGTGCGGGGCCGTGGGGGCCGAGGGCGGCCACGCTGACGACGTTCGGCAGCCCTGCCGGATACGGCGCGTGGCACGTCGCGTCGTTGCCGGCGGAGGCGACGACGACCGCCTCCCGGCCGGGATCATCCCCGGACGCCCGGAGACTGCGCCCGAGCTGGACTGACAGGACGGCCTCGGCGAGAACCGGCATGTCCTCCAGGGCGTACGAGCTGAACGACAGGTTGACGATGTCGTACCGGCCGACGAGCGCCTCGAGCTGCCGAACGATCGTGAGCTCGTCGCCGACGCCCTCGTTGCTCAGCGCCTCGATCACCGTGACGCGGGCCTGCGGGCAGGTCCGGGTGATGATCCCGGCCACGAACATCCCGTGGCCGGCGGCCTTGTCGAGGAACCCGTCCCGGTCGAGGTCCGGCAGACCTCCCCGCCCCGGGTCGGAGGACGTCCGGACGGCATCGACGCCGCGCAGGTAGTCGGGGCGGTAGGGCGAGTCGGGTCCGAGCAGGGCGACGTCGAGCACGGCCACCCGAGGCCCGTCCGGTGCGGGCGCCGGTGGCGCACCCAGGTCGAGGTCGACGGGTCGGGCGAGGTTCCGGCGGCTGTCGGCGTACGCCCCCGGGTCCTGGTGGACGGCAGGATTCCCCCAGGCCCCTCCGGGATTGCCCGAGAACGGGTTACCCGAGAACGGATTGCCCGAGAACGGATTGCCCGAGAACGGATTGCCCGAGAACGGATTGCCCGAGAACGGATTGCCCGTCACGGCTGCCGCCGCCCACACCGGGTGCGGCCCGCAGCAGTCGGCGAACACCAGGTGGTTGGGGTGCGCGTCGATCCCGGCGGCCCGGAGCACCCGCACCGCTGCGGGGACCGGCAGGTCGAGGTCACCGGCCAACCGGACCGACCGCTGCGCGCGGTCGCCGTCCCCGGGCTCCCGCAGCCCGCAGCGGAAGGCCCGGGTCAGCAGCGTGGCAGCGCGGTCCGTCTCGCGCCCGGGATCGTCCTCGCGGGGATTGACCAGGACCTCGCCCGGCCGGAACGCCACGCCGCGGCCGGGGAGGAACTCCATGGGTTCCCGCCGGCGCCGTTCACCCCTGCCACTCGGCCGGTCCCTGTCGCTGCCCATCATGTGCGCCTGCTCTCCTCGTCCTCACCGTGTCGCGCGGGACCGCACACCTCCGGCAGCGCTCAGGATGTCGTCGGCCGCGGCCAGGGCAGTCTCCACCGTCCAGGCCCGGCCCGCAGCCCGTTCCGCCTCGAACCGGCCGGACCCCAGCCGGGCCCGCGCCTCGTCGAGCCAGGCACCCGTCACGTGGCGGTCGGTCTCGTACAGAGCCGTGCCCGTCTCGTCGAGCAGGGCGGTCGCCCGGGTCACCAGGCGCACCGCGACGGCCCAGGTCTCGTTCCCGCCGGTCTCGGTCGCCGCCGCGATCCGTGCGCTCGCCAGCAGCCCGAAGGCGATCATGCTGGTCCGCCCGAGCGCGAGCGCGAGGTCGAGGCACGTTCGCTGGTGACGGGCGGCGACCGCGGGGCGACCCTGGCGCAGCGCGATCTCCGCGAGGTTGGAGTGGGCGTGAGCGAGGAGGACCTCGTCGTCGAGCTCCTCGGCGGCCCACAGCTCGCCGGTGAAGGCTGCGGCCGCTGCAGCGTCGTCACCGGCGCTGGCCAGGGCGATCCCCAACAGGTTGTGCATCCGGGCGCGGCTGCGCGACGACAGCGGTGCCTCCAGGGCGCGCGCCGCGATGCCGGCGGCGGCGGCCGGATCTCCGCGGTGCAGGGCGATCTCACCGGCCAGCTTCTCGACCCCGACCTCGTCCCAGTCCGGGGGGCCCACGCGGTCACGCAGGCCGACGGCCGCCCGTCGCCAGTTGTCTGCGGCGTCCGCCTCGCCCATCCGCAGGTGGAGATCGCCGAGGGCGCACAGCAGCCCGACCCGGGCCGGAGTGGGCGCGGTGAGCCGGGCGGCGAGCGCCGTGACCTCGACGACACCCTCCCGGTACGTCTGGACCGCGTCGTGGTGACGCGCCAGGGCGGACGCGAGGGCCTGCTCCTGGCCGCTGTCGCCGGGGGCGGCGACCGATGCCAGGATCTGGCGCACCGTGGCGAGGTCGGCGGCGACGTCATGGACCCAGGACCCACCGGTGCCGCGTGCCGGTCCGAGGCGCTCCGCGTAGTGCGCCACGAGTCGCTGCACGGCGACCCGGCGCTCCCTGTCCCCGAGCCGACCGGCCGCGTACACCCGGACGGTCTCGAGCAACCGGTAACGGGTCCCGCCCGCCGCGGGATCCGCCATGACGAGGGACCGGTCGACGAGCGACCAGAGGACGACGGGGACGCTCTCGCGATCCACGTCCCCAGCCGCGACGGCGGTGGCCCCTGCCACGTCGAAGGACCCGGCGAACAAGGACAGCCGGTGCAGGGTGGCCGCCTCGTCCGCGGGCAGCAGGCGACAGCTCCAATCGAGCAGCCCACGCAGCGTCCGGTGCCGCGACGGGCGGGCACCGCCCCGCTCGCGGAGGAGCTCGAACCGGCTCTCCAGACCGGAGAGGATCTCCGCCGGCTGGAGCGCGGTGAGCTTCGCGGCCGCGATCTCCAGGGCCAGCGGCAGACCGTCCAACCGCCGGCAGATCGACTCGACGACGACCGCCGTCTCGGGGTCGGCCCGGAACGCGGGCGCCACCGCCCGGGCGCGCTCGACGAACAGCCGGGCCGCTGGGGACTGGGTGCCCGAGACCGGCAGCGGGGCCACCCGGTGCAGCGCCTCACCGGGGACCCGCAATGGTTCGGTGCTGGTCGCGAGGACGCGCACCTGCGGGCACGCGGCCAGCAGCTGCCGCGCCACCTGAGCAGTCACGGCGGCATGCGGCTCGCACCCGTCCAGGAGCAGCAGCAGCTCCGAGGACCGCAGCCGGTCCAGCAGCCCGTCCCAGCCCCCGTCGTCGGCGCCGACCGCGGGCCCCAGAACATCGACCAGCGCTCGGCGGGCCAGTACCACGTCGTCCAGCGCAGCACAGTCGACCAGCCACGCGCCGCCCGCCCACTGCTCCGCCTGGAGCACACCGAACTCGGTGGCCAGGCGTGTCTTCCCGACCCCGCCCGGGCCGACCACGGTGACCATCCGATGCCGGGACACCGCGCGCTCCAGCGCTGCCAGGTCGGCCTCGCGGCCGACGAGACTCGTCGCGGGTGGCGTCAGGTTGTGGCGGTCGGCAGGCATCGCGCGAATCGGAGGGAAGGAGCCGGGCAGACCGTCGGCGACCACCTGATGCAGCTCGACCGGCCGCTCGAAGTCACGCACCCGGTACCGGCCCAGGGAGCGGATCCCGGGGACGGCGCCGCCGGCACCGAGTTCGCCGGCGACCGTCTCGGAGACGACGACCTGGTCGCCGTGCCCGACGTCGCCCACCCGGGACGCCTGGTGGACGGCCAGCGCGACGTACCTGTCCCCGCACGGCGCCGCGAGCCCGGCGTGCGCGCCCATCCGGACGCGCACGCGGGTTCGCAGCGGCCAGCGTTCGTCACGAAGGGCACGCTGGGCCTCGACGCATGCCTTCAGTGCCGCCGCGGCCTCGGAGAAGGCCACCAGGAAGGAGTCGCCGCGGCAGTCGACCTCGTGTCCTCCCCACCGGGCCCACGCGTCCCGCAGCAGGGCACGGTGCCGGTCGAGCACATCCGCATACCCCTCGCCGAGGGCGCGCAGGAGTGGCGTGGACCGCTCGATGTCGGTGACCACGAACGTCACCGTCCCCGTGGGCAGGGCGGCGGGTGCCACGGGTGCGACAGCCGAGGACACCTTCGCATGGTTGCAGCGGTCCCGGCCCCGGGGCAGGACAACAAGGCACGGGTTCCGACCGGGCTCCCACCCGGGCCCCGGGACGTGATGGGATTCGGGGGTGCGCCAGCCGAGTACCGGGGACGGCGCGGTTCCCGACATCCGCCACGGTTTCTTCGCCGACTTGCCGGACCCTGTCCGGGCGGCGGTGCTCGGTGCCGCCCGCCGCCGCCGGTACGAGGGCGGCTCGCTGCTGCTCCGCCAGGGCGACGACGCCCTGTCCCTGCTGGTCATCGAGTCGGGCCGGATAGCCGTGCGCTTCGGCACCCCCACCGGCGAGTCGGTCATCCTCGCGGTCATGGGCGCGGGTGAGGTCGTCGGGGAGCTCGGCCTGGTCGACCCGGGGCACGAGCGGACCGCCAGCGTGGTCGCCATCGACGACGTGGTGGCGTGGGCGCTTCGGCACGACTCCGTCGAGCACCTGCGACGCGAGCACACGGGCGTCGACGACTTCCTCCTGGCCGTGATGGCTCGCCAGGTGAGACGACTGACGCTGATGGTCGCCGAGGCGCTCTACGTGCCGGCCGAGCAGCGGGTCGCGCGGCGGCTGTCCGAGGCGGCCGATGCGTTCGCGGAGCCCGGGGCGGGTCCGGACGCCGGCGTCACCGTGCCACTGACCCAGGAGGAGCTGGCGCACCTGGCAGGAACCAGCCGGTCGACGGCGAACCAGGCGCTGAAGAGCCTCGAACGGAGGCACCTGGTGCGCGTGGCCCGGGGCCGGGTCGAGCTGCTGGACGTGTCGGGGCTGCGCGCGCGCGGCGGTTGGTGACCGCCGCGCGCGCTGCCCCCGCCCCGCTGGTGCCGCGGACCGCGGCACGAGCTTCCCGTTTCGGGGCATGACGGGAATCCTGTCCGCCAAACGGGCGACCAACCGTCACCGATCCGACACCCCTGTGTCGTGTTGGTGACACGAGT
The DNA here is from genome assembly GCA_050329415.1 of Kineosporiaceae bacterium. GTDB lineage: Bacteria > Actinomycetota > Actinomycetes > Actinomycetales > JBBAYJ01 > JANNOG01. The sequence continues at coordinate 18,766 of JBHJOS010000104.1, forward strand.
CGTGCGATTCGGATGAACCGGGCGTGCCAACCCCGTCCAGCGGCGCCGGCGTCGAAGTGTCACGAGGCCCGCCTGAGCCGGTTTCGGATGTCGCGGGGCGGGGTGTGTGGTGGGCTCGTGCTGGGTCGGGCACGGATGCGGGGGGCCGGAGTGGTGTCCCGCGCGCTGTGCAGAACCTACAAATCCGTGGGTGCGGGGTGGGGGAACGCTGGCATCGAGTGCCCGGGACGCATCCAGGCACGGCCAGGCCAGGCACAGCAAGTCTGACGTCCCGGAGCGGCCCCGGTGCCGCGAGTCCGACGTGGCCCGCGCCCAGGGTCGTCCGGGCCGGTGATCCCGGCAGGTCCGGTGGTCCCGGTCGCCCGGCCCGAGCCTGCGACAGGCCAGGTGCTCACGACTACGTCCGGCCCACGACCCCCGGGGGATCGCGGGTCTGACCCGCGTCAGCAGGCCCGCCCAGGACCCCGCCGGCGGCGGCCGGCCCCGGGACCGCACCCGGGACCCCCCGGACCCCTCCCCCGGGAACCCGTCCCGGGGCCCGGTCACCAACGGGCCGATACCGAGCCGCCACCCCCAGACTTGTAGGTTCTGTCCAGCGTCCGGGACACCACCAGGTTCACCACCCCCGCACCCGTGCCCGCCCTCGCGCGACCCAGGCCCACCAGACACGCCCCACCCCACGACACCCGAAACAGGCTCAGGCCGGTGTCGGCAGCTCGCCCGCCTCCTGGCGCCGGACGCGTGCCCGGCCGAGCAGCAGGTACCCCACGAAGCCGATGACGAAGGCCGCCGCGATGCCGAGGTTGGCGAACGCCCAGGCGCCGTCGCGCCCGCCCAGGCCGAGCGGGCCCAGCAGGTAGCCCTGCCACGACAGCCACTCGGCGAAGCCGTTCGTCACCAGGCCCCACCCGGTGGCGGTCGCCACCAGCAGCAGTCCGACCGCGGCCGGTCCGATGCGCCCGTAGCGGCCCTCGGGCCGGTACAGGTCGGCGTCGTGATACGCCGTGCGCCGGAGCGCGAGGTCGGCGAGGAAGACGCCGCACCACGCGGCGATCGGCACACCGAAGGTGATGAGGAAGCCCTGGAACGGCCCGATGAAGTCGGTGGCGAACCACACGATGTAGATCGTGCCGGCGATCATGATGACGCCGTCCAGCGCCGCAGCGGTCCAGCGCGGGATGCGCACCCCCAGGGTGAGCAGGGCCAGCCCCGAGGAGTAGATGTCGAGCACCGCGCCCCCGACCAGCCCGAGGATGGCCACGATCGCGAACGGAACGAGGTACCACGTCGGCAGGAGGCTGGTGAGCGCGCCGATCGGGTCGGAGGCGATGGCGGTGTTGAGGTCGGGGTCCGAGGCGGCCAGCAGGACCCCGATCACGACCAGGATCACGGGCGCCACGCTGGCGCCGACGGTGGTCCAGCCGACCACGCCGGCGCTCGAGGCGCTGCGGGGCAGGTACCGGGAGTAGTCCGCGCCGGCGTTCACCCAGCCGAGCCCGAACCCGGTCATGGCGAAGATCAACGTGCCGATGAACGCCTGGGTCGAGCCGGCCGGCACCGACGACGCCGCCGACCACGAGATCTCGTCGACCGTCAGCGCGATGTACCCGACGGTGAGCCCGACCGTCGCCAGGGTGATCCAGGTCTGGATCCGCATCACGGCGCCGAACCCGAGCACCCCCGCCGCGACGACGATCGCCGCCACCACGAGGAACGCCACGATCTTCGTGAGGTCCCCGTCGCCCCAGCCGAGCCGACCGAACACCGTCGCCGTGGCGAGCGTGGCCAGTGACACCAGCACGGTCTCCCACCCGACCAGCAGGACCCAGCTGAGGAAGGACGGCAGACCGTTGCCGCGCACCCCGAACGCTGCCCGGCTGATGACCATGGTGGGCGCCGACCCTCGCTTGCCGGCCAGCGACACGAACCCGACGAGCAGGAAGGAGACGATCGTCCCGATGACTCCGGCGAGGGTGGCCTGCCAGAACGACACTCCGAAACCGAAGAAGAACGACCCGTAGGAGATGCCGAAGACCGAGATGTTGGCGGCGCACCAGGGCCAGAACAGCGACCGCGGGCTGCCGGTGCGCTCCTCCTCGGCGATGACGTTGATCCCGTTCTGCTCGACGGCGAGGGCCGACGGGGCGGAGGCGCCGGGACCGGCAGCCGGGACGGTGGGCGGCGGGGCTGCTGCGGTCATGAGGGCTCCCTCGACGTGGGTGGCTCGGACGGCGACCCGGCGCCGGCCCGGAGGGCCACGTGGCGCAGGACCTGCCCCATCCGCGTGGCAGCCGCCTCGGCAGCCGCCACGACCGCAGAGCCTTCCACGGGCGCCCCCCCGAGCTCCAGGGCGGTCACCACCGACAGGCCGAACACCTCGAGCCCGGCCTCGCGGGCGGCGACCGCCTCGAGCACGGTCGACATACCGACCACGTCCGCGCCCAGGGTGCGCAGCATCCGGGCCTCGGCCGGCGTCTCGTAGCTGGGACCGCGCAACAGGGCGTACACGCCCTGGTGCAGGTCCGGGTCGGCCTGGCGTGCCAGTGCCCGCAGGCGGGGGCTCCAGCAGTCGGTGAGCTCGACGAAGCGCGGCCCCGTCAGCGGCGTGGCGCCGGACAGGTCCAGGTGGTCGGTGATCAGCATCCCGGTGCCGATCGGCCAGTCGTCGCGCAGGGACCCGTTGGCGTTGGTCAGCAGGGCCACGCGGCAGCCCGCGGCGGCCGCCACCCGGACCGGATGGACGACCGCCGCGGGCCCGTGCCCCTCGAACAGGTGGGTCCGGCCGAGCAGGCACAGCACCCGGACCCCGGCGAGGTCGTAGGAGCGGACGAGCCCGGGATGTCCCTGCGCCACCGGCGCGTGGAAGCCCGGCAGGCCGGCGACCGGCAGCTCGGCGACGACGTCCCCGAGCGCGCCGGCCGCCGGGGCCCACCCGCTGCCCAGCACGACCACGACGTCGTGGCGGTCCCGGCCGGTCACCCGGGCGAGGGCCGACGCGGCGCGCCGGGCGACGGCGGCCTCGTCGTCGCGGTCCGCTGCCGGAGCCGGAGCCGGAGGTCGACCAGCGAAGATCACGCTCTCGTACCCTTCGGCCAGAACAGGTGCGGGGACGAGCAGAAGGGTACGAGGTCCCGATCATGACCGGACAGCCACCCGCCCAGCGAGACCGTGCGCTCGGCGCGCTCACCGGCCTCGCCCTCGGCGACGCCCTGGGCATGCCGACCCAGATGATGCCGCGGGCAGAGGTCCGGCGCCGTTGGGGGGTCCTGCCGGGTCTCGTGGCCGCGCCGCAGGACAACGAGGTGAGCGCGGGCCTGCCGGCGGGACACGTCACCGACGACACCGACCAGGCCGTCATCCTCGGACGGCTGCTCGTCGCGGGCGAGGGCCGGGTCGACCCGGTCGCGCTCGCCGCCCGGCTGCTGGAGTGGGAGGCGGGCATGGTCGCCCGGGGGTCGGCGGACCTGCTGGGACCGTCCACCCGCCGAGCCCTCGAGCAGGTCACGGCCGGAGCGCCACCGGGCACGACCGGCCGGTGGGGCGACACCGACGGCGCCGCGATGCGGATCGCCCCGGTGGGCGTGGCCTGCCCCCCCGAGCCGCTCGACCGCCTCGTCGACCTGGTCGCCGAGGCGGGGCGCCTGACGCACGACACGACCGTGGCGAACGCCGGGGCGGCAGCGGTCGCGGCTGCGGTGTCCGCCGGGGTCGCGGGGGCCACCGTCCCCGAGGCGATCGAGGCAGGGGTGGCGGCCGCCCGCGTCGGCGCGACCCGCGGCCACTACGTCCCGGGCGCGGATGTCGCCGAGCGCATCGCGTGGGCGGTGGCCCTGGTGGGCACCGCCGCCGACCCGCTCGACACCGTGGCGCGGCTCGTCGGCACGGGGGTGGCGACTCAGGAGGCGGTCCCCGCCGCGTTCGCCGTCCTCGCCCTGCACCCGGCCGACCCGTGGCAGGCGTGTCTCGCCGCGGCCGAACTCGGGGGCGACAGCGACACCGTCGCCGCGCTGGCCGGGGCGATCGGCGGGGCCTGCCACGGCCGGGCGGCGCTGCCCGCGGACGCGGTCGCCCTGGTGCACGCGGTCAACCCGGGGCTCGGCCTGGCGGAGCTGGCCGACGGGCTGCTCGGGCTGCGGACCGGGTACGCGGCGGGCGGCTCGTGACCCTCGGTGCGGGGCGACCCGCCCGCCTCGTCGTCGTCGGCAGCGTCGTCGCCGACTTCCTGGTGTCGGTGCCGCACCTGCCGGAGCGGGGCGGCGACGTACTCGCGACGCAGGCCGCGCTCCAGGCGGGCGGCGGGTTCAACGTCCTCGCCGCGGCCGCCCGGCTCGGCCTGCCCGCTGCCCTGGCGGGGCACGTCGGGGGCGGGCCCTTCGGTGAGGTCGTCGCCCGGGCGCTGGCTCGCGAGCACGTCGCCGCGCTGCTGCCGCGCTCCGCGGCCGACACCGGGCTCTGCGTGGGCTTCGTGGAGCCCGACGCGGAGCGCACGTTCGTCACCTCCCCCGGCGTCGAGAGCGAGGTCTCCGAGGACGACCTGGCCGCCGCCGGGCTGCGCGCGGACGACGCCGTCTACGTCTCGGGCTACGACCTGTGCTACCCGGTGACCGGCCGGACGGTGGCCCGATGGTGCACCAGCGGCGTCCCGGGCCTGCTCGTCGTCGACCCCGGTCCGCTGGTCGCCGACATCCCGGCCGAGGTCCTCGGGCCGGTGCTGGGCCGCGTCGACCTGCTCACGCTCAACGCCCGGGAGGACCGGCTGCTGCGGGGACGGGGCCTGGCCCCCGGACCACGGGCGGCCGTCGTCCGCCGCGCCGGCGCCGACGGCTGCTCCCTGCGGCTGCCGGACGGCAGCGCCGAGGCGGCCCCCGCCCCGCGCGTGGCGGCCGTCGACACGACCGGCGCGGGCGACGCCCACACCGGCGCCCTCGTCGCAGAGTGGGGCATCACGGGATCGCTCCGGACGGCGGTCCGGGTCGCCACGGCCGCGGCGGCGCTGGCCGTCACCAGGCGCGGGTCGGCGACCGGGCCGACCCGCGCGGAGCTCACGGCCTGGCAGGCGGGACGGCGCGGCACGCCGGACCCTTGACGCAGTGCCCCGGGCGCCGCCACGGTTGCCGCTCCGGGCATTCCAGGGGCAGGGACGGCGCCGGGTGGCGGTCGCCGGGGGCGGAGGCGGGTCTGTGAGCGTCGTGCGCGAGGGCGCCCGGGACGTCCTGGCGAGTCGGCTGTTCGGGCCGGACGCCCCGGACGGCGTGGTGCACCGCCGCACCGCCGTCGACCCGCGCGGGTTCCTCGACGTGGCGGGCGCCGACATTGACGACTGGCTCTGGGAGCCCGGCGGCTCCGACGACCCGATTCCGCCCCTCGCCGACCCCCGGGCGTACGACCTCACGCACGTCGCCGGGCCGTTGTCGCTCGACCAGCTGCACCGGGCGCCCGCCGACTCGGCCGCGCTCGAGGGTCCGGGCCGCGACGCCTACCGGCGGGCGAGCGCCGACGTCATCATGCGGGGCGGCACCGCCAGCGGGGTGGTCTACCCGCTCGCGCTCTGCGAGATCGCCCGGGCGATGCGGCTGCGCAGCCTGGGAGGCGCCTCGGCCGGGGCCATCGCCGCCGCCGCCGGGGCGGCCGCCGAGCTGGGACGCAGCCGTCTCGACCGGGCGAGGACCACGCGTTCCAGTCCGGACGACGCCGGGACGGGACCGGTTGCCGCACCGGCACCGGGGCGGTTCCGGCAGGGATTCCCCGGACTGGCCGACGTCGCCGCCTGGCTCAGCGAGCTGGGCGGGCGCCCAGGTGCGACGGCCGAGCCCGGGCCGCCCGCGGACGAGTTCCGGATCGCCGGACTGTTCCAGCCCTCCCCGGCCACCCGGCCGGCCTTCCGGCTGCTCGTGGCCCTGCTGCGGGGCCGGACCCGGGCGGCCCTGGCACTCGTCCCGTTCGCCGCGGGCCGGCTGCCGACGGCGCTCGCGGCGGTCGCCCTCCTCCTGACCGGCCCGGCCGTGTGGGCGGCGTCGCCGGCCGCCCTGCCCGGCGGGCCGGCCGGTCCGGCGGTGGCCGCGGCCCTGCTCGTCACGGTCTCGGTGGTGGCGATCGGGGCGCTGGTCGCCGGTCTGCCCCGCACGCGGGCGGCGGGGCCGGCCCTGGTCGTGGTGGGCCTGGCTGCGGCCGTCGGGATCACAGTGGCCCTCGCCGGGGCCGGCGGGCGAGCGGTCGCGGGGGTGTGGGTGTCCACCCTCGGCGCCTGGTCGCTGGCCGCCGTCATCGTCCTGGCCGTGCTGCTGGTGCCGGTGGCACGCCTGACGGGTCGGGCCCGCGACCGCCGGTACGGATTCGTGGCCGGCGCCGACGAGGCGCCGGCCGGTGGGCTCGGCGCCCGGCTGGACGCCCTGGCGGGCCTGCCGGCCGGGCGGCCGGTGTCGGTGTGGCTTGAGAACGTCCTCGACGACCTGGCGGGTCAGGGGCCCGACGACGTGCTCTGCTTCGGCCACCTGTGGCTGGGCGACGACTACGTGCCCCCACAGCGGCGGGACGCCGCGACCACCGCCCGGGTCACGGAACTGGCCGAGGCGGCCGGTCTCCGTCCCGACCGGCGTGTCGTCGACCTCAGGCTGGTGACGACGGAAATCACCCAGGGCCTGGCCTACGAGATGCCGAACGTCCGTGGGGACGGGTGGGGCCACGGACCGGAGCAGTTGCTCTACTGCCCGGACGAGTGGGACGGGAGCCGGGCGTCCGGAGCGGGACGGATCTTCACCGACCGAGTCCTGCGCGCCCTGGCCGCCGCCTCGGCCCCGGTCACCGCTCGGGTCCACGGCGAGCCCGGCACGGTCGAGCTGCGCACCCTGCCGGCCCCGTGGGACCTGCCGGTGGTCGTGGCGGTGCGGCTCAGCATGGCCCTGCCGGTGGCCTTCCAGGCCGTGCCGATGTACCGGCGGGCCACGGCCACCGCGGCCACGGACGAGTTCGGGCGGCCCCTGCCCACCGGCGAGGTGCCGTCCGGTCCAGGGACCACCGTGCACCGTCTGTGGTTCAGCGACGGCGGCCTGACCTCGAACTTCCCGGTCCACTTCTTCGACTCGCTGCTGCCGCGCTGGCCGACGCTCGGCATCAACCTGGGGACGCTGCCCCCGGAGGGACCCGCACCGGACGTCGACCTTCCGGCGGACGGCGCGAGCCCGGTCCGCGCGGCGCCGCGCTCACGACCGGTCGGGGCGGGGCTGCGGTCCTTCGCCGCCGCCCTGTTCGCCACCTCCCGGAACTGGCGGGACACCGAGGTCTCCCTGCGACCGGCGTTCGCGGGCCGGATCGCGGAGGTGCGGCTCGGGCCGGGCGAGGGCGACCTCAACATCTTCATGCCGGCGCCCACGGTGGCCGCCGTCGCCCTGCGGGGCATCGTCGCCGGCGCCCGACTGCGTCGCCGCTGGCGATACGACCCGATCTGGCACCGCCACCAGTGGCTGCGAACGCGCGACGCCGCGGGGTCGGCGTCGACGGTCCTCGCCGCCGGGCAGCGTGCCACAGAGACCCCTCGCTACGACCGGCTGGTGTCCGACCCCGAGGCCGAGGTCGAGCGGATCTACGCCTCCCAGCGGCTCGGCGACCCGAGCCCCGCCCGACCCGCGCCACAGGAGCCCGGGGATGCGCCGCTCTCGGCTGACGTCTGGCGGCGGGTGGCCGCCGTCGGCCCGCCGGCCGCCGACGGCCTCGATGCCCGCCCCGGCGGCGGATCGCCGCCCACCGTGGAGTGACGGCGGCACGGACGGACAGCCGGCCGGTCAGTCCGGTCGTGGGCGGGAACGGGGCAGCCCGCCACTCGACAGGGTCCCCGCGCGGGCCCCGTACACCGCGGCCTGCGCCCGCCGGGCGAAGCCCAGCTTGCCCAGCAGGCCGCTGACGTAGTTCCGGACCGTCTTCTCGGAGATCCCGATGCGATCGCCGATCTCGCGGTTGCTCAACCCCTCGGTGATGAGCGCCAGGACGCGCAGCTCCTGCGGCGTCAGGGACCGCAGCCGCGGGTCGTCGGTCGTCGGGGAGCCCACGGGGTCGGGCACCCGCGCCGGCGAACGGCCCTGCGCGACCCGGCGGACGGCCTCGCGCAGCTCCTCACCGCGCACCTGCTTGAGGACGAACCCGGAGGCGCCCGCGAGCGACGCGGCCGACCGCGCCGCGTCCTCGTCGAACGAGGTGACGACCAGCACCCGGATCTCGTGGTCACGGGTGCGGATCTCGCGGCAGGCCTCGATGCCGGAGGAGTCGGGGAGCCGGAGGTCCATGAGGACCACGTCGGGTCGCCAGGCGAGCGCACCGGACACGCCCTCGCGAGCCGTGCCGGCCTCGGCGACCACCTCGACCCCGGCCCGCTCGGTGAGGAGCATCCGCATGCCGCGTCGGACGACCTCGTGATCATCGACGATCATGACCCGGACGGGGCGGGCGGCCGTCGGCATCGCCATCACCTCCTCGCGGGTGCGCCGCATGCTGAGACCATCCTCGCTCCTGGGCCGACGCGCCAGCGGGGACGGAGGGCCCGGCGGACATCGGCTGCCAGGCATCCGAGTCGCGCCGATCGCCGGGCGCGGACACGCGCCCGGCAGGACCGCCTCGCCGAGCGGGTGGAACCGCCGCCGTGGTCGAACGACCGTTCAGTCGAGCGAGCCCGGCGGGACGGCCCACTGAACGGGTTGCCCCGTGACGGACGCGATGTGGTCGAAGTCCCGGTTGTAGTGCAGGACGGTCACCCGGTGGTGGGCGGCTGTCGCCGCGATGAGCAGGTCCGGGATGCCGACGGCCCGGAGCCGTCCGTCGGCGGCGAGCGCCCGCTGCGTCGCCGCAGCGGCATCCCAGACGGACTGGTCCATGTCGAGCAGTTCGAACCCGGAGCGCTCCTCCGCCAGTGACTCGCACTCGGCACGAGACCGGGCGCTGTAGCCCATCTCCAGGTCCACGACCGAGCAGGTGGCGACGAGACCGCGATCGATGAGCGGGGCGACGGCCGCAGTCACCGACTGCACATGGAGTCTGGCGTAGACGCTGGTGTCGGCGAGGTGAGTCGCTAGCGCCACGCGCCGGCCATGACCGTCGGATCACGGAGGTCAGGCAATCCGTCGCGGGAGAGTCGCTCCACCATGCGTCGGCGACGGTCGAGTGCGATCGCTTCGGTCAGGGCGCGATGCACGGTGTCCTTGATGGTGACGGTGCCCAGAACCGTTCGGGCGCGCTCGAGAGCGTCGTCGTCGATGTCGACCAGTCGCTTGCTCACGACAGCAGTATATACACCCACTACTGTCGAATCTATACGCCCTCCGTGCCGTGCTTCTCCCGCCACTCGTCGAGCAGGCGCTCCAGGCCCTCCCGGAAGAACGCCATGAAGTCGGCCGACTCGGCGAGCCGTCGGCCCCCCGCGCTGGTCGGGCCGACCGCCTCGGCGCCGTCCTGCAGCAGGTCCCGCAACACGTCGAGGGTGTCGAGGCGCCACGCCATGAGCCGGGTCCACGCGTCGTCCCGCAGCACGTAGAGGTCGCTTCGCGTGCCCGGCTCGCGCTCCCGGGTGAGCAGCCGCACCTGCACCAGGTACCGAACCGCTCCCGAGATCGCCGCCGGGCTGGCCCGCAGGGCCGTCGCGAGGTCGGTGGCGGTGTAGCGGTCGGAGTCCTCGGCGAGGGCGTAGGCGAGCACCCGGGCCGTCATGGGCGGCATCCCCATCTCGCGCAGGACGAGGGCGAACCGCTCGACGTAGCGGAGGAGCGCCTCGTGGTCCTGCACCGAGCCATCGTACCTTCCTGACTGTTCACTAATGTGTGAAACTTGTATAGGCTCGCTCTCGTGACCGCGCACATCGAGGTCCACGACCTCGTCAAGACCTTCGGCCGGACCCGCGCCCTCGACGGCCTCGACCTCACCGTCGCCGACGGCGAGGTGCACGGCTTCCTCGGCCCCAACGGCTCCGGCAAGTCGACGACGATCCGGGTCCTGCTCGGCCTGCTCCGGGCCGACTCCGGGACGGCGCGGCTGTTCGGCGGCGATCCGTGGCGCGACGCGGTCCGCCTGCACCGCGACCTCGCCTACGTCCCGGGCGACGTCACGCTCTGGCCGTCGATCACCGGCGGTGAGGTCATCGACCTGCTGGGGCGGCTGCGCGGCGGGCTGGACGAGCGACGGCGCGCCGACCTGCTCGAGCGCTTCGACCTTGACCCGCGGAAGAAGGCCCGCACCTACTCCAAGGGCAACCGGCAGAAGGTCGGCCTGGTCGCCGCCCTGGCCTCGGACGCCGAGCTCCTGGTCCTCGACGAGCCGACCTCCGGCCTGGACCCCCTCATGGAGGCGGTGTTCCAGGACTGCATCCGCGAGGTCCGCGCCGAGGGGCGGACCGTCCTGCTGTCCAGCCACATCCTCGCCGAGGTCGAGGCGCTCTGCGACCGGGTGACGATCATCCGGGAGGGGCGGGCGGTGGAGACGGGCACGCTCGCCGAGCTGCGCCACCTCCGGCGCACGTCGATGGTGGTCGAGACCGACCGGCCGGTCGCCGGCCTGGACACGATGACCGGTGTCCACGACCTCGTCGTCGCCGGGTCCCGGGCCGAGTTCGACGTCGACACCGCCCACCTGGACGAGGTGGTCCGCCGCGTCTCGGGCTTCGGGGTCCGCGGCCTCACCAGCCAGCCGCCGACGCTGGAGGAGCTGTTCCTGCGCCACTACGGCACCGACGTCGCCCGCGAGAGCACCGGGGTGTCGGCGTGACCGGCACCTGGGCGCTCGTCCGGTTCGCCCTGCGACGCGAGCGGATCGGTCTGCCGATCTGGGTGGTGGCCGCGGCGGCGTTCGTCGCGATCCAGTCCGTCCAGAGCCAGGACTTCTACGACGATCCCGAGCAGCTGGCGTCGCTGCGCGCCACCGCCGAGGGCAACGCCGCGCTGCTCGCCATGACCGGGCCGGTGCGGCTGCTGGAGACGGTTGCCGGGGAGGTCGTGTTCGAGATCTTCTCCTTCGTCGCCACGGTCGTGGCGCTCATGAGCATGTTCCTCGTCGTCCGTCACACCCGGGCGGACGAGGAGGCCGGCCGGGCCGAGCTGGTCCGCTCGGCACGTGTCGGCCGCCGCGCTCCCCTCGCGGCCGCGCTCGTCGTCGCGATTCTGGCGAACGCCGCGGCCGGCGCCCTGACCATGGTCGCCGCCGTCGCGACCGGCCTGCCGGTCGGCGGGTCGGTGCTGCTGGGCGCGGCGCTGGCGTCCGTCGGGCTGGCGTTCAGCGGGCTCACGGCGGCCGCGGTGCAGGTCTTCGACCACGGCCGCAGCGTCTACGGCGTGGTCGTCGCGGCGCTCGGCGGGTCGTGGGCGCTGCGCGGGGCCGGGGACGTCGGCGACGGCGCGCTGTCGTGGCTGTCGCCCATCGGGTGGGCTCAGCGGACCTACCCCTTCGTCGACGACCGGTGGTGGCCGCTGCTGCTGCCCCTCGGCCTGGCGGCGGCCACCACGGCGGTGGCGGTGGCCCTGCTGGACCGCCGCGACCTGGGAGCCGGCCTGGTGGCCAGCCGGCCCGGCCGGGCCCGGGCGTCCTGGGCGCTGTCGACGCCGCTGGGCCTCGCGTGGCGGCTGCAGCGCGGGTCGCTGGCCGGGTGGGCGGCCGGGCTGTTCCTGCTCGGGCTGGCGTACGGGTCGTTCGGGCGCAGCATCGAGGAGTTCGTCACGGACAACCCCCAGATCGCGGACTTCCTGCCGGGTGGTGCGCAGGACGTCGTCGACTCCTTCTTCGCGGTGACGATCGCCTTCGGCGCCGTCCTCGCGGCCGCCTACGCCACCGCCGCGGTGCTGCGGGCCCGCGGCGAGGAGACCTCCGGCCGGATCGAGGCCGTCGCGGCCACGCCCACCGGCCGATGGTCGCTGCTGGGCAGCCACCTCGTCGTCGCGCTCGTCGGCTCGCTGGCGGTGATGTCCCTCAACGGGCTGGGCCAGGGGCTCGCGCACGCCGTGTCCGTCGAGGACCCCTCGCAGGTGCCCCGTCTGGTGGGCCTGTCGCTGGCGTACCTGCCCGCGATCTGGGTGGTGACCGGCGTGACCGCCCTGGTCGTGGGACTGCTCCCGCGAGCGGCCCCCGCCATCGCGTGGGCGGTGGTCGCCTACCTCGGCGTGGTGACGTTCTTCGGCGACTCCTTCGAGCTCCCCGACTGGGCGCGGGCCCTGTCACCGACCGACCACGTCCCCCGGGTCCCGCTGGACGACGTGTCGGTCGCCCCCCTCGCCGTCCTCACCGCGGTCGCGGTCGCGGCGACCGTCGCCGGTCTCGCCGCCTACCGCCGCCGGGACCTCGGACTGTCCTGAGGGACCGCGTCCCCCGGCCGGGGACGCGAGACCGACCGGGCAGCGGGGGACGTCCGGGCAGGTCAGCTCGCGCGCATCCCGGCCGCCTCGCCCCCCGGGTCGGCCTCGCGTCGCCGGCGGGTTCGGGCGAGCGCGGTCTCGACCGGACCCGTCGAGGTGCCGAGCGCGTCGGCGATCCGCCGGATCGACAGGCCGGTGTCGCGCAGGGCCGCGATCGACTGCGCCCGCTGACCGGCGACCACGATCATCCGCTGCTGGAGCATCTCGATCTCCGCGGCGAGGGCGCGGGTGCGGTCGACGAGCTGGCGCTGCTCGGCCGTGAGGCCGTCAACGCGGACTCGTCTCGGGGATGCGGGCATTCCTGGTGCAACCTCCCACGCTCGTGACCGACGGGACGACACGGTGTCCGCGACGAGCGGCGGTCGGGCAGGCCGCGCGAGCGTCCGGAAACCGGCCCGGAAGTCGCGATCATCCTGGGCTGTCCGCCCTCCCCCGGTGCGCAATGGACTCGCCGGTCCGTTACCGATTCGAGACGGTTGAGGGCATTGCCTTCACCCCAGAGCCCGGTTCACGGCGGCCCGAGGATGCGGGCAGGCCCGGGCGCGCGCCCGTGTGAGGGCGTTCCTCCGGCGCGTCGCCCTCGGCGCCCCCCTCGTCCGGCGGGCCCGGCAGCAGGGTGAGCAGCTGCGCCGCCGTCGCGATGGCGACGGCGGCCGGGTCCTTGGCACGCACCCCGGGGACGCCGATCGGGGTGGTGACGGCCGCCAGGGCGGACTCGTCGTGGCCGGCGGCCAGCAGCCGGGTGCGGAAGTGCGCCCACTTGGTCCGGCTGCCGATGAGGCCGAGGAACCCGAGGTCGCCCCGCTCGGCGTGGCGGCGCAACGCCACGTCGAGGACGGCGAGGTCCTCGGCGTGGTCGTGGGTGAGCACGACGAGCAGCGCCCCCGGCGGCAGGCCGGCGACGACCGCCTCGGGCGCCGGCAGGTGGCGGGTGCGCACGGTCGCGACCTGGCCGGGCACGAGAGCCGGGCGCACCGCGAGCCGGCCGGCGCGGGAGTCGACCAGCTCGACGGCGACCGCGAGCGGGCGCAGGACGTCGACGAGTGCCCACCCGACGTGCCCGGCACCGACGACCGCGATCGTGGGCCGGTCGGGGAGCACGGGCTGCACGATCAGGACGACCCGGCCGCCGCAGCACTGGACGCCGTGCTCGCCGCCCCGCGGGTCGAGCTGGACGGTGAGCAGGCGCGGGGCGGTGCGGCGGGCGGCCAGGGCGTCCCGGGCCGCGAGCACCGCGGTGTGCTCGAGGTTGCCGCCGCCGATCGTCCCGACCTGGCCGTCGGTGGTGACGAGCATGACGGCGCCGGCCTCCCGGGGGGCGTGACCGGTCACCTCGGCGACCGTGACGACGGCGAACGGCTGCCCGGCAGCTGCCAGCGCCGCCGCCTCGGCGACCCAGGGACCGCTCACGCCGGCGCCGGCTCCCGGATCGGGGACCCCGTGCCCGACCGGACCGCGTCGACGGCACGCAGCAGAGCCTCGGGGGTCGCGGGCGCCGCCAGGTCCACCCGGCAACGGTCGGCCCGGTCGGCCCCGGCGAAGGCGCCGACCGCGTCCCGCAGCGCCTCCCGGACCGACAGGGCGAGCATGAACGGCGGCTCCCCGACCGCCTTGCTGCCGAGCACCACCCCCTCCTGGGCCATGCCCGGGACGACCTCCGACAGGAACCGGACCCGGACGTCCTCGGGGACCTCGCCGATGGTCGGGATCTTGTAGGTGCTGGGCGCGTGAGTGCGCAGCCGCCCGTCGGCGTCCCACACACACTCCTCGGACGTCAGCCACCCCATCCCCTGGACGAACCCGCCCTCGATCTGGCCGCGGTCGACCAGCGGGTTCAGCGACTCCCCGACGTCGTGCAGGATGTCGACGGCCAGCAGGCGCCACTCGCCGGTCCAGCCGTCGACCTCCACCTCGCTGACCGCGGCCCCGGAGGCGTAGTAGTGGAACGGCGTGCCGCGACCGGTCGCGGCGTCCCACCCGATCCCGGGGGTGCGGTAGTACCCGGTGGCGGCCAGCGGGACGAACGCCTCGTAGGCCTGGGCGACCACCTCGTCGAAGGCCAGCCCGCGGGCCGGGTCGCCGGTGACGTGGATCCGCCCACGGGTGAACGTGAGGCCCGCGTCGGGGGCGCCCAGCAGCGACCCGGCCAGCCCGGCGAGGCGCTTCCGCAGGGTCTCGCAGGCCGCCCGGACGGCCTGGCCGTTGAGGTCGGTGCCGCTGCTGGCCGCGGTGGCCGAGGTGTTGGGGACCTTGTCCGTGGCGGTCGGCATGGGTCGGATCCGCTCGACCCCGATGCCCAGCGTGCGGGCAGCGACCTCGAGGATCTTGCTGTGCAGGCCCTGGCCCATCTCGGTGCCGCCGTGGTTCACCTGGACGCTGCCGTCGAGGTAGATCAGCACGTAGGCGCCGGCCTGGTTGTACTGGGTCTTCGTGAACGAGATCCCGAACTTCACCGGGGTCATCGCGAGCCCTCGCTTGAGGTGCGGGCTCGCCCGGTTGGCCGCGACGAACTCCCGGCGGCGCTCGGCGACCCGGGCGTCCGCCGCAAGCCGCCCCCACAGGATCCGCAGCCGGTCGTCGGGCACCCGCTGGCCGTAGTGGGTGAGGTCGCGGCCCGGCCGGTAGAGGTTGCGCTCGCGGACCAGCTCGGGCGCCAGGCCGAGATGGCGGGCCACCCGGTCCACGACGTCCTCGCCGACGAGCATGCCCTGCGGCCCGCCGAAGCCCCGGAAGGCGGTGTGGCTCACGGTGTTCGTTCGGGCCACCCGGCCGGTCACCCGTAGCGCCGGGTAGTGGTAAGCGTTGTCGACGTGGAACATCGCCCGGCCGGTGACCGGAGCGCTGAGGTCCAGCGACCAGCCGCCGTCGCTCACCAGCTCGGCGTCGAGGGCAAGCATCCGGCCGTCGTCGTCGACCCCGACCCGGTACCGGCCGCGGAACGGGTGACGCTTGCCGGTGGCGAGCATGTCGGCGTCCCGCTTGAGCCGGACCCGGACCGGACGGCCGGTCCGGACGGCCGCGACGGCGGCGATCGCCGCCACCGGGTTGGCCTGGGACTCCTTGCCGCCGAATGCGCCGCCCATCCGGGGGCAGGTGACGACGACGCGGTGTCGGGGCACGCCGAGGACGTTGGCCACCACCGCCTGGGTCTCCGACGGGTGCTGGGTCGACGAGGTCACCGCGACGTGGCCCTCGGCGTCGATGTGCGCCCACGCGGTCTGGGTCTCGAGGTAGAAGTGGTCCTGGGCGCCGCAGCGCACCTCGCCGGTCAGCACGTGGGGTGCCGCGGCCAGCGCCGCGTCGACGTCGCCGGTTGCCATCACCTGGGGCGCTGTGAGCCAGCTGCCGGCCGCCTCGGCGGCATCGACGCCGAGCACCGCGGGCAGCGGCTCGTAACGGACCTCGACGGCGGCGGCGCCCGCCTGCGCCGCCGCGTCGGTCTCGGCGACCACCCAGGTGACGGGCTGGCCGTGGTGGTGGACGACGGTCGTCGGGAGCAGCTCCTCGTCGTGGGCGTGGCCGGTCGCGTCGTTGACGCCCGGCACGTCGTCCGGGCCGAGGACGGCGACCACTCCGGGGATCGCGAGGGCGGCCGCCGGGTCGACCCCGAGGATCCGGGCGTGGGCGTGCGGGGAGAGCACGGGCCAGGCGGTGAGCTGCCCGGTGGGGCGGACCTGGTCGTCGGTGAAGACGGCGCGGCCGGTGACGTGGGCCTCGGCGCTCTCGTGCGGCCGGGCGGGACCGGGCGAGATCTCCCGGTCCCGCCGACCGCCGTTCCCGACCTCGGTCACGCCGTCACCTCGGCACCGCCGCCTCGCGTTCGCCGAACGCGAACCGGGCGAAGAGGTTGCCCGCCAGCGCCCGCCGGTACCCCGCCGACGCCCGGAGGTCGTCGATCGGCGCGAACTCCTCGCCGAGCCGACGGCGCGCCTCCTCGATCGTCGACTCATCGAGCCGTCGCCCGACGAGCCACTGCTCGACCCCCCGGGCACGCACCGGGGTGGCGGCCACCCCGCCGTAGGCGAGGCGGGCATGGTGCACGACGCCGTCGGGGTCGAGGTCGAGGGTGAAGGCGGCGGCCACCACACTGATGTCGTCGGTGGCCCGCTTGGCGACCTTGGCGGCACGGCTGACCCGTCGCAGCCCGGGCGCCGACGCCCCGCGGGGCACCCGGACCGAGACGACGAGCTCGCCGGGGCCCAGCACGGTGCGCCGGTAGCCGGTGACGAACCCGTCCACCGGCACGATCCGGGTCCCGCCGGGACCGGCGACCGTGACGAGCGCGTCGAGGGCGAGCAGAACCGGGGCCAGGTCACCGATCGGGGACGCGGTCGCGAGGTTGCCGCCGACGGTGGCCCGGTTGCGGATCTGCCGGGCGGCGAACCACGGGAGCATGTCGTCCAGCGCGGGCAGCACCCCGGGGAGGCGCTGCTCGAGGTGCGACAGCGGCACGGCGGCGCCGATGTCGACGTGGTCGGCGGTGACCTCCAGCCGCCGCAGCTCGTCGACTTCGTCGACGTGGACCAGCACCGGGAACCGGCGGGTCCGGTGCGACATCTCCAGGCCCAGATCGGTCGCCCCGGCGACCACCGTGGCGTCCGGGTGGGCGGCGAGGGCGGCGAGCGCCTGGTCCAGGGTGGGCGGCCGGTACCAGAGGCCCTCCGGCGAGCGGCCGACGACCGGGGGCGGTGCCGGCTCGGTCGGGACGAGCGGGTCGCCGGCGGCGGGCCGGGGCAGGCAGCGGGCGGCCCGGCGGATGGGCAGGTACCCGGTGCAGCGGCAGAGGTTGCCCTCGACCACGTCGTCACCGAGGCCCCCATCGCCGTCGCGTGCGGCGCTGTCGCGGGGTTGGCCGTCGCGTGCGTCGCCGTCCCTGGGGTCGTAGTAGCCGGCCACCAGGCTCATGACGAACCCCGGCGTGCAGTAGCCGCACTGCGAGCCGCCGTGGTCGACCATCGCCCGCTGCGCCGGGTGAACGTCGCCGTCCCTGGCCACGCCCTCGACGGTGAGGACCTCGCCGCCGGCGACGGCGCTCACCGGCACGAGGCAGCTGTTCGTCGCCAGCCACGCCGGCGAGCCGTCTCCCCGGCGGCCGAGGACCGCCACCGTGCACGCCCCGCAGTCGCCGTCGCCGCAGCCCTCCTTGGTGCCGACCAGGCCGCGGTCGCGCAGGACCTCGAGCAGGGCGCGGTCCGGGGTCAGGCCGGCGCCGTCGACCGTCGCACCGTTGACGGCGAACGACCAGGAGGCGGCGGCGGGCATGGCCCAGGATAGGCACGGTGATGTCACGTCTGGATCACCTGAACGAGCTGCCCGCCGAGGACGTGATCGAGCAGCTCATGACGTGCCTGCGGTCGCGGGTGTGGGCCGCCGACGTGCTGTCCCGGCGGCCCTACCACTCCCTGGCCGACGTCGAGGACCAGGCGATGGCCGCC
>JBHJOS010000120.1:0-11536 GCA_050329415.1 Kineosporiaceae bacterium
TGGGCCGCCGCCCTCATCACGATGGTGATGACCTATCTCGGCATCTCGCTCTTCGTGCTGGCCCTGACGATCAGCGCGGTCCAGTTCGGCGAGATCCTGCCGAACTACCGGGACCAGGCGGACCAGATGACCCGGGACACCCTGCAGTACGTCCAGGGCTTCGGGGTCAGCGACGACGACCTCGCCCAGGCGTTCGCCGGGGTCGACGCAGGCAGCGTGCTGGGGCTGGTCAGCGTGCTCATCGAGGCCCTGGCCGAGACGCTCGGCAGTCTGCTGTTCGTCCTCGTGCTGCTGTTCTTCCTGCTCGTCGACGCCTCGACGATGCCGCAGCGGATGGCGGAGGTCACGGGTCGCGCGCCCGGGGTCGCGCGGTCGCTGCAGGACCTCACCTCCGGCATCCGCCGGTTCCTCGTGGTCACGACGTTCTTCGGGGCGATCGTCGCGGTCATCGACATCGGCATCCTCTACGCGTTCGGCGTCCCCCTGCCCCTGCTCTGGGGCCTGCTGTCGTTCATCACCAACTACATCCCCAACATCGGCCTCGTCGTCGGACTCATCCCGCCGGCGCTGTTCGCGCTGCTGGACGGTGGTCCGGTCACCGCGTTCTGGGTCACGGTGCTGTGGCTGCTGGCGAACTTCGTCGTGCAGACCCTGATCCAACCCAAGATCGTGGGGGACGAGGTCGGGCTGTCCGTCACCGCGACCGTGTTGAGCGTGTTCGTCTGGGGCTGGGTGCTGGGGGCGCTGGGGGCGCTGCTGGCGGTCCCACTGTCCCTGGTGGCGAAGGAGTTGCTGTTCGACGAGCACTCCCCCCGTGGCTGGGTGTCGCCGCTGATCTCGAGCTGGAACAAGCGGAGCCGGCCTCCCGAGACCGTGATCACGCACCCGCGGCCGGTACGGGGCCAGTTGGCGAGCACCGCGAGCACCGCGCAGGCACCGCCGCCGACCGACGCCCCCGCACCGGGACCGGGACCGGGACCGGGACCGGGACCGGACCAGGAGCCGCTCAGCCGTCCGTGAGCGTCGGCCACGCGTTCGGGACGCAGGCCTCGACGCTCCTCGTCTGCTGCATCATGACCGGTGCCGGTTCACCGGCCCCGGGACAGCCGACGTGGCCGTACCCCAGGAAGTGCCCGAACTCGTGGTTGACGAGGTAGGCCCGGTACCCCGGGAGGTCGTCCCCCCAGGAGTCGGCCCCGCCCGCCCACCGCAGGGCGTTGAGCACGACCAGCGGTCCGTTGCGGCACGAGAACGTCCCCGCCGTCCGCAGCGGGGCGCAGAGCCGGTCCACGGTGTCGGGGCTGGCCAGCAGGATCCGGGCGTCGCCGCCCCCCTCGACCCGGTGCAGCGTCCAGCGGCCGAGGCCGATCCACGACCGTTCGTCACCCAGCACCGCGTCCACCTCGGCCGCGACGGTCATGGGGTCGAACGGCAGCCCGTCCTCCACCTCGACGGTGTACCGCAGCGACGTCCCGCCCTCGCCCACCGGTTCGGTCCCCCCGCCCGCCACGACGAAGCTGCCCGAGGCGGACCGGGGAACGTCCTGCGGACCCGCCTCCGGAGGCGGCGACCCGGTCGGGGGGGCCGTCGGCTCGACCCGGGCCGCCGCCGTGGGGGCCGCCGCCGCGGGCGGCGTCGGGGTGGCCGTGGCCAGCACGGGAGCCGGGACCGCCGAGGTGGGCAGCGGAGCCGGTCCCAGCACCGAGACCAGCGCCTGGGAGGCGTCCCGGGCGGCTCGCTCCGGCAGGCCGACCCAGAGCAGCCACAGGCACAGCACGGCCGTCATCGCGAGCACTGGCCGCCATCGCGAGCTCCGGGTCGTCCGGTGCCGAGTCGGTTCAGCCCGGATCACGTCCTCGACCGTACGCGGACGGGGGACCCGGGGGTCGACGCGGGAGGCCGCCTCCGGGGCGTCCGGGACCCGCTGTCCCACCAACCCACCTCCTCGCCGTCGCGCCTCGCCATCCCGGTGCTCGTGCGCTCGTGTCCTGCGTGCTCCCGTCGGATCTCGTTACCCTCCGGCGCGTGGCCGCTGTTCGGATCGCCCTGGTGACCTGCCGCGACCTGCCCGACCTCGATCCGGACGACCGCCCGGTGAGGGCGGCCCTCACAGCCCGGGGGATCGCTGCGGAGCCGGTGGTGTGGGACGACCCCCGCGTGGACTGGGCCGCCTTCGACCTGTGCGTGCTGCGCTCCCCCTGGGACTACACGCCGCGACGGGACGAGTTCGTTTCATGGACCCGTTCGATTCCGCGGTTGGCGAACCCGGCCTCGGTCGTGGCGTGGAACACCGACAAGCGATATCTCACTGACCTCGCCGGGGCCGGCGTCCCCACCGTGCCCACCGACTTCGTGGCACCGGGCGAGACCTGGCGGGTCCCGGGGGCGCCCTTCGTCGTCAAGCCGACGGTGGGCGCCGGAGGCCGGGACGCCGCCCGCTACGACCCGGCGGACGCGGCGCAGCTGGCGCAGGCGGCCGGGCACGTCGCCCGGCTGCACTCGACGGGGCGGACCGTCATGGTCCAGCCGTACCTCGCCGCGGTCGACCGGGACGGCGAGACCGGCGTCGTCCATCTCGGGGGACGCCTCAGCCACGCCTTCCGCAAGGACGCCCTCCTCGAGGGCACGGACAGCGTCGTCGACGGGCTCTACCGGCCGGAGACGGTGACCCCGCGTGAGGCACCGGACGACGTGCTGGCGCTGGCGGAGGCGGCACTGGCCGCAGTGGCCCGGGTCGCGCCGCGGCACCCGGCGCTGCTGTACGCCCGCGTGGACACGGTGCCGGGCCCCGACGGACGGCCCCTTGTCCTCGAAGTGGAGCTGACGGAGCCGTCGCTGTTCCTCGCCCTGGCCCCCGGCGCGGTCGAGCGCTTCGCCGACGCGATCACCCACGCGATCGCCGACGGAGCGACCGTGGCGCACCACGAGCCCTCCGCAGCCACCACGTAGGCTCCCGACCATGGACGACGCGTCGATTCGGCAGCGCATCAGCGGACTGGTCGAGCGCGAGCACGCCCTGCGCGACGCCCTGACCGAGGGGCGGATCACCGAGCAGGCCGAGCACGACGAGCTGTCGGCGATCGAGGTCGAGCTGGACCAGTGCTGGGACCTGCTGCGCCGGCGCGAGGCCCGCCGGCGGGCCGGCCTCGACCCCGACGAGGCGGACCTCCGCCCGCCCGGGGAGGTGGAGGGCTACCTCCAGTAGTCCTGTCCTGCGCGGGGGCGCGACCGGTGGGGCGTCAGGCGGGCACCGGCTGGGGTGCGGCGGGACCGGCGTAGCGCGCCGAAGGGCGGATGAGGCGCGGGTCCGCGGCCTGTTCGAGGAGGTGGGCGCACCACCCGACGACGCGGCTCACCGCGAACGTCGGTGTGAACATGACCGGCGGGATGCCGCATGCCTCCATGACCACCCCCGCCCAGTACTCGACGTTGACGTCCAGCCGCCGACCGGGCTTGAGCTCCGCCAGCACGGCCACCACCCGGCGCTCGACCGCGGCGGCCAGCTCGACCCGCCCGCCCCCGAGGCCCTCGGCGACCTCCCGCAGCAGGAGCGCGCGGGGGTCGGCGGTGCGGTAGACGGCGTGGCCGAAGCCCATCACCCGCCTGCCCGCGGCCACGGTCTCGCGGACCCAGTCGTCGACCCGCTCCGGCGTCCCGATCTCGTCCAGTGCCTCCAGGGCGCGATCCGGCGCCCCGCCGTGCAGGGGCCCCGCGAAGGCCGCGAGCGCGGCCGTCACCACCGCCCCCACATCCGCCCCGGTCGAGGCCACCACGCGGGCGGTGAAGGTGGAGGCGTTGAAGCCGTGGTCGGCGGCCGCGACGAGATACCGGCTCAGGGCCTGGACGCGGCGCGGGTCCGGGTCGGTGCCGGTCAGCAGGTGCAACCAGGACGCTGCTGACCCGAGGTCGTCCCGCGGGGGCACCGCGGGGAGGCCGCGGCCGGCCCGGTGCAGGGCCGCGAGGATCGTCGGCGTCACCGCGCAGATCCGCAGGCAGTCCGCTTCCCGGGCGGGCCGGTCGGTGTCGAGGACGGGACGGAACCCCTCCTCCGCGGCCAGCAGCGACAGCGCCGCTCGCAGTCCCGCCAGGGGCGAGGTCCGCGCCGTGGCCGAGGCGATCGCGGGCAGTGCCGTCGCGACGGCCGGGGGCAGGACACGCGCCCGGGCGACGGCGGTGCGCAGCTCCTCGGCCTCCCTCGGTCCGGGGAGCCGGCCGCGCCACAGCAGGAACCACACGTCCTCGAAGGACCGGCTCCGGGCGAGGTCGACGGCCGAGTACTGGCGGTAGTGGTAGAAGCCCTCCTCGCCGCGGACGTCACCGATTCCGGTCTCCGTGACGACGACCCCGCGCAGTCCCGGGGGCGCCTCGACGAGCGTCATGGACGCACTGTCCGCCGGGCAGCCCGCCACCTCAACGTTGACGTGGTCAACCCATCGGCGCCGAGGTGGGCGACAGTGGGGCGGTGGCGGACGCGAGCTTCCTCAGCACGGTCGAGACGGCTCGGCGACTCGGGGTGACACCCGAGACGGTCTACGCCTACGTGAGTCGCGGCCTGCTGACGAGCGTGCGCCACCCGGGACACCGGGGCAGTGCGTTCGCTGCGGACGAGGTGGCGGGGCTGGCCGCCCGCGGCCGGGCGGGGCGCTCCCCGCGGGGGGCGCTGGAGCGGATCCGGACGGCGGTCACGGCGATCGAGGACGACCGGCTGTTCTACCGCGGCCGTCCGGTGGCGGCGCTGGTGCGGACCGGCTACGAATCCGTGGCGGAGCTGCTGTGGCTGGGCCGCCCGGGTCCCCGGGTCTGGGAGCCGCCCGGTGCCACGGCGGTCGCGGCCGTGACGGCAGCCGTGGGCTCGCTGCCGGTGACGGCCCGGCCGGCCGACCGGCTCCGGGCGGGGGTCACCGCGCTCGCGGCCCTCGACCCGGCGCGCTCCGACGGCCGGCCGGGCGCGGTCGTGGTCGCCGCCCGGACGACGATCACCGCTCTGGCGGCCGCGGTCGCCGACGCTCCCGGTCGAATCGAGGGCGGCACGGCGGAGGCCGCGCACGCCCCCGGTGACGGGACGGCGGGAGCAAGGGGCGGCGCTGGCACGGTCGCGGGCCTGCTGTGGCGCGGGCTCGCGCCCCGGCCCGCGGATCGGGAGGCGAGTGACGTGGCGGTCCTCGACGCCGCGCTGGTCCTGCTCGCCGACCATGGCCTGGCCGCGTCCACCGTGGCGGCCCGGGTGGCCGCGAGCGTCCGGGCCGACGTCTACGGCGTGGTGTCGGCCGGCCTCGGCGCCGCGGACGGGCCGCTGCACGCGGCGGCCCCCGAGCGGGCCGGGCGACTGCTGGACGACGTCCTCGCCACCGACCCCGCGGCCGTCCTCGGGCCGTACCTGCGGAGCGACGCGACGGCGCCGCCAGGATTCGGCCACGCGGTGTACCGGCGCGCGGACCCGCGGGCGGAGCTGCTCCTCGACCTGCTGCCGGACGGCCCGGCGCGGGCGGCGGCCGACGCCATGGGGGCGTGGCTGGCCGCCCGCGAGGACCTCTTCCCCACTGTCGACCTCGCCCTCGCCGCACTCGCCCGCACGTACGACCTGCGCCCCGGGGCCGCGGAACTCGTCTTCCAGCTCGCCAGGATCGCCGGCTGGGTCGCCCACGCCCTCGAGGAGTACGCCGAACCGGGTGTCCGTTTCCGTGCGGTGGGCGACTACACCGGCGAGCTCCCCGGCACACCGCCTGACAGCCCGGTGGTCCGGCCGTAACGGGGTGTCGGCGGGGATCAGCGGGGGCGGACCGCGAGCGGGGAGCCGCCGCGGGCGCGCAGGGTGACCCCCGCGGTCGCCGCCGGGCGGGGGCCAACCGGGGCAACCCGGCGGGTCCGCAGGAGTTCGGCGAGGACCAGCACGGACTCGGCGATCGCGAAGTCCCGGCCGATGCACAGCCGGGGACCGGCCCCGAACGGAAGGTAGCCCTCGCGCGCAGCCCGCGCCGGGCCGTCCGTCCAGCGCGACAGGTCGAAGCGGTCCGCCTCCGGCCACAGTTCCGGCCGGCGATGCTGCAACCAGGGGCTGGTGAGCACCAGGGTGCCCGCCGGGACGGGAACCCCGGCGACCTCGTCGTCGGCGACGGCACGACGCGAGATCAGCCACGCGGGCGGGTACAACCGCAGCCCCTCGTCGACCGCGGCCCGGGTGACCGGCAGCGCGGCGAGGTCGGCCCACTCCGGAGGGCGTCCGGCCGGACCGTCCAGCAACCGGTCGAGCTCGTCGTGGACGGCAGCCTGGGCCTGGGGGTGCTCGGCGACCAGGCGAAGCGTCCACACCAGGCTGGACGCCACGGTCTCGTGCCCGGCGATGACAAGGGTGACGAGCTCGTCCCGGACCTCCCGCGCGGACAGCGCCTCCCCCGCTCCCAGCAGCAGGCCGAGGACGTCGGCGCCGCCCGGAGCCCCCCGACGGGCCTCGACCACGCGCTCGACCGCGGTGTCGAGCCGGTCGTTGGCCCGGGCGAGCCGCCGTGACAGCGGCGTCACCACTCCCGGCGGCGCCTCCCACGGCCGCATGGCGCGGCGCATGACGCCGTCCAGCGCATCGTGAACGGCGGCCACCAGCTCCCGGCCGTCCGCCTGGCCGCCGTCGACGAGGTCGGCACCGAGCAGCACCCGGCCCACGACGTCGAGCGTGGCGCGCATGAGCAGGGGGTCGGTGTCGACCGGAGCACCCCCGGCGGAGTCCAGCTCGGCACCGGCGAGCCGGGCGCAGCGGACCGCCTCGGCCGCGACGTGGGCCAGGCAGTCGCGGTGGAAGGCCGGCTGGACGAGACGGCGGTGGGTGCGCCACGTCGGGCCGTCCGAGGTCAGCAGGCCGTCACCGGTCACGAGCGCGAGGGCCGAGTACTGGAACGTGTGCTTGGTGTAGTTGCGGTGGTTGTCCTGGAGCACCCGGCGCACCCCTGCCGGGTCGTCGACGAGCAGCGCGGCACCGCGCCACATCGGGAGTGCGACGACCGGGCCGTGCTCGGTGACGCAGCCTCGCAGGTAGGCGAGCGGGTCGCCGAGGACCGACCGGATAGACCGGAGCATGGTCGCCGGGGTGGGGCCCGGCGCGGTGACACCGGCGACCCCGGTCCCGCCCCGCCGCCGGGCGACGACGGTCACAGGTACAGCCCGGTCCCGCCGTCGGTCACCCGGGGCGCGGCCACGGCGTGGAGGTCGCGCTCGCGCAGCAGGACGAAGACGACCGCCTGCAGCTCGACCTCGGCCTTGTCCTCGGGGTCGTACAGCACCCGGTCGCCGTGCTCGACCTGGCGCACGTGCTGGCCGGTCGCGACGACCTCGGCCCAGCTCAGGCGCCGACCCAGGGCCGCCGTCGCCGGGATCACGATGCCGGCCCCGGACTTGCGCTCGCCGTCACTGTCGGGACGGACGAGCAGCCGGTCGTGCAGCATCCGGATGGGCAGGCGGCCGTCACTCACCGGCGCGACGCTACCCCTCACCAGCCGCTGCTGCCGGGTCCCCCCTTGAACGGCCCGACGACGTCCGGGGTCACCCATCCGCCGTAGAAGCCGCCCGGCTGCGGCACGACGACGACGCCGCCCACCGTCACCTCGTCGACGACCCCGGCGTACAGGGCGACGTGGCCCGCGAGGGCCTCGAAGCCGGGTGAGGGGGCCGGGTAGTGCCAGGCAGCGCGCCCCGCGACCCGCCCGTCCCCGGCCACGACGTCCTCGTAGCCGGCCCGGCCCTTGAACTCGCACCAGGAGGACCCCGCGGCCGGCCGCAGCGTCCCCGGCGCGAAGGCGTCGCGCGGCAGGTACCACGACGGCGGGTGCGAGGTCTCGAGCACCCGCAGCGCGGACCGGGTCTCGGCCACCACCCCGCCGAAGCGGACCACCACGAGGCGGTCGTCGGCCGCCACCCGGGGCGGGCGGGGGTAGTCCCACACCGACTCCTGGCCGGGTCCGGGCGGGATCGGCACGACGCCGCGCGGCAGCCGGCTCACGCGCGGATCACCGGGGAGGCCACCGGGGAGATCACCGGGGAGATCACCGGGCGCGACGGCGCCGGGCGCGCAGCACGACGACGAGGACGAGCACGGCGAGAGCGGCCGCGACGGCGGCGACGCGCTCGACCCGCGGGCGGCCGGTCACCGGGTCGACGACGGTCGCGCGCGCCCGGTCCCGGCTCTCCTGGACGGCCTCGTGGCGCAGCCGGGCGGGGTCCAGCCGCCGGTTGAGCTCGTCGAGGGTGGCCGCCAGGTGCTGCCGGCGCTCGCGGATGGCCGCTTCCAGCTCGGCCTCGGACGGCGGCTTCGGGCGGGCCTCGGACATGACCCGACCTTAGGCCCTCACCGCCGGACCGGCCCGCGGGCCCGAGGGCCGGGAGGTCCCGGAGAGGGTGTCCGGCACCCGACCTGGTGTCCCGAAACCCTATGCAGAACCTACAAATTGGTGGGCCCGGGCATGAGCCGGTACGCGGGACCCAGGACTTGTATGTTCTGCATAGCCCGCGGAACCGGCATCCGCCCACCTGCTCCGGCATCCGCGATCGTTCCTGCACGACCGGATCCGCCCCCGCGGGTCGTCACCCGACATCCCGGACACCCCCAGGAAGCCTCACCCCCGGACCGGCCCGCGGGCGCGCGTCGGGTCGAAGCCGTCGGGCAGCTCCAGGCGGTGCCGGGCCAGCAGGTCTGCGTCGGCGAGCAGCTCCCGGGTCGGCCCGTCGGCCACGATGCGGCCCGAGTCGAGGATGACGCTGCGCTCGCACGCCGTGAGAGCGAACGGCAGGTCGTGCGTGACGACCAGCGTCGTCATCGCCAGGCCGGCGAGAACGTCGGAGAGCTCCCGGCGGCTCACCGGGTCGAGGTTCGAGGTCGGCTCGTCGAGGACCAGCACCCGGCAGTCGGTCGCCAGCACCGTGGCGATCGCCACCCGGCGTCGCTGGCCGAACGACAGGTGGTGCGGGGCACGGTCCGCGAGGTCGGCGACCCCCGCCAGGTCGCAGGCGCGGCGGACTCGGGCGTCGAGGGCGGGGCCGCGCAGCCCCTCGTTCGCGGGGCCGAACGCGACGTCGTGGCGGACGGTCGGCATGAAGAGCTGGTCGTCGGGGTCCTGGAACACCAGGCCGACCCGCCGCCGGACCTCGGCCAGGGTGGCACGCGTGACGCGGGTCCCGAGGACGTGGACGTCACCGACCGAGGTGGTTCCGGCGGCCCGGCCGAGGATGCCGTTGAGGTGGAGGACGAGCGTCGTCTTGCCGGCCCCGTTCGGCCCGAGGACGGCGACCCGCTCGCCCTCGCCGACCGTGAGGTCGACCCCGAACAGCACCTGGCGGCCGTCGGGGTAGGCGAACGCCAGCCCGCGGACCTCGACGGCCGGTGGCGCGGCCGACTCCCCGGGCACGCTCACGCGCCCGGCCGCCAGGCCGTCGCGTCGCCCGCAGCGACCGCCATCGACGCGACCGCCACGGCCGCCAGCGGCAGGAGAGCAGCCCGGGCCCAGGCGGAGCGCAAGCCCGCCCGAGCGAGACCGCCCTCGCCCGGGACGGCCGCGTCGAGGAGAGGCATGACGCCGGTGTACCCGCGGGCGACCATCGCCCGGTGGACGCGCTCCCCCCGTTCGTAGGCCCGGACGAACAGCGCGCCCGCGGCCCGGGCCAGCACCGGGACGTGGCCGAGGTGACGCGCGCGGAAGCCCCGCGCCTCCCGGGCGATCCGCATCCGTCGCATGTCGTCCACGACGATGTCCAGATAAACGATCATGAAGTGCACGATCGTGACGAACAGCGCCGGGACGCGCAGCCGCCGCAGGCCGGCGATCAGCTCGGCGGGGCGGGTCGTCGCGGCGAGGACGATCGCGGCCACCACGCCGAGGGTGGCCTTGGCGAGGATGTTGACCGCCCCCAGCAGCCCGTCCGTGGACACCTCGACCGACCAGCCCGGGGCCAGGACGACCTCGACCCGCTCGCCCAGGGCCACGAACGGCAGGGCCAGGGCAAAGACGACGAAGGGCACCTCGACCACCATCCGGCGCAGCACCAGGCCCGGCCGCAGCCGGGCGACGGCCACCACGGCCGTCAGCGCGACGGCGTGCAGTCCGAAGGCCCACACCTGGTCCCGGGGGGTGGCCACGACGGCGAGCACGAACATCAGCAGGCCCGCGAGCTTCACGTGGGCCGGGAGACGGTGGACCGGGGTGTCGCCCGGGACGTGGAGGCCCTCGCTGAGCCGCGCGGGCGTCACCCCCCGGCCTCGTCGGGCGCTCGCTCGACCTGCGGGGACGGACGGGCGCGCGCCGCCGCGAGCCGCGCCAGGAGGACGGCCAGCGCCAGCGTGGCCGCGACCCCCACGACACCGGCGAGACCGGTGGACAGCAGGTCGTTGTCGACACCGACGACCGCGTAGTCGCCGAACGGGCTGCCCGCGGCCGCCGAGTCCTCGGCGGCGTCGAGGAAGCCGAGCCGCTCGGCGACGTACTCCAGGCCGTCGGGGTTCGCGCTGGCGAAGCCGGACACGACCCCCGCCAGTGCCAGGGTCACGGCGAGCGCGACCGCGGCGGTGCGGGCACCGGGACCGCGTCGCACCGGCTCCGCCGGGGGCTCCGGTGCGGCCTCGACCTCGGCCGTGGTGCCGTCGGAGGACGTGACCAGCAGCGTCCGGCGGGTGCCGCGGACCAGATGCACGAGGTCGGGTCGGGTGGCCACGACCGCGGCGACGGTCAGGCCGGTGATGACGGCCTCCCCGACCCCGATGACGAGGTGCCACCCGAGCATGAACTGGGTGAGACGGGCCAGGTCGAGGTCCGTGGCGCCGCCGACCGTGTACAGCCCGACGAACACCAGGGCCGCGGCAGGGACCGAGACCAGCGCCCCGAGAGCGGCGGCCGGCACCGCGGACGCCGGCCGCCGCGGCAGCACCGCCGCGACCCCGCGAGCCACCAGCCACCCGACGAGCACCGTGACCACTCCGATGAGCAGGACGTTCGTGCCGAGCGCGGACAACCCGCCGTCGGCGAACAGCAGCGCCTGCACGGACAGCACGACCGCGAGGCAGACCAGCGCCGTCCACGGTCCGACCAGGACCGCCGCCAGCGCCCCGCCCATGAGGTGCCCGCTGGTGCCCACCCCGACGGGGAAGTTCAGCATCTGCACGGCGAAGACGAAGGCGGCGACGAGGCCGGCCATGGGCGCCGCCGCCTCCCCGATCTCGCGCCTGACCTGGCGCAGGGCCACCGCGACGGCGCCGGCGGCCACCACCCCGGTGGCGAGGGAGGTGGGGACGTCCAGGAAGCCGTCGGGTACGTGCATGATGGGATCCTCGCCCCAATCGCGCCCGAGTCGCAAGGGAGTTGCGCCTGTGTCGCAGTTGACCGTCGGAGGCCCGGCCCCGGACTTCACCCTGCCCGACCACACGGGGACCCCCCGGTCGCTGTCCGAGCTGCGGGGCGAGCGGACGATCCTCTACTTCTACCCGGCGGCCATGACGCCCGGGTGCACGAAGCAGGCGTGCGACTTCCGCGACAACCTGGCGTCGCTGCAGGCGGCCGGGTAC
>JBHJOS010000005.1:0-6852 GCA_050329415.1 Kineosporiaceae bacterium
TACACCGAGACCCCCGACCAGCTCGCGACCATCGACGAGGTCAAGCGGGACATGGAGCAGGCGGTCCCGATGGACCGGCTGGTCTGCGGCGACGTCGGCTACGGCAAGACCGAGATCGCGCTGCGCGCGGCGTTCAAGGCGGTGATGGACGGCAAGCAGGCGGCGGTGCTGGTACCGACGACCCTGTTGGTGCAGCAGCACCTCGCGACGCTCTCCGAGCGTTACGCCGGGTTCCCGGTGACGGTCCGCGGGCTGTCGCGGTTCTCCACCGACGGCGACGCCAGGCTGGTCCGCGAGGGCCTTGCCGACGGCTCGGTCGACGTCGTCGTCGGCACCCACCGCCTGCTGTCCAACGAGATCCGGTTCAAGGACCTCGGCCTGGTGGTCGTGGACGAGGAGCAGCGCTTCGGCGTGGACCACAAGGAGGCGCTCAAGAAGCTGCGCACCAACGTCGACGTGCTCGCCATGTCGGCCACGCCGATCCCGCGGACGCTGGAGATGGCCGTGACCGGAATCCGGGAGATGTCGACGCTGGCGACCCCGCCCGAGGAGCGGCACCCGATCCTCACCTACGTCGGCCCGTACGACGAGCGTCAGGTGGCCGCGGCGGTCCGCCGGGAGCTGCTGCGCGAGGGCCAGGTGTTCTTCGTCCACAACCGGGTGGAGTCCATCGACCGGGCCGCCAAGCGGATCGCCGAGGCCGTGCCCGAGGCGCGCGTCCGGGTGGCGCACGGGCAGATGAACGAGCACGAACTGGAACGCACCGTCCTCGACTTCTGGGAGCGGCGCTTCGACGTGCTGGTGTGCACCACGATCGTCGAGTCCGGCCTGGACATCTCCAACGCCAACACGCTGATCGTGGACCGCGCCGACCGGCTGGGGCTGTCCCAGCTGCACCAGCTGCGGGGGCGGGTCGGCCGCGGCCGCGAGCGCGGCTACGCGTACTTCATGTGGGACCGCGAGCACACGCTGTCCGAGACCGCTCACGACCGGCTGTCGACCATCGCCGCCCACACCGAGCTCGGCTCCGGGATGCAGGTCGCGCTCAAGGACCTCGAGATCCGCGGCGCCGGCAACCTCCTGGGCGGGGAGCAGTCCGGTCACATCGCCGGGGTCGGCTTCGACCTCTACCTGCGCATGGTCGCCGAGGCAGTCGCGGACTTCCGGCGCGGAATGGCCGGGGAGGAGGCGGTCGAGGAGGTCGCCGTGAGCGTGGACGTCCCGGTCGACGCCTACCTGCCGCACGACTACGTCCCGTCCGAGCGGCTGCGGCTGGAGGTCTACCGACGCCTGGCGGGCGCCGACTCGGTCGCGTCGGTCGAGGCCGTCGGCGACGAGCTGCGGGACCGCTTCGGCGCGCCCGGACCGCAGGGGGCGCTGCCGGAGCCGGTGTCGGCCCTGCTGGAAGTCGCGCGGTTCCGCGTGGAGGTGGGCGCGACCGGGCTGCGCGACGTCGCCGTGGCGGGGCGCCACCTGCGGCTGGGACCGCTCGAGCTGCCCGAGAGCGGGCGGATGCGGCTCACCCGGCTCTACCCCGGGTCCATCGTCAAGCAGGGTCTGTCCACGGTGCTGGTGCCGCTGCCGAAGGCGTCCCTGGCGGTGGCCGCCGGGGGAGCGGGCGGTGCCGGTAGCGTCACCGGCGTCGACCTGCTCGCGTGGGCGCGCGATGTCGTGACCGCGATCGTGGCGCGTCCTGCCGGGGCGCAGAAGGGACCTGTCGAAGGATGAGGGCGATGAGTGCGATGAGGGCACGGGGGATCGCCTCCGCGGTCGCGGCCGCCGGCGTGATCGGCACGGCTGCGGCCCTGGCGGGCTGCTCCGCCGAGGTCGCCCCGGGAGCGGCCGCGCTGGACCCCGACGGCGGCGTGGTCGTGACGGTCGACCAGGTGGACTCCGTGTCGGCGGAACTGTCCGAGGCCTTCCCCGGGACGGCCGACGTCGAGCGGCTCGTCGTGTTCTTCTCCGTGATCTCCGACGATGTCCGGGACCTGGCGGGGGAGTCCGGCACGGTGGTGTCCGCCGACGAGGCCCGGCGTGGCGTCGCCGAGCAGACCGAGCTGCAGCTCAGCGACGAGGCCGCGCAGGTCATCGCCACCAGCACGATGTTCGCCCAGCTGGCCCAGGGTCCCCGGGGCGAGGTGCTCGTGGAGCGGGTGGCCGGCCTCGAGCCCGTGGTCAACCCCCGCTACGGGACCTGGGACGCCGCCCGGTGGGAGCCCGGTCAGGGGGTGCCCATCGGCGAGGAGTCGCTGCCGTGGGTGTCCCGGGAGGGGGCGGAGCCGACCGGGTGAGCGGCGAGGCGCTGCTGGGGGTCGTCGAGGTCGTCGACCGGCTGGTGTCCCCCGGGGGGTGCCCGTGGGACGCCGAGCAGACGCACGAGAGCCTGGTGCCGCACCTCGTCGAGGAGGCCTACGAGGCGGTCGACGCGGTCGCCGGGGCCGGGACCCCCGCCGGGGACGCGGAGCTGGCCGACGAACTGGGGGACGTGCTGCTGCAGGTGGTCCTCCACGCCCGGATCGCCGTCGGCCGGGGCGCCTTCGACATCGACGACGTCGCCCGCGGCCTCGTCGCCAAGCTTCAGCGCCGCCACCCCCACGTCTTCGGTGAGGGCGGGTCGCGCGTCGAGGTGGCCGACGCCGCCGAGGTCCAGGCGAACTGGGACCGCCTCAAGGCCGCCGAGGCGCCCGGGCGCGGCCTGCTCGACGGCATCCCGGCGACGTTGCCCGCGCTGGC
Organism: Kineosporiaceae bacterium; assembly: GCA_050329415.1. Classification (GTDB taxonomy): domain Bacteria; phylum Actinomycetota; class Actinomycetes; order Actinomycetales; family JBBAYJ01; genus JANNOG01. The sequence goes on from JBHJOS010000005.1 coordinate 2,734, forward strand.
GCGGGCCCAGAAGGTGCTCGGGCGCCTGGAGCGGGCGGGGCTGGGTCGCCCGGTGCCGCCGGCGTCCCCCGGCGGGCCGCGGGACGCCGCGGAGGCGATCGGGATCTCGCTCCTGGGGCTCGTGGCGGCCGCTCGGGAACGGGGCGTGGACGCCGAGCAGGCGTTGCGGACCCAGGTGGCCGCGCTCGAGGCGCGACATGCCGGACGTTCCGCGGGACCGGGGCGAGCCGCCGCCGACCCGGGGCGGCACTGACTACTGTTCACGCATGCCTCGGGTGCCGCGGACGCCACCGACGGGTCGCGCAGCCGCGCGCTCGCGGGGGGCCGTCGGACACCTGACGGGGGCCGTCACGTGATCGAGGCTTGGCAGGTCCTCGGCGAGCGCTACGAACTCGGCGAGGTCCTCGGCACCGGTGGCATGGCCGAGGTGCGGCGCGCCCGCGACATCCGGCTGGGGCGCGAGGTCGCGATCAAGCTGCTGCGGCCCGAGGCGGCGCGCAACGAGGAGATCGTCACGGCCTTCCGGGCCGAGGCCATGGCCAGCGCGCGCCTCAACCATCCCGGCATCGTCGCGGTCTACGACGTGGGGGAGGCGGAGCTGGCCGGCGTGCGGCGGCCGTACCTCGTGATGGAGATGATCGAGGGCACGCCGCTGTCGGCCCTGCTGGCCGACGGAACCTCGCTCACCGTCGAGCGCTCGATCGAGATCGGGGTCGACGTCTGCGCGGCGCTCGCGCACGCGCACGAGCGCGGGGTCATCCACCGCGACGTCACACCGAGCAACCTCATGATCATGCCGAACGGCGCAGTCAAGGTCACTGACTTCGGCATCGCCCGGGCGGTCACGGAGGATGCGGACGCCGACACCGACGCCGGCCGCGGGTACGGCTCGGTCGCCTTCATCAGCCCGGAGCAGGCCCGGCGGCGCCCGGTCGACGCCCGGTCCGACCTCTACTCGTTCGGCTGCGTCCTCATGACGATGCTGACGGGCACGCCGCCGTTCGCGGGGTCGCCGCAGGCGGTCGTCGCGGCACACGTCCGGACCCGTGCGTCGGTGCCGTCCGACCGCCGGCCCGGCATCGACCCCGCCATCGACGAGGTCGTCCTCCGCTGCCTCGCCAAGGATCCGTGGCACCGGCCGCAGACCGCGGCGGAACTGCGGCGGGACCTGCTGCGAATCCTCGTGGAGTTCGACGCGGTGGCCGCGCGGTCGGCGGCGGCGGGCGGGCTGGCGGCGCCGGAGCACGAGGGCTACGACGTCACCGAGCTGCCCACGGCACGGGTCGCGTCCGGGCTGTTGCCGGACGTGCCGCCGGATCCCGAGCCGGACCACCCCGCCCCCCGGGCACTCACCGCCGGCCCGCCGCGAGCGGCCCTGCCGGCAGCCATGTCCGGGCCGGTGGGCGACACCGGAGCCGGTACCCCGGCCGCCGGGGGGACGACTGCGCCGGCGGCCGCCGCGGGCGAGGGGTCCCCGGGGCCACCGAAGGGTTCCCCCGGGGCCCGGGTGACGGGCGAGGACGGCGAGGGCGCCGACCGTCGCGTCCTGGGGCGGCGAGGGTGGCTGCTCGCTGCCGTCGTCGCCGTTCTCGCCGGGCTTGCCGCGCTGGTCTGGGGGCTCGCCCAGGCGCCCGGGGCGTCGAGTGTCGAGGTGCCGGCCACCGCCGGGCTCACGGTTCGGGAGGCGGAGCGGGAACTGGACGGCGTCGGGCTCGAGGTGGGTTCGCCCATCGCCGAGGCATCCCGGGACATCGACGTCGGACTCGTGATCCGAACCGAGCCGCCCGCCGGTGAGACGATGACCCGCGGCGAGGAGGTCGCCCTGGTCATCTCGACCGGCCCGGCCCAGGTCGCCGTCCCCGAGGCCGAGGGCCTGGACGTGGACGAGGCGAGGGAGGTCCTGCGAGAGGCCGGGCTCGAGCTCGGCGAGATCGTCGCCAGCGACTCCTCGCTGCCCCGCGACCGGGTCATCCGGTCCGAACCGGCGTTCGGGGAGCTCGTCGTCGAGGGCACTCCCGTCTCGCTGGTGGCGGCCAGCGGCAGCAACGTCGTGCCGCAGGCCCGCGGGCTCGACGAGGACGAGGCCCGGCGCCTGCTGGAGGACGCCGGCTTCGAGGTCGAGGTGCAGTCGGACCCCGAGTCCAGTGAGCCGGTCGGCACGGTGCTCAGCGTGGCCCCCGCTGCCGGCGTGCGGCAGGAGGTCGGGACCTCCGTCGTCCTCACCGTGGCGCTGCCCGCCGACGCCGTCGGTCCCACCGGAGTCCTCGGGCGCAGCGTGCTGGGGACCGCGACCGTCGACCCCGAGCCGTCGGCGGCGGCCACCCTGACCGCGACGGTGACCGAGACCGAGACCGTCACGCGCTCCCCCTGATCCCCGACCCGGGCGCTGCCGCACCGTCCGGGGCCCGGTGCGCGCGCCGGGCCCGCGCCGTGGGCGGACCTGCGACTACGCTCGGCCCGGAATGTCGCGTCGACCGGTCCGGTCGGCGCCCTCACCCGCCGGAAGGAGCACCAGTGGCCGTCATCGGGGCGATCGGAGCCCGCGAGATCCTCGACTCGCGTGGCAATCCCACCGTCGAGGTGGAGGTCGAGCTCGACGACGGCAGCACCGGCCGCGCAGCCGTGCCGTCCGGTGCGTCGACCGGCCAGTTCGAGGCGAACGAGCGGCGCGACGGCGACGCCGACCGGTACCTGGGCAAGGGAGTCCTCGGCGCGGTCGAGGCGGTGCTCGAGGACATCGGCCCCGAGCTGGCCGACTACGACGCCTCCGCGCAGCGCCTCATCGACCAGGCCATGATCGACCTCGACGGCACACCCACCAAGGCCAAGCTGGGCGCCAACGCCATCCTCGGGGTGTCCCTCGCGGTGGCCAAGGCCGCCGCCGCCTCGGCCGGCCTGCCGCTCTACCGCTACGTCGGCGGACCCAACGCCCACGTCCTGCCGGTGCCGATGATGAACATCCTCAACGGCGGCGCGCACGCGGACTCCGGGGTCGACGTCCAGGAGTTCATGGTGGCTCCGGTCGGCGCCGCCTCGTTCGCCGAGGGCCTGCGGTGGGGTGCGGAGGTGTACCACTCGCTGAAGTCGGTGCTCAAGGAACGCGGGCTCGCCACGGGGCTGGGGGACGAGGGCGGCTTCGCCCCCAGCCTGCCCGCCAACCGCGACGCCCTCGACCTCATCGCCGCGGCGGTCGACCGTGCCGGGTACAGCCTCGGCGACGACCTCGTGCTCGCCCTCGACGTGGCCGCCACCGAGTTCGCCGTCGACGGCGGCTACCGGTTCGAGGGGCAGGTCCGGACGGCGGCCGAGATGATCGAGTACTACCGTGAACTGGCCGACTCCTACCCCCTGGTCAGCATCGAGGATCCGCTGGGCGAGGAGGACTGGGAGGGCTGGGCCGCCATGACGGCCGTCCTCGGGGAGCAGGTCCAGATCGTCGGCGACGACCTGTTCGTCACGAACCCCACCCGGCTGCAGCGGGGCATCGACGAGCGTGCCGCGAACGCGCTGTTGGTCAAGGTCAACCAGATCGGCTCGTTGACGGAGACGCTCGACGCGGTCGATCTGGCGCACCGCCACGGCCTGCGCTGCATGATGAGTCACCGCTCGGGCGAGACCGAGGACACCACGATCGCCGATCTCGCGGTCGCGACGAACTGCGGTCAGATCAAGACCGGTGCCCCCGCCCGGACCGACCGGGTCGCCAAGTACAACCAGCTCCTGCGGATCGAGGAGGAGCTGGACGACGCGGCGCTGTACGCCGGGTACTCGGCGTTCCCGCGCGCCCGACGGGGGTGAGCGGCGCGGTGCCCCGGCGAGCCGGACCCCGGTCCGGCCGGGCGCCCGCGCTGTCGGCCCGGCGGACGGTGGTCCTCGTGGTCCTCGGGGTGGCCTGCACCGTGACGCTCGCGCCGCAGGTCCGGCTCTACGTGGACCAGGAGCGGCGCCAGGCCGCGCTGGAGCAGGAGATCGACGACCGGCAGGCCGCCGTGGCCGACCTCGAGAACCAGTTGCGCCTGTGGGGGGACGACGCGTTCGTCGCCGCCCAGGCGCGGGAGCGGCTCCACTACGTGATGCCGGGGGAGACGGGGTACGTCGTGGCGACGCCGGAGGAGGACG
>JBHJOS010000093.1:0-42846 GCA_050329415.1 Kineosporiaceae bacterium
GGAGCGCCGCGGGGTGAGGCGGTCCTCGCAGAGGCCCGATAGATCTATCCAGCGTGACGCCCCCTCCGCCCAGTCCCTGGAGCAGAAGGCGACGACATGACGCGCGTGCTCGGGTACAGCACGCAGGCGTCGTAGACCGCCGTGAACGGCACCTCAGTACAGCTCCATCTCCTGCCCCAGGGCAGTCAGCTCGGAGGCGTTCTCACGCCGACGCCGGTCGTCGGCTGCCTTGTAGGCGAGCAGGTCCTCCACCTTGATCCGCCGGTGGGTGCCGACCTTGCGGTATGCGATCTCACCCGACGTCAGCAACCCGATGAGGAACGGGCGGGAGACGTTAAGCATGTCCGCTGCCTGCTGTGTGGTGAGTTCCGCCGTCGCCGGCACGACGGACACGCCACGTCCCTGCGCCATGTTGTGCAAGATCTCGGCCATCAGGTCGACGACTGCACGGGGCACCGTCAGCGTGCGCTCGCCCTCATCGTCCGACAGATGCAGAGCGACCGTGTCGTCGTTGACGTGACGACGCAGGAACTCACGAATCTCGGGCAGGGCCGCGACGGCCGCGTCGATCTCCGCGGTGCCTGGCAGGGCGGCGACGGGCACACGTGTGGACATGCGAAACCTCCTCGTCCTCCTCACCGCATCATCCGCAATAATCGCAGCATCCGCAACCATCCGTTGGGATGAGACGCAGCCTCTCGTGCCGCCAGCTGTATGACAGGACGCTCTCGCCGTTCCTGATCGGCGACTGGCTCCGCCGTGCCAGCATCCGTCGCATGGTGTGGGGCGAGGCTGAGGACGCTCGCCTGCGCCGTGAGGCGATCGCGTGGCTGACCGTCCGGTCGAACGACGGCGCCGACTCCCTCAGCAGCGACGAGCTGCTCGACTTCACCTTCGACGGTGAGCCCTTCCGGCTCATGGACGCGCAACGCGGGATCCGCAAGCCCGCCGTGCTGCCGCATGCGCTCAGCATCCGAACAGTCCACACCCCCGAGGGTGGCCGCCGTCCCTACGACGACGCCATGGGCGCCGACGGCCTCGTCCGCTACAAGTGGCGCGGCGACGACGGGACGCACCCCGAGAACCGCGCCATCCGCGACGCCATGCACGCCCAGGTCCCGATCATTTGGTTCTTCGGCGTCGCCACCGCCCGCTACCTGCCGATCTTCCCCGTCCACGTCGTCGCCGAGGAGCCGCACCTCCAGCAGTTCAGCCTGCAGGTCGCCGACCTGCCCGTGAGCCTCGCCCACCCGGAACCGGACTCCCCCGTCGAGGAGTTCACCCGCCGCTACATCACCGCCCAGACCCGCCGGCGCCTGCACCAGCCCGTCTTCCGCGCCCGCGTCATCCGGGCCTACACCACCCGCTGCGCCGTCTGCGCCCTCGCCCACGCCTCCCTGCTCGACGCCGCCCACATCGCCCCCGACACCGACCCCGACGGCATCGCCGCCGTCCGCAACGGCCTGGCCCTCTGCAAGATCCACCACGCGGCCTACGACACGAACATCCTCGGCATCTCCCCCGACCTCGTCGTCGACGTCCGCGCCGACATCCTCGCCGAAATCGACGGGCCCATGCTCCGCCACGGCCTGCAAGAACTGCACGGCAGCCGGCTCCGCGTCATCCCCCGCAGCGTCGGCAACCGCCCGGACCGAGACCTGCTCGACGCCCGCTGGCGCCGGTACCGCACAGCCTGAGCGGTTCGCGCGTCGGGAGCACGCAACTCCGGCCCCCGTCAGCGCGCCACCCACCGGGCCCTCGGGTCCTTCTCGCTCTCCCCCCGCCACTCGATCAGCCCCTCTGCCTGCAGGGCGCGCAGGTGGCGGATCACGACAGGTCGTGACCGACCGCTGGCAGTGACGAGGTCGCCCGTCCTCGCGCTTCCCGCCCGCCTCACCAGTCGCAAGACGTCCGAGGCACCGGCCGGCAGGCGGTCCTCGGTCTCCTGGTCCGCATGCTCGAACCCGAGGGCGACGACAACCGACCCGGACGTCTGCCGGTAAGCCGGGGGACGCAATCCGGCCAGGCGCATCTCCTCGAACATCCGGCGGATGCCCTCACCGAGCTCCTGGCCGTACCGCAGGTCCGACAGGACCCGGGCGATGCGCGGGTTGCGGGCGAACCGCGTCACCCGCAGCGGGTCGTCGCCCTGGGCGACACCCGGGAAGCGGCCGGGGCTCTCGACCTCCACCCGGTCGTCGAACACCTCGATCCGCACGTGGTCCCCACTGACGCTGTACGACCGGTGGATCACCGCGTTGACCACTGCCTCCAACCAGGCGTCCTCGGGAACGACACCCCGGTCCTCGAAGCGGCCCGCCGGTCCCAGCGCCCGGACGGCAGGCAGCCGGTCGGGCAGCAGCCGCCGCGCACGCTCTCGTCTCATGGGCCACGTGTTGCCCGACGTGGACGAGGTGGAGCTCAGCGCGATCGCTCGCGCCTACGGCGTCGCGCGGCTGGAGGTCTTCGGCTCCATCGCCCGCGGCGACCAGCGGGCGGACAGCGACGTCGACGTCCTGTACGAGCTGGCGCCGGGCGCCCGCCTCGGATGGCGGATCGACGACCTGGCCGACGACCTGGCCGACGACCTGGCGGCTCTGTTCGGCCGGCCCGTTGATCTGGTCTCGCGGCGGGCGATCCATCCGAGGGACTGGTCAGGCGGTCCGGGTTCCGGAACGCCGGGCCAAGCGCGTCTTGCGGGCTGACACGCGCCCGGTCTCGGCGTAGACCCTCAGGTCCTCCAGTGTGGGCCGCAGGGTCCGCGCGAACTGCATTCTCAGCATCGGGGCGGCGAGGGCCCCGAGGAGACCCGCGACGTGAGCGGTCGCGACGCTCGTGGCCTCGCTGCGGCCGCTCCCGAGGTCCCGGACGGTCCAGGTGTTCTCGACCGAGGTGACGAAGCCGGGCATCTTCGTCGCGTCGACCGAGTATGCGAACGTCCGCCGGGCGGCGTCGAAGCGGGTGAACCGTTCGTCGGTGACACCGAACCCGGGGATCGTGCACGACCGGCCCGCCGTCGCGGCGCCCGCGGGCACATCGACAGCAAGCGGATTGTGGCCCGAGACCGGGATGGTGCTGGCCCAGTGCGAGACGGACTCGAACTCGTCCGCGAGGATGGACCAGACCCGGTCGGCCGGGGCATCGACCTGGGCGCTGCTCGTAACGCTGATCTCCACGGGTTCTCCTCTCAGGCGAAGTGGCGCTTGATGGACTCGACGGCGGTGTCGACGGGCTCGGTGACGGCGCCGGCGAGGGCGTCGGGCGCCACGTCGGTGATCCAGGTGAAGCGGCTTGCGCCGTCGTCGACCGGCGTCACCTGCATCGACGCGTGATGGTGGGTGAAGCCGAACGGCGAGGCCTGGATGGAGTACGCCACGCGACGCAGGTCGTGGTCGACGCTGACGATGAGCTCCCGCAGTGCGCCGGCATCGCCGAGCTGGCAGCTGCGGATGTCACCGTCGACCGTCACCTCGCCGAGGAAGTCGATGAGCCGGTCGACGGCGCCGATGTCGGCGACGGCCTCCCAGACGTCTGCTGCCGGCGCCTCGACGGTGAACTCGCGGAGGATGGTGGCCATGGTCTTCTCCTGTCCGCCGGCGCCCTGCGCCGGCTGTGCTGGCGGTCGGAGCAACCGTCGCCGACGGGCCTTTCCCGGGGCTGTGCCGCCGCTGCATCGCGCGAACCGCGCGCGACAGGTCCGGGACAGGTCGACGACAGATCACCACCGGCACACCGGAGTTATCGTCCGACGCGTGGCAGCGGACGGCACGCGACCGGTGCGCCTCGACGTCCGACTGCTCGGCCCGGTCGAAGCCGTCGTCGACGGTCGCGCCGTCCTCGTCCGCCGCGGGCGCCAGCAGCTGCTGCTCGCCGCCCTGGCGCTGCGGCCCGGCGAGGCCGTTCCGGCGTTCCGGCTCGTCGACGAGCTCTGGCCGGACGGGCTGCCGGAGGGCCCGGAGAACGCCCTGCAGCAGCTCGTGTCGGCAGTGCGCCGCTGCCTGGGCCCGGCCCGCACGCTGCTCGCCACCGTGCCGTCCGGATACCGCCTCGACATCACCGCGGAGGACACGGACGCCGGTCGCGCGGCGGCCGCCGCGACGCGCGGCGCGGCGCTGCTCGCTGCCGGGTCCGTGGCCGTCGCGCGGGGTGTCCTGGAGGGGGCGCTGGCGACGTGGCGGGGTGAGCCGCTCGGCGGCGTCCGGAACGGCCCGCTGCATGACGAGGCCGAGCGGTTGCACGCGCTCCGTGGCCGGCTCGAGATCGCCGCCGCCGACTGTGCTCTCGTCGCACGCGACCCTCCGGCGCTCGAGGCGGCTGCGCACCGGCTCGCGACCGCGACGTCTCACCGGCCGCTCGACGAACCGCTGTGGGAGCGCCGGATCGCGGTGCTGACCGCTGTCGGACGCCCCGCGGAGGCCCTGACGGTCTACGAGACCGTGCGCCGGACGCTCGCTGACGAGCTCGGCGTCGATCCGAGCCCGGAACTGCGGTCCTGGCACGCCCGGCTGGTCGCCGGCGGGCCGGTCGAGCCGGGGTCCGCGGCCGACCGACGGGACGACGCGCGCCCGGTGGCGTCCTCGGTCGGCTCGGTGCATCTCCCCCCGCTCCCCCCGCTGCCGCCGTCCCGCCTCGTCGGACGCGCGGCGGAGCTGGACCAGCTCTCCCGCTGGCGGGCGGAGGGCGTCCGACTCGTCACCGTCGTCGGCCCGGCCGGGATCGGCAAGACGCGGTTGGCCATGGAGGACGTCCACCGGGTCGACGGGCCGGTCGCCGTCGTCCTGCTCGACACTCTCGCGCCGGACAGCGACGTGAGTGCCGCCGTCGCCGCCGCCGCCCGGCTGCACGAGGTCGGCACCCGCGACATCACCGACGTCCTCGCCCAGTCGCTGCCCGTCGGGACGACCCTCGTGCTGGACAACGCCGAGCACGTCCTGGGGCGAGTGGCGACGTTCGTCGGCGAGCTCCTCGCGCGGTCGCCCGATCTCACCGTCCTCGTCACGAGCCAATGGCCCCTGGGCCTGGTGGGCGAGCACCAGCTCCGCCTCGAGCCCCTTCCGGGTGCGGCGCAGGACCTCGGCGCCGAGCTGCTCCTCGACCGCGCGGCTCAGGTCCGGCCGGCTCTCGCGACACCCTCCGACGACGACACCGCGGCGGCAGCGCAGATCGCCGCCCTGCTCGACGGCGTCCCGCTCGCCATCGAGCTCGCCGCGGCCCAGGCGCGCCACCTGAGCCTGCCCCAGCTCGCGGCCTCGCTCGCCGGCTCCCTCGACCTGCTCGACCGCGACACCCTGCGGGTCGCCGCCCGGCACCGCCGCCTCGTCGACGCCGTCGACTGGAGCCTGGGGCTGCTGGCCCCGGAACACCTCGATGTGTTCACTCGCTGCGCGGTCCTCGCGGGTGTCTTCGACACGGACCTCGCGGCCGCGGTGACCGGGCTGAGCCCCGCGGCGAGCCTGTCGTCGCTCCTCGACCTGGCCGACCGCAGCATGGTCCACGTCGTCATCGCCGATCCGGTGCGACCGGGCGGGCCCCGGTTCTGCCTGCTCCGGCCGCTGCGGGTGCATGCCGCGCGCTGCCTCGGCCGCAGCGGGCAGACCGCCCCCACCCGCGACCGGCTCCTCGACTGGGCCGTCGACCTCACCGCCCGAGCCGACGACGGGATCCGCGGCCCCGACCAGCTCACCTGGCTGGCCCGCCTCGACGCCGCACGTGGGGACATCGAGAACGCCCTGGCCCACGCCGTGGGCAGCGGTCGGCTCGACGACGCTGCCCGGGTCGTCGCCGCCCTCGGCCGCTACTGGGACTGGCGCGGTCGGCTGCGTGACACCGAGCGCTGGACAGCGGCGGTCATGGCTGCGGCCACCGGTCCGACGCTCGCGCGGTACGGCAGCGTCGCCGCCTGGCGCGGGTTCGTGGCCATCGAACGCGGTGACCCCGACACCGGCGCCCGCTGGGCCGAGGCGGGCCTCGAGGCGGCCCGCCGTGCCGGCGACCGCGACAGCGAGACGACATGCCTGGCGATCCTGTCGCTCGTCCCGGAGGAAGGCACCCGACGTGCGCTCGACACCCTCGACACGGGCCTGCGGCTCGCCCAGCACAGCCAGGACCGCTGGGCCTGCGCATGGGGTGTCAACCGGCGCGGATACGTCCGGCTGCTCACCGGGGACCTCGACGCCGCCGCCGCGGACGCCGACACCTCACGCGCCGACTTCGAGGCACTCGGCGACCGGCGCGCCGTCCACTGGGCCGACCACCTCACCGCACTCGTCGCCCATCGCCGCGGTGACGTGGACCGGGCCGCCGTCATGAGCGCGGCCACACTGAGCGCGGCCCAGGACGTGGGCGACCTGCGGACCGCCGGCCAGGCGGCCGAGCTCCTCGCGGTGGTCGTCGCCGACGCCGAGGAGCGGGAGTCGCTGCGGCGTCTCAGCCGGACGTTCCGAGCCGACCGGACGGACGGCACGGTGTGACGTCCTGGCGTCGTGGTCAGTCCCCGGCGGAGGGTCGAATGCGGATTCCCACCGGCCGGCGACCGCCGCGCAGCCGTTCCGCGACGGCCAGCACTCGGCCCAGGACGCCGTAGCGGCGGGTCACGGCGCGGCCGATGCGCTCGGCCTCGGCTGGGTCCTCGACCAGTTCGGCGACCCCCTCGTGCTCGACGGCACCCGGCTTCGCCCGGCCGCGGGCGTCGCAGGCCGCGAGCAGCACGCGGGCGGTGTGGCGCAACCGCTTGACCTTCCCGGTGGTCGAGCCGGTGATGACGAGCAGCTCGCCGTCGCCGCCGACCAGCCACACCGGGGTGGCGACCGGGGTGCCGTCGCGACGGAACGTGGTGAGGCGGACGTACTTCTCGCTCGCCAGATCCAGCAGCCCCGTCATGGCCGGAACCCTAGCCCCTCGACTTGACCGAGCCCGGCTCAATCCCCAGACTTGAGCCTGTCGGACTCAATACCGACGGACTCGCGCGTTCCGCCCCCAGGGAGCATCGTGGACCTCAAGCTCACCACTCGCGGCCAGCAGGCGCTCGGCGAGGCCATCCAGTCCGCCGGCCGCTCCGGTCACCCGACCGTCGAGCCTGCGCACCTGCTCGCCGCGCTGCTCGCCGACCGGACCGGGGTGCCGCGCTCGCTGGTCGCGGCGGTGGGTGTCGACCCGGACGCCGTCACCTCCCGCACGGGTGCCCTGCTGGACGCCATGCCATCCGCCAGCGGCGGCACCGTCAGCGAGCCGCGCGCCTCCGGTGCCACCACCACCGCCCTCAGCACCGCCGGCGACGAGGCCCGCGCCCTCGACGACGCCTTCGTCTCCACCGAGCACCTGCTCCTCGGCCTCGCCGCCGACGCCGGCGCGACTGGGGGGCTGCTGCGCGAGGCCGGCGTCTCCCGTGACGCCCTGCTGGCCGCGCTGCCGCAGGTCCGCGGCAGCGCCAAGGTGACCAGTCCCGACCCGGAGGGCACCTACAACGCCCTCGAGAAGTACGGGCGCGACCTCACCGCGGACGCCCGGGACGGGATACTGGACCCGGTCATCGGCCGCGACGCCGAGATCCGCCGGGTCGTCCAGGTGCTGTCCCGGCGGACGAAGAACAACCCCGTCCTCATCGGGGAACCCGGCGTCGGCAAGACGGCGGTCGTCGAGGGCCTCGCCCAGCGCATCGTCGCGGGCGACGTCCCGGAGTCGCTGCGTGACAAGCGCCTCGTCGCCCTCGACCTCGCCAGCATGGTCGCCGGCGCGAAGTACCGGGGTGAGTTCGAGGAGCGGCTCAAGGCGGTTCTCGCCGACATCGAGGCGTCCGACGGCCAGGTCGTCACCTTTATCGACGAACTGCACACCGTGGTGGGCGCCGGAGCGGCCGAGGGCGCCATGGACGCCGGCAACATGCTGAAACCGCTGCTCGCTCGGGGGGCACTGCGCATGGTGGGCGCGACCACGCTCGACGAGTACCGGGAGCGGATCGAGAGGGACCCTGCTCTCGAGCGTCGTTTTCAGCAGGTCCTCGTGGGCGAGCCGAGCGTCGAGGACACGATCGCCATCCTGCGCGGGCTCAAGGAGCGCTACGAGGCCCACCACAAGGTCGCCATTGCCGACTCCGCACTGGTCGGGGCCGCCACGCTGTCCCACCGCTACATCCCCGGCCGCCGGTTGCCGGACAAGGCCATCGACCTCGTCGACGAGGCGGCGTCGCGTCTGCGGATGGAGATCGACTCCTCGCCGGTCGAGATCGACGCGCTCCGGCGCGCCGTCGACCGGCTCCGGATGGAGGAGCTGGCCCTGGCGAAGGAGGACGACCCGGCCAGCCGGGAGCGGCTGGAGCGCCTGCGGGCCGATCTCGCCGACCGTACCGAGCAGCTCACCGCGCTGACGGCGCGCTGGGAGTCCGAGCGGGCCGGGCTGAACCGGGTCGGTGACCTCAAGGCCCGGATCGACGAGATGCGGGCCCAGGCCGAGCGCGCCCAGCGCGACGGCGACCTCGAGACGGCCTCCCGCCTGCTCTACGGCGAGATCCCGGCCGCCGAGAAGGAGCTGGCGGCCGCGGGTCACGCCGAGGCCGAGGCGGCGAGGGGCGAGCAGATGGTCGGTGACCAGGTCGGCCCGGACGACATCGCCGAGGTCGTCTCAGCGTGGACCGGGGTCCCGGTCGGTCGCCTGCTCGAGGGCCAGACCGAGAAGCTGCTGCGGATGGAGGACGTCATCGGCCGTCGGCTGATCGGCCAGCAGGCGGCGGTCGGGGCGGTCTCCGACGCCGTCCGCCGGGCCCGGGCCGGGATCTCCGACCCCGACCGGCCGACGGGGTCCTTCCTCTTCCTCGGCCCGACCGGGGTGGGCAAGACCGAGCTGGCGAAGGCGCTGGCGGACTTCCTGTTCGACGACGAGCGGGCGATGGTCCGCCTCGACATGAGCGAGTACGGGGAGAAGCACTCCGTTGCCCGGCTCATCGGTGCCCCGCCCGGATACGTCGGCTACGAGTCCGGCGGCCAGCTCACCGAGGCCGTGCGGCGGCGGCCGTACTCGGTGATCCTGCTCGACGAGGTGGAGAAGGCGCACCCGGAGGTGTTCGACGTCCTGCTCCAGGTCCTCGACGACGGTCGGCTCACCGACGGGCAGGGCCGCACCGTCGACTTCCGCAACACCATCCTCGTGCTCACCTCCAACCTCGGGTCGGCCCACCTCGTCGACCCGACCATGTCGGACGAGGCGAAGCGCGAGGCTGTCATGGCCGCGGTGCGGGCGGCCTTCAAGCCGGAGTTCCTCAACCGGCTCGACGACGTCGTCCTGTTCGACTCCCTCGGCCTGGAGGACCTCGCCCGGATCGTCGACCTGCACGTCGCCGGGCTGGCGCACCGCCTGGCCGAGCGGCGGCTGACGCTGGAGGTGACCGACGCCGCGCGCGAGTGGCTGGGGCTCACCGGGTACGACCCCGCGTTCGGCGCCCGCCCGCTGCGGCGGCTCGTCCAGCGCGAGATCGGCGACCGCTTGGCCAAGGAGCTGCTGGCCGGCGAGGTCCGTGACGGCGACACCGTGCGGGTCGACATTGCCCCGGGCAGCGCCGGTCTGATTGTCGGGCGGGCGGAGGCCGTCACGGCATGAGTCGTGCCGGTGCCGTCGAGACGGTGCGCCTGCCGGGACGCCACCCCCGACGCCGGCCGGCGCGAGTGGTCACCGCGGTGACGAGGACCAGGATCGCCGCTCCCGCGAGGGCCATGCCGGCCGAGAGCGCGACGGTGTGGTCCGCGGGCTGCGACGCCTCGTGCCTTCGGAACACCGTGCCGCCGGGTGCCGCGCCCGCGCTCTCCTCGGCCTGGAGTGGTGCCGACAGCGCCGCGTACGGATTGACCACACCCCAACCCCAGGTGTCGTCGCGGGTCCCGCCGGGGGGCCGGTCCGCAGTCTGCTCGAGCCGCCGGGCGGCTGCCGCTCCGCTGAGCCCCGGTTCGTAGCTCAACATGAGGGCGAGAGCGCCCGCGACGTAACCGGTGGCATAGCCCGGTGCGCCGTCGTCGACGCTGACGTGCCCCATCGAGTCCACCGACCCGGCAGACGTACTGACCAGGCCGGCACCGGGGGCGGCGAGATCGACGGTGGGCCCGCTGCACGACCCCGCCACGACCGCGTCGTCGCCGTCCACAGCGGCGACTGCGACCGCCTCGGCGATGGCACAGGGGTACCGGTCGCCCGCCGGGTCGGCGGTCGCCGACTCGACGCCGCCCCCGGCGACCACGACCGCGCCGGCGTCGTGAGCGCTTCGGACCGCCGCGCTCAGCCGCTCGGACGGCCCCACTGCGGGACCGGAGACGACGATCACGCGGGCGCCCTCGTCGCGGGCGTACTCGATGCCCGCGGCCAGGAGATCGGCGTCGGTGGGGGAGCTGGAGCCGTCGATGCTCTCGTTGACTCGCACCGGCAGCAGTTGGGCGTCGGGGGCCAGCCCGACGACGGACGTGGCGGGGTGGGGCCGCGCCGCCACCAGACCCGCCACGAAGGTGCCGCTGCCGTCGCAGTCGTCGTCGGCCGACCCTCCGCCGGGAAGCAGGCTGGCCCCGGGCAGCACCTGTCTGGGCGCGAACTGGGCGTGCCCGGCGTCGATGCCGCTCCCGATCACTGCCACGACCACTCCGTACCCGCGTGCGAGCGGCCACGAGCGCTGCGCGGACAACCGACGCAGCGCCCAGGGCTGGGCGCCCTCGTAGACCGTCGACGACGTGAGGCAGCCCTCCCGGGGCGCGCTCGTGGCGTCCACTCCCTCGGCGTGGGCCGGGCTGGACCACACCCCCGGGAGCGAGGCCCCGGCGACCAGCAGCGCCACCGCGATGAGCCGCCCGACGGCGGGCGATGGGCGACGACTCACTAGGCGGGCGTGACGGTGATCGAGACCTCGGTGGGTGCGTCGTCCGACCCGACCTCTGCCGTGATGGTGGTCGGATCGGTCGCGGCGACCTCGAAGGTCACCGACTCCCCTGCGCTGCTCACGGTCACCACGGTGGGATCGTCCCCGGTGGTCGAGCCGCTGTCGCCGGAGCCACCCCCGTTGGCCGCTCCGGAGCCACCAGCGCCGGATGCGTCACCCGATCCGCCCGGACCGGAGCCTCCGCCCGAACCGGACCCGGAGCCCGAGTCCGTCCCGATGTCGACGGGCACCCAGTCGCCCAGGGCACCCGACCCGAACGGCCGCCCCGTCGCCGGGTCGTAGCCGGTGCCCATGACGGATCCCGTGGCCGGGTCGATCGCATACCCGTAGGGCAGTCCGTCGGGGCCGGTCGCGTAGGCCGACGGGTATCCGGTGGTCGCGTAGGGGTTGGTCGCGGGGGTGGTGGCGTAGGGGTTGGTCGCGGGGGTGATGGCGTAGGGGTTGGTCGCAGCGGTCAGCTGCGGGGAGGACGTCGTCGCGCTGCCCGAACCGTTGGCGGAGGTGATGAGCTGCTCGACGGCACCCAACACGGTCCCGAGCTGGGTGAAGTGCTGGCCCAGCTGGGTCTGGCCCAGCGCAGTGAACATCGTGCCCAGCCCGCTGTAGAGCTTCGACAGCATCCCGACCGTGGCGCCGGCGGTGGCCACGCCCTGCGAATGGGTCCAGGGGTTGGACAGCAAGGCGGCCACCAGCTGCTCCGTGCCGGCGAGGCCGTTCATCCCGGTCTGGCTGGCCTGGACGACCTCTCCGGTCCCGGAGACGGTCTGGGCGCCGGCGATCAGTGGCTGGATGCTCCGCAGGAACTGGTCGAGACCCGTCGCGACCTTCGTGGCCGCCTGGTCCCCGCCGGACCCCTCCGGCCAGACCTCCTGGAGGTCCTTCTTCTTCCGTTCCAGCTCGGTGACGAGGGCGATGAGCTTCTTCGCGTGGGTCACGATCTGCTGGGCGTACCAGCGGATCAGTGTGGGGTCGCCCCCGGCGACCGCCGTCTGCAGGGGCAGCAGTCCGCCGCCGGACCCGTAGGCGAGCGCCGGGTAGGGAGGGGGAGCGTAAGGCTTACTCATCGTGGGTGGGCCTTTCTTCCCGGCGGTCGGGTCACCGGGGTCGGGCGGCTGAGCGTGTCGGCGGACCTCAGGCCGGCAGGCCGGACTGCAGAGCCCGGAACTGCTGCTCGGTGTCCTGGTCCTCGTTCTCGTAGCGGTTCGACGCTTCCTTGATCAGCTTCTGGAGAAGCTCGTGGAACTGGATGAGCGTGAGCAGGGTCTGGTTGACCTGCTGCATCCACTGCTGGGTGCCGGCGGCGGCCGGGGAGCCGAGCTGACCCCACGCAGTGGGCGGCACCACGAGGGCCATGAGCGCCGTCCGCTCGTACATGATCTGCCCCAGCAGTTCGATGCAGTCCTCGACGATCGTCCGGGCCCGCTGGGGGCGTATGCTCATCGCCTGGCGGCTGCTCGTCATCGGGTCCTCCGAAACCGTTCCGGCGCTCGGGGAGCTCTGCCCGCACCCCACGTCGCCTCGGTGCTCACCGTATGAGCGCCCCGGGAACGATCACACCCCGGAACTGCCTCACCCCGTGTCAGCCGAAAGACCCACACGACTCAGCCGGCGGGGGTCGGCTCCGCGATGGTGCGGGCCGCCGCCGCCCGGTCGAGCGGTGGTCCGGAGGGCAGCAGCTCCACGAACTGCGCCGGCATCTGGACCGGTGTGGTCCCCTCCAGCCCCAGGGCGGCGCGGGACTCCGGATCCGGGACCGCGTAGCGCTGCCCCTCGTCCGTCACGAGGTAGACAGCACCAGTCGTGACGCCCTCGGCCGAGACCGACTGGACCAGCGTCCCGGACCCAACCGGGACGTACACCTGCGCCGACGCAGCCTCGGCCCCAGGAACCGGCTGAGTCAGCGGTCGGACCCCGGTGGGGGCCGGAATCGTGAACGACAGCGTGAGCTCCACCGCGGGCGTCCCGGCGCGGAACCCCTGCGAGCGGGAGCACAGGACGATGTCCTCCCCCGGGGTGAAGGTCAGCGCCTCCGGAGCCGTCGCGGGGTACTGGTCGCGGTCCAGGTCCGTGCTCGACGTCACCCCGGCGGTCAGCGCGGCGGGGGGCAGCTCCCGGGTGGCGACCTCGCCGCCCGGGTAGGCCCCGGCGGTGCGCGGGTCGGCCAGCACGAGTCGGGCCTGGGTCGTCGCGATCGGAGCCAGCCCATCGACGAGCAGCACGAAGAACTGCTCGCCGGTGGACCCGGCGGTGCGCAGCACGAACACCTGGCCCACCTGGGCGTCGACCCCCGGCAACGCCGTGCTCGCCTCGCCCCTGCGGGTGATCTCGAGGTACCCGAGGTCAGGGCCGGCCGAGACGGTGGCGAGCCAGGACGGGTGGACCACGACGCGCGGTGCCTGGCCGAGGCCGAGCCCGAGCAGCACCCGCTCCGGCTCGTCCGACCTCACCCGGAATCTCCGGCCGTCCGTGATCACGTAGGTCTCGGAGCCCGCCTGGGCGACGACCGCCGCACCTGGTCCGAGCACCACTCGCCGGGCACCCGCCGGCGGCCCCACGACGACGCCCAGGACGGGCGGTTCGCCGGGCCCGGCGTCGACGGCCCGTGAGGAGCAGACGGTCCAGGGGTCGGACAGCATGCGGTTCGCCGGGGGGAGCGCGTCGGGGGCACCTGGGATCCCGATCGCCGGACCGCGGCTCACTCCCGTCAGGGAGTTGCGCGAGACCCGGACCAGCCGGCCCGCCTCCCCGACCACGAGCCGAGCGGAGGCGTAGTTCGGCACGGGATGGAGCAGCCCGGCCTCGGAGAGCACGAAGCGGGCCCCGGACTCCCGCTCCTGGACGATCGCACCGTCGGTCCGCCAGGCCGTCGACCCGCCCGGTCGCAGCACGCCGTACAGCGCGAAGCCGATGATCACGAGAATGGCGACCACGATGCCGGTGATCAGGGCGATCGTCGGTCGGCGAGTGGGCGAGACGGCATGGTTGGCGTCCCCCACCAGCACGGCCGAGACCGTCCGCCGCCGGACGAACTGGTAGGCCTGAATCTGGTCGCGGCGGGACCACATGACGTCCTCCCGAGCCTCACGACGCCACGCCCGCGGCGTTCCGGGGCGTCCGCGTCCGACACGAACTGTTCGATCCCTCCGACCGGTTCGTACGGTACTGTCCTCCACGCCCGGCGACGAGCGGGCGTCCGCCCCAGCAGCGCAGAACGAGGGCGGCCGGGGTCGGGCGCCGGAGCCGTCGTCGCCGCCGGATGTCCCGGAGGTCCGATGCGGCGCCCCGCCCCCGTCACCCCAGGTGTCGTTCACGTCGTGCTCATCGAGGTGACGGTCCTGCTCGTGGTGCTGGCGTGGCCGGGTTCCTGGTGGTGGCGCGGCCCGCTGCTCGCCCTGTCCGTGCTGGTCGCGGTGGCGGTGCTCGGACGGCGGCAGGAACGCCGGCTGTCCTCGTGGTCGCGGATCCTCCTCGCCTTCCGGCTCCGGCGTCGCCGCGGCGAGCGCGACGACACCCTGCGCCTGCTGGGCGACCCGGCTGCGGCCCTGACGATCGAGGCCCACGTCGACCGGGCAGGGACCCGCTTCGGCCTCCTGCGGGACGCCACGTCGTGGACGTCACTGCTGGCCCTGGAGCCTCCCGACCACGACGGGACGCAACCGGCCGGCGCGGCGACGGTGCCGCTGAGCCGCCTGATCGGCACGCTCGAGGACGGTGACGTCCGGCCCGCGGCCGTCCACGTCCTGCTTCGCGTGCTGCCGGCGCCGTCCCCCCGGGTCGACCCCCGCTCACCGGTCGCCACCTCCTACCGTGAGGTCTCCGGCGGCGTGGTCGCCCAACGCACCCTGCTCGTCGGCCTGCGCCTGGAGCCGGCGCGGTCGCCGCGCGCGGTGACGGACCGCGGCGGGGGGGACCTCGGGGTCCGGCGCGCGCTGGCTGCGGCCACCGTCCGGCTGGCGGCCTCCCTGAGCGACGTCGCCCGGACTCGGGTGCTGGGTCCCGAGGACGCCCGCGCCGCGGTCGGTGCCGGCCTCGGCGTGGCGCCGGGTCCGGTGGCGGAGACCTGGACCGGCGTCGGTCACGGACGGGACGGGGTGCAGGTCTGCTACGGCATCCACCGGTGGGGCACGGACCCGTCGGCTCTCCTCTCGCAGCTGTCCGCCCTGCCCGGAGTGCTCACGGTGGTCTCGCTCGCCCAGGAGCGCGGTGATCCGCCCACGGCCGTCCTGCGGGTGCTGAGCCTGGCGGAGGACCTCGAGGTCGTCGACACCGCCCTGAGGCGAGCGGCTACGGCCCATCACGCCCGGCTCCGCCGACTCGACGGCCGCCACGCCCCCGAGACCGTCGCCACCCTTCCCGGGGACCGGGCGGCGCGCCCGGTGCGCCCGCCCGACGGCCCGCCCCGGACGACCGCGTCGCCCTGGGTCGACGGGCTCGAGCTGCCGCTGGCCCGCGGCGGCCTGGTGATCGGCCACCGCGCCGACGGCCGGGCCGTGCCGCTGGAGCTGTTCCTCGACCGCCCGAGCGCCGTCTCGGCGATGCTCGACCCCCGCGTGGTCATGGTGATCGCGTTCCGGGCGCTGGCGGTCGGGGCCCGGGTCAGCGTGGTCTCCACCCGCGCCGAGCGGTGGCTCCCGTTGCGTCGGCTCGGCGTCAGCGACCCGGACGTGGTGGGCATCTTCTCGCCCGAGACCGCGAGCTTCCCCGGGTCGGCGCCGCGACCCGACCGGCCCCACCTGGTGATCATCGACCTCCCGGACCGGACCGACCCGCCCCGGATCGTCGGTCAGCCCTGGAAGTGCGTCGTCACGGTCCTGTCCGAGCTGTCCCTGCGGACCCTCCCGACCGCCCGGGCGGGAGGTCCGGTCCTCATGCACCGGCTCACCCGGCGGGAGGCGATCGCCGCCGCCCCCTTCCTCGGCCTGGCGAGCGGCAGCGACCGGCTGCTGACCGAGCTGGGGGACGAGCAGCTCGCCGTGGCCGCGGCGGGTCTGATCACGGTGGTGGACCTCGGCCTGACGGGGGCCGAGAGCCAGCTCGTGGTGGCCTCGACCGGAGTGCCGACCCGGTCAGCCGCCGAGACCGCGCGCCCTGGCGTAAAGGCCGAGGACGACGCCCAGCAGTGGCAGCAGCGAGGCCACGGCCAGGAACTCGGTGACGTCGAGGAAACGGCCGGCGTACGGTGAGGCCGTCCGGCGGGGCACCGTGAGGGCGTAGCCGATGAGCGCGCCGGCGACCAGCACGGCAGCCGGCGCGGCCGCGGCCCGCCACCAGTGGTCGCCGTCGGCCAGCAGGACTCCGGCGACCGCCCCCAGCGTGGCGAGTCCGGCCAGCAGCAGCGTCAGGCGGGCCACGACTCCCAGCAGCTGCCGCGCCCGCAGCGCGAGTGCCAGGCCGAGCACCGCGGCGAGCACGAGCGGCCACGACCCGCCGTTCGCGACCAGGACCAGCAGGCACGGGACCTGGACGGCGACCACGGCCACCACCAGCGCGGTGAGCATGCTCTGAGTCCGGCGGGCGACGGCGAGCATCTCCTCGCCGGTCGTCACGGTCTCGTCCCGGCGGAACTCGGCCATGTCGACGGGGATGGTCGGCCAGGGCAGGCGTGCCAGCCGCACGGCGAGCATCGGCAGCGCCGGCACGATCAGCATGGCGAGGACGGCCGTCGTGGCGGCGACGCCGAGTGCCGGTACGCCCCAGACCAGCGCCACGAGGCCGGCGACAGTGGCGGTGCCTCCCGCGACCACGACCGCCAGGAAGGGCGCCAGCGCGTCGCCGACGGCGACGGCCGCGACGACGGCGGTGAGCGTCAGGGCACCGCCGGCCAGGAGGAGCGCCGCCGGGCCGGCGGGCACCAGCGCGGTGGGGTCGGTGATGCCGCGGGCGGCCGCCCAGGTCGCCGGCGGCAGCGCCGCCATCGCGACCACGGCCCCGATCACCGAGTCGCCGGCGGCGCGGGACACGGCAGCGCCGGCGAGCACGAGGACCACCGCGAGGGTCACCGCGATCCCGACGGCACCGCCCCAGGGAGCACCCGTGAGCGCGAGGACGACCGTGCCGGCGAGCGCCAGGACGGCGGCGACAGTGACCGCGGTGCGACGGGTGGCGGCGTCGGTCCAGCCGTCGGCGCGGGTGCGCGTCGCCTCGGCCACCGCGTCGATGACGTCGTCGAAGAGAGCCGGCGGCAGCCGGTCGCTGCGGCGGGAGAGGTAGAGCACGTCCCCGTCCGCGATGTCGGTCCCGACCACTGAGCGTCCGGCGACGAACGGGGTGTCGCCGAGGCGACTGAGCAGCCAGCCCCCGGCGGCGGCCTCCGGGTCCGCGTCGTCGAGTCCCACGAGGGCGACGATCTGCGTCACCACCTCGGCGATCGTCGCCTGCAACGGCAGCGCCAGGTCGACCCGCGTCGTCGGCGTCACGACGGTCACCCGCCGCGGCTGGGTCACGGTCGTCGTCGTCGTCGTCGTCGTCGTCGTCGTCGTCGTCGGAGTCTGGGTCTGGATCGCCATCGGGGTCCTCCCGGCCGGGTCACCGTGGCGATGTCGCCACCTGCCTACGATGGGGCCTCCCCGCCCGGGGCCGGAGATGGTCGGACCCGTCCTCGCGCACACCCTCGGGATGGAGAGACGTCTGTGAGCGTACGGGTCTTCCGGCGACCGCCGCGCGTGGCCCTGCCGCCGCTGCCCCGCGGCGAGGTCCAGCTCCAGCCGCCACCGAACCTGCCCCGTGGCGGGGGGGCTGGTCAGGCGGCGACCCAGCTCATGTTCTTCCTGCCGATGATGCTCGGCATGGGGGCGATGTCGTTCTTCTACATCGGCCGTTCCAGCGCCGCCCTCACGATCGTCTTCGGCGTGCTGTTCGTCGTCCTCATCGTGGGGATGGTGGTGATGGTGATGGGCCGCGCCGTCGCGGCCAAGAAGGCGGAGATCAACAACGAACGGCGGGACTACCTCCGGTATCTGGCCAACACCCGCAAGCAGGTGCGGCAGACGGCCCTGGAGCAGCGCCGCGCGCTCCTGCTGGCGCACCCCGAGCCGGAGGGCCTCGTCTCCGTGGTCTCCAGCCCACGGCTCTGGGAGCGCCGGCGCGGTGACCGCGACGCTCTCCACATGCGGGTGGGCCGCGGGCCGCAGCGGTTGGCGACACCGTTGCTCACCCCGCAGACCGCGCCCCTGGAGGACCTCGACCCGGTCGCCTCGACCTCCCTGCGGCACTTCGTGCGCGCCTACGCCACCGTGAACGATCTTCCGGTCGCCGTCGCGGCGCGGTCGTTCGCCCAGGTGGTCGTCGAGGGGGACCGGGCCGTGGCCCGGGACCTGGCCCGTGCCTGGCTCGCTCACCTCGTCTCCTTCCACTCCCCCGACGACCTGCGGGTGTGCGTGCACGCCGCGCGGGAGCGGGTGGCGGAGTGGGACTGGCTCAAGTGGGTCCCGCACGCCCAGCACCCGGTCCGCAGCGACGCCGCCGGGCCGGTGCGCCTGTTCTCGGCGTCACTGGACGACCTGGTGGACATGCTCGCCACCGACCTCGAGGGCCGCACCCGGTTCGCCCGGGGCGCCACGGCCGGGCTGGAGCACGCGCACCTGGTCGTGGTGCTGGACGTCGACGGCGTCCGGCACGGCGGGCCGCTGCTGCCCGAGGGCGGCCTCAACGGGGTGACGGTCGTCGACGTCACCGGCACCCTCCCCGAGGGGCCGGCCGGCTCCGAGCTCCGCCTGGTCGTCGAACCGGAGCGGCTCGGCATCCTCGCCGAGGCGGGGGTTGACTACGTCGGCAAGCCGGACCGTCTCGACGTCGCCAGCGCGCACGCCTTCGCCCGTCGGCTGGCGCCGATCCAGGTGCCGAGGACCGGTGGTGACGAGTCGTCCCTGACGACGAACCTGGGCCTGCCGGAACTGCTCGGTCTCGGTGACCCGCGTGCCCTCGACACCGAGGCGACGTGGGCGCCGCGCCCGGCCCGGGACCGGCTCCGGATCCCGGTCGGCCTCGACCCCCGCGGCCTGCCGGTCGAGCTGGACCTCAAGGAGTCCGCGGAGGGCGGGATGGGTCCGCACGGGCTCGTCATCGGGGCCACCGGGTCGGGCAAGAGCGAGCTGCTGCGCACCCTGGTCATCGGGCTGGCGGCCACCCACAGCTCCCAGACCCTGAACTTCGTGCTGGTCGACTTCAAGGGCGGCGCGACGTTCGCCGGCCTGTCGACGCTGCCGCACACCTCGGCGGTCATCACCAACCTGGCGGACGACCTCGCCCTCGTCGACCGGATGCGGGAGGCGCTGCAGGGGGAGCTGATCCGCCGGCAGGAGCTGCTCAAGGCCACCGGCAACTACGCCTCGGCCCGGGACTACGAGCGGGCGCGGGAGGCGGGCGCCGCGCTCGACCCCCTGCCGACCCTGCTGGTCTTCATCGACGAGTTCAGCGAGCTGCTGTCGAACAAGCCGGACTTCATCGAGGTCTTCGTCATGATCGGGAGGCTCGGCCGGAGCCTCGGCGTGCACCTGCTGCTGGCGTCCCAGCGCCTCGACGAGGGACGGTTGCGCGGTCTGGACAGCCACCTCAGCTACCGGGTCGGGCTGCGGACCTTCTCGGCGGGCGAGAGCCGCACCGTGCTCGGCGTCCCGGACGCCTACGAGCTGCCGCCGGTCCCCGGATCCGCCTTCCTCAAGGCGGACACGGCGACGCTGATCCGGTTCAAGGCCGCCTACGTGTCCGGGGTGCTGCCCGAGGAGGGGACCTCGAACGCCGTCGCGAGCGTCCCCGCGGTGCGCCGGGTCGTGCCGTTCGGGTTCTCCCGGGCCGATGAGGACCTCTCCGAAGCCTCCGAGCCGGAGTCCGACGGCGATCCCGCGGTGCGCCCCCTCGGGCGGACGGTGCTGGACGCGATGGTGAGCCGGCTCGAAGGCCAGGGTCCCGCCGCGCACCAGGTCTGGCTGCCGCCGCTGGGCGACCCGCCCAGCCTGGACCGGATGCTGCCGCCGCTGGGGGTCGACGCGGTCCGCGGGCTCTGCCCGGCGGGCTGGCCCGGCAACTACAAGCTGTCGGTGCCCGTGGGCATCGTCGACAAGCCGTTCGAACAGCGTCGCGACCTGCTGTGGGCCAACCTGGCCGGCGCCGCCGGGAACGCGATCGTGGTCGGGGCGCCCCGCAGCGGCCGCAGCACGATGCTGCGGACGCTGGTCGCCAGCCTCGCCCTCACCCACACCCCGACCGAGGTCCAGGTCTACTGCCTCGACTTCGGGGGTGGCGCACTGGCCACGCTGGCCGACCTGCCGCACGTGGGCTCGGTGGCCACCAGGCGGGACGAGGAGCGCTGCCGGGGGACCGTCGCCCAGCTCATGGCGCTGCTGGAACGCCGGGAACGCGAGTTCCCCGCGAGCGGGATCGACTCGATGACGACCTTCCGCGGCCGGTACGCCGGTTCCGGCGACGGCAGCGGCTACGGCGACGTCTTCCTCGTCGTCGACGGGTGGCTCACCCTGCGGCAGGAGTACGAGAACCTGGAGGAGGCGGTGACGACGCTGGCCGCCCGGGGCCTCGGGTACGGCATCCACGTGGTGCTGTCGGCGAACCGCTGGATGGACGTGCGGCCGGCGCTGCGCGACACCATCGCGACCCGCTTCGAGCTTCGCCTCGGCGAGCCGTCCGACTCGGAGATGGACCGCCGGGCCGCGGTCAACGTGCCGGCCGACTCCCCCGGGCGTGGGCTCGGGCCGGACAAGCGGCACTTCCTCACCGCCCTGCCGCGGATCGACGGCCGGGCCACGGTGGCCGACCTGGCCGACGGCGTCCGGCAGCTGGTGACGGCGGTGGCCGAGGCGTGGGCCGGGGAACCGGCGCCCCGGGTGTCCCTGCTGCCGCGGCGCCTCGACCCGGCGCAGCTGCCGCCGCCGGATCCGGCGGTACCCACCAGAGTGGCCATCGGGCAGGTCGAGCAGGGCCTCGAACCGGCCGTGCTCGATTTCGGAACCGAGCCGCACCTGCTCGTCTACGGCGACGGTGAGTCCGGCAAGACCGGCCTGCTGCGGCTGCTCGCCGGTCGCCTCACGGCCGTGGCGCCGCCGGAGCGCATCCGCCTGCTCGTCGCCGACTACCGCCGCGGCCTGGTCGACGTCTCGTCGGGTCCCCACGTCGTCGGCTACGGGGGGACCCAGCCCACCCTCGGCTCGATGGTGGCCGAGGTGGCCGAGGCGATGCGCAAGCGCCTGCCCGGGCCGGAGGTCACCGCCGCCCAGCTGCGCGAGCGGAACTGGTGGACCGGGCCGGAACTCTTCGTCCTGGTCGACGACTACGAACTCATCTCGGGTGCGGCCAGCAACCCGCTCGCCCCCCTGGTGGAGTTCCTGCCCCAGGCCCGGGACATCGGCCTGCATCTCGTCGTGACGCGCCGCTCCGGCGGTGCCGGACGGGCTCACTTCGACCCGCTCCTGGGCCGGTTGCGCGAGGTCGGCAGCATGGGCCTGGTGCTCTCGGGTCACAAGGAGGAGGGCGTGCTCATCGGTGACGTCAAGCCCGGTCCGCAGCCGCCGGGCCGCGGTTGGCTCGTCCGTCGCCGGGAAGGGGCACAGCTAGTCCAGCTGGCCTGGGCGCCGCCGCCGGACTGACCGCCACCCCGGTCGGGCGTGGCTGGTCGTTGGGCACTACGGCCCAACCAGGTCAGGTAGTTCTGGGGTGCGAACCGGGATTCACCGGGACATAGCGTGAGTCACGCGCTGCGGTGGGGTTCGACCCCGCGGGACGAGGCTCCGACCCCTCGCTCCCACGTGGTCGACCCCCCGCAGCGCGATCCTCTCGCTCGCGGCGTGCCGGTTGCCGGATGCCGCCCCACGGAAGGCCATCGACCATGTCCGGTCAGTACGAGATCACACAGGGGGACGCCCGCACCGCAGTGCAGGCGTTCGACCAGAACGCGGCCGACATCAAGGCCGTCATGAACCGGGGCTACTCCGAGTGCCAGGCGGCGCTGTCGAACTACAAGGGTGCCCAGGCCGACATGTTCTGGCGGATCCTCAGCCAGATCGGAACCGAGATGCACAACATCAGCAAGGAACTCGACGTCCAGGGCCAGCTCGTCCACGCCGCGTCCGCGACCTACACCGGCGGGGACGAGGAGGTCGCCTCGCTCTACCAGGGCGTCGGCGGCAACATCGGCGCCGCCCTCTCCTGACGGATCCGACTCCAGCAGATCGTCCGCCATCCGGCGTCACCTCAGAAGGGATCACCATGGGTTCGGAACACATCGCCGTCAACTTCGGGGCGCTCGACTCGGCGCGCGCCTCGATGACCACGATGCAGCGGGACTTCAACACCAACCAGGAGGAGATGGCTTCGGGCATCGCGCCGCTCCGCAACGTGTGGGTCGTCTCGGGCAGCGAGGCGGCACAGCTCTACGACCAGTCCACCAACAAGATCAACCAGCACGAGACCAACATGATCCAGCTGATCAACGAGTTCTCCCGCCGGGTCGACGAGGCGCGGGCCCGCCAGATCGCGATGGAGAACAGCATCGCCGCCAGCTTCGGCTGACAGCGGCCCGGGCGACGGTCGGAGCGAGGAGTCATCATGGTCGCCACGAGCGGCAGCGACGCGAGGACTGCAGGTGCGTCCTATGAGACGCACCTGCAGTCGCTGCGTGATTTCGCCGAGGAAGTTCGGCATCAGATCTCGGCCCTGGCCGCGACGAAGGAGGCCGTCGAGGGGCTCGCGGCGCACGCCGTGCTCCTGGGCCACTTCCTCGAGGCGGACCTCTTGCTGGAGCGGCACGGGGAGGCCCTGGCGCAGGTGCGTGCCCTGCTGGTGGGGATCGAGAAGGCTCTCGGCTTCGCCGAGCAGGTCACCGACGTCGTGGCCAACAGCTACGAGCGTGAGGACCTCGAGACGGCGGCGCTGTTCAGCGGGGCGAGGGCAGAGGCATGACGCGCGCCCCCCTCACCAACTTCGCGGCCTACCCCCATGAGGAGCTGGTCCGGATGCTGCGCGCGGGCGAGGTCCACTCGGTGCGCGAGGCCGGGGACGCGTGGCGGCGGGTCAGCCGCTCGCTGGTGGAACTCGCCGACTCGGTGCAGACCGAGCTGCTGCGGTTCTCCCCGATGTGGCAGGGGGGCGCAGCGGACCAGTACAAGATCATGATGATCGAGTTCGTCGAGGGGGTGGACACGTCGGCGGAGCTCCTGGCGTCGGTCCGGGACCTCACGTACTCCGCTGCCGACGCCCTGCATCGGGCGCAGCAGGAGATGCCCGCGGCGGTCGCGGTCCCGGCGCTGAGCGGGATCGCCAGTGCTCTGGCGCTCGGGCCGTCGACGGCGGGGACCGCCCTGTGGGACGGGCTGTCGCCTGATCAGCAGGCGTCCGTCGCCGAGGAGTTCCGGAGTCACCGCAGTGCCGGGGAGGCGGCCGGGGCGGCCCACTCCGAAGCCGTGGCCATCATGAACGAGCTCGCGGTCCACGACCTGGAAGTGGAGGACTCGATGCCGGCCCTGCCGGTCGCGGCCGAACCGCCGCCGGTGCCGGACGACACGACGGCTGCCACGGCCGTCGCGACCTCCTTGAGCACGACGGACTCCCCCATCCCGGGTGCCCTGCCCACGGTCGACGCCAGCCCGGTCGCGTCCGGCACCACCGTGCCGGTGATCGGGGATCGGGACGAGCCGGGACCGTCCCTGTTCGGGGACATGTACGCGGCCGGGGCACTGGCGGCGAGCGCCGCGGTCCTCGGCCGGTTCCGGCTGGGGGCGAACTGGCTGACCAATCGACGGGAGGCCAAGGCGGGCACCGGCACCGGCACCGGCACCGGGACGGGCACCGGCACCGGCGCCACCGGGGCCGGCGCGACGCCTCCGCCGAGCGGGGCGGGTCTCGGCAGCGGTGGCGTCGGCAGCGGTGGCGTCGGCTCCGGTGGCGTCATCGGGGGGACGGTCGAACCACGCGTGGCGAACCCGGTCCTCACCGGCGGCGGCGTCGGCTCGGGGGCGGCCGCGAGTGCCGCGCCGGGCCTGGTCGCACCCGGGAGCGTCGCGGTCGGGGGCACCGGCGGCGGGACCGGCACCGGCATGGGAATGGGCATGGTCCCGCCGATGGTCCCGCCGATGGGAGGCGCCGAGGGCGCCGGCATGCAGCGGCGGATCCCGCCGTGGCTGGTGGAGACGGAGCCGGTGTTCGGCGAGGCGGTGCCGGTGACGCCCTCGGTCATCGGCGCCGAGCCGGAGGACCCGCGCCCCCGCCGCCCGATGGCCTGACCCGACGCGACGGGCCCGGCCTCGATGGACGTCAAGCTGACCACCCGCAGCCACGAGGCGCTGACCGCCGCCTCGCAGCGGGCGGCCGCGGGGGGCCGGCGCCATGTCGAGCCGGCGCACCTGCTGGCCGCTCTCCTGACCGACGAGGGCGGGCTGGCGGTCGCGCTGCTCCGGTCGGCCGGGCTCGACGCGGAGGGAGTCCGGCGGGCGGCGAACGCCCTGGTCGACCGCCTGCCGTCCGCCGCCGTCGACGTCGACGGCCCACCCACCCTGGGCCGCGGTGCGTTCGACGCGCTGGCGCTGGCCAGCGAGGTCGCCCAGGCCCGGGGTCAGGAGTACATCTCCGCCGATCACATCCTGGTGGGGCTGGCCGGACGGCGCACGCCCGCGGGTCCGGCCGATGTGCTCGATCTCCTGGGCTCCTTCGGTGCGACCGGAGAAGTCCTCGCCTCGGCCCTGGCCGCGCCGCCCGGGGATCCGGTGTCCGCGGCAGAGCCCGAGCCGACGCCCGCGCCGGGCCTGGAGGCCTACGGCACCGACCTGACCGAGCGGGCTCGCAACGGCCTGCTCGACCCGGTCGTGGGACGAGACGCCGAGGTCCGCCGGGTCGTGCAGGTACTGAGCCGTCGGACGAAGAACAACCCGGTGCTCATCGGCGAGCCGGGGGTCGGCAAGACGGCCGTGGTCGAAGGGCTGGCCCAGCGGATCGTGGCCGGCGACGTGCCCGAGTCGCTGCGCGGCAAGCGGCTGGTCAGCCTCGACCTGGGCGCCATGGTCGCCGGAGCCAAGTACCGCGGCGACTTCGAGCAGCGACTCAAGGGTGTCGTGGCGGAGATCCAGGCCTCGCAGGGCCGGGTCGTGGCGTTCCTCGACGAACTGCACACGGTGGTCGGGGCGGGCGCCGGCGGCGACGGCGCGATGGACGCGGGCAACCTGCTCAAGCCGCTGCTGGCGCGGGGCGAGCTCCGCCTGGTCGGGGCCACCACACCGGACGAGTTCCGGGACCACATCGAGAAGGACCCCGCCCTGGAGCGCCGCTTCCAGCAGGTCCACATCGGAGAGCCGAGCGTCGAGGACACCATCGGCATCCTGCGGGGTCTCAAGGAGCGGTACGAGGCCCACCACAAGGTGACCCTCTCCGACGCCGCGCTGGTCGCCGCCGCCACGCTCTCCCAGCGCTACGTCAGCGGGCGCCAGCTGCCGGACAAGGCGATCGACCTCGTGGACGAGGCGGCGTCGCGCCTGCGAATGGAGATCGACTCCGCACCGGAGGAGATCGATGCGCTGCGTCGGCAGATGGACCGCCTCCGCCTGGAGGAGCTGGCGCTGGCCCGCGAAACGGACGTTGCCAGCCGGGGCCGCCTGGAGCGGCTGCGAGCCGACCTCGCGGACCGGGGGGAGCAACTGTCCGCCCTGACGGCTCGCTGGGCGGCGGAGAAGGCCGGCCTCGACCGCGTGGGGGGGCTGCGGGAGCACCTGGACGGGCTGCGGACGGCGTTCGAGCGGGCCTATCGCGAGGGTGACTGGGGGACCGCCTCCCGCCTGCAGCACCAGGAGATCCCGGCGGTCGAGCGCGCGCTAGAGAGCGCCTCCGCGCAGGCGCACGGACCCGCGGCGATGATCTCGGAAGAGGTGGGACCGGACGACGTGGCCGAGGTCATCGCGACGTGGACGGGCATCCCGGCCGGCCGCCTGCTGGAGGGCGAGACCGAGAAGCTGCTCCGGATGGAGGGTGCCCTCGGGCAGCGCATCATCGGTCAGATCGAGGCCGTCACGGCGGTCTCGTTCGCGGTCCGCCGGTCCCGAGCCGGGGTGTCGGACCCGGACCGGCCGACGGGGTCCTTCCTCTTCCTGGGCCCGAGCGGGGTGGGCAAGACCGAGCTGGCGAAGGCGCTGGCGGATTTCCTGTTCGATGACGAGCGGGCGATGGTTCGTCTGGACATGAGTGAGTACGGGGAGAAGCACTCGGTGGCGCGGTTGATCGGGGCTCCGCCGGGGTACGTGGGGTACGAGTCCGGGGGCCAGCTCACCGAGGCGGTGCGGCGGCGGCCGTACAGCGTGGTGCTGCTCGACGAGGTGGAGAAGGCGCACCCGGAGGTGTTCGACGTCCTGCTCCAGGTCCTCGACGACGGTCGGCTCACCGACGGGCAGGGCCGCACCGTCGACTTCCGCAGCACCATCCTCGTGCTCACCTCCAACCTCGGCAGTCACGTCCTGTTCGACCCGGCCGTGCCGGACGGCGACCGGAAGACTCGCGTGCTGGACGTCGTGAGGTCGGCGTTCAAGCCGGAGTTCCTCAACCGGCTCGACGAGATGATCCTCTTCGCTCCGCTGAGCCCGTCCGAGCTGTCCCGGATCGTCGACCTCATGGTGGATCAGCTCGCCGGGCGGCTCACCGACCGTCGGCTCACGTTGCAGGTCACGGCCGCGGCCCGGGAGTGGCTGGCGCAGCAGGGCTTCGATCCCGCCTACGGGGCCCGGCCGTTGCGCCGCCTCGTCCAGCGGGAGATCGGTGACCGGTTGGCCACCGGGCTGCTCGACGGCTCGGTCCGGGACGACGACCTGGTCGTGATCGACCTCGTCGACGGGCCGGTCCCGATCCACGGGGCTGTGCCCCCGGACGTCGACGCGGAGGCCGATGCGGGGGGCGACACGGCTGGGCTTGCCCTGCGTGTGGTCCGCCCCGAGGCCGACATCCCGGAGCAGACCCCGGTCGGATCACGAGGGGTGTAGGCATTCATGCCCTTTTGGGCCGGTTCGTTGCTCTCGAGGTGCCGAGTCCGAGGGGGAGCGCTTAGCCTGCGGCCCGTCGCGCGCCGGTGGCGTGCGACGCCCGCAGGAGGCGGACATGCCATTGTCTGACCCGGCGTGGGCCCCGACCGGGGTCCCCAAGGCCACGCTGCACGTCGCGATCATCGAGGATCACCCGTTGTACCGGGAGGCCCTGGAGCGTGCCCTCGCGACGGACGACCACATCGCCCTCGACGTGTCGGCGGGCTCCCTGGAGGAGTTCTCGGCACGGGTCCGGACCCGCCCGGACGTGGTCGTCGCGGACCTGCGACTGCCCGGGC
Source organism: Kineosporiaceae bacterium (assembly GCA_050329415.1). Lineage (GTDB taxonomy): Bacteria > Actinomycetota > Actinomycetes > Actinomycetales > JBBAYJ01 > JANNOG01. The sequence continues at coordinate 27,204 of JBHJOS010000093.1, forward strand.
TCGGCGGCTTCGACGGGATCCGCCGCCTCGTCGCTCAAGGTCACGCCGTCCTGGTGCTGTCCGGTTCGGTCGAGGGCTCCGACGTGGTGGGAGCGATCTCGGAGGGAGCGCGGGGGTACATCTCCAAGGACGCCCAGGCGCACGAGATCCTGGCGGCGCTGCGAACGGTCGCGGCGGGCCGGACCTACGTGTCCCCGACCCTGGCCGGTCTCCTCCTCCAGGCGTCCCGGCTGCAGGAGGAACCGGAGGTGCGGAACCTGAGCGATCGCGAGCGCGCGGTCCTCGCCCTGGTCGCCGCTGGTCACACGGACCATCAGATCGCCCACCGGCTCGGCATCGGCGTCAGCACCGTGCGGTCCCACCTGGACCGGATCCGGGACAAGACCGGCCAGCGCCGCCGCGCCGACCTCACCAGGTTCGCCCTCGAGCACGAGATCGTCGCCGGGGACTAGGGAGCGGGTGTGGCGCCCGACCGGCATTGGGCAGTTCGGCCCCTGTGTCCCCGCCACCCGGCTGGCTACCGTCACATGGCGTCAACGAGTGGTGAGGTCATGGCGAGGTGGACGTGAGCGAGCAGGTACCCGGCGATCGGGACGTGGGTCCGACCCTCACCCGGGAGTCGGAGGACGAGCTGCTCCCGCCTGTCCCCGCTTCCCGTCGGATGCTCGAGCCCGCGCAGCGGGCGGTGCTGATGCTGGCGACCCACTTCAGCGCGCATCGCATGGCGCTCCTGCAGTCCGAGCCCCTTCTCCAGGCGCTCGGCCAGGCATTGAAGGACCGCGACAGTGTCGCCGAGGAACTCGTCAGCCGACTGGTCGCGCCCGGTCCACCGGACCCCACGGCCCCGGTCGAGAGCCTGCTGCGCCGGCTGCGGGCCTCGGCGGCGACGTCCCGGGAGGACACCTCACCGCCCGAGCCGGGGACGGTGTTCGCGACCGCCCCGGGCGACGCGGGTGCGGACGTCGGCACCCCGCCGAACTGGCGGCGGACGTCGGGAGCCGGTGTCGCCAACGGACCCGCGGGCGGCTACATGCCGCGCCGCCTGGCCCGCGCGCGCCGGAACACGGCGTCCCGCGGGTGGCGGGCCGCCGTGCGCCGTTCCACCGGAGGGACCGTGCGGCTCGGCCCCGGGCGGGACGAGGCGCGGGAGAACGCGCTCGTCGACCGGGTGCAGGCAGCCATCGAGGGCTACCGGCACGTCGTCGTGCTCTCCCTCAAGGGGGGGTCCGGCAAGACGACGACAACCGTGATGCTCGGGCACACGTTCGCCACGCACCGGCGCGACCGGGTGGCGGCCATCGACGCCTCGCCGGACGCGGGCACCCTCGTCTACCGGATCTCGGACCAGCCGTCGACCTCGGTGCGCACCCTGCTGGACGCGGCCGACGGGGTGCGCCGGTACGTGGACGTCCGGCCCCTGACCGGACACACGACGTCCCGCCTCGACCTCGTCGCCTCCGACGCGGACCCGACGGCGAGCCGGCCCTTCGGCGCCGCCGAGTACCGCCGCGCCGCCGACATCCTCGCCCGCTTCTACTCGCTGGTGCTGACCGACTGCGGGGCCGGCCTGATGCACGAGGCCATGGGGTCGATCCTGGACTCGGCCGACCAGATCCTCCTGGTGACGAACCCGGCGGTGGACTCGGCCCGCAGTGCCGACCTCACCCTGGACTGGCTGGACGCCCACGGGTACTCCGATCTTGTGCGCGGCTGCGTCGCGGTGGTGAACTCGGTCGAGCGCCCGCCCGTCGTCGACATCCCGGAGATGGTCGAGCACTTCGCGGGCCGCTGCCGGGCGGTCGTCCAGATCCCCCGGGACCCCCATCTCGCCGAGGGTGCTGCCACCGACCTCGCGTCGCTGAGCAGGGTGACGCGGCGGAGCTATCTGGCCCTCGCGGCCACGGTGGCGGACGGATTCGAGGACGCATCGGCACGCCGCGGGAGGACACGGTGAACGACGGGGTCGACGTCGAGCGCGAGGTCGAACGGATGATGGCCGAGGTCCGGGAGAGCCAGGAGCGCTTCGCGGCGGTGCAGCAGGAGATCTCCGCGACCGAGATCGTCGGTTCCGCGGAGCGGGGTGCCGTGACCGTGAGGATGAACGGGGGCGGACGTTTCACGGGGGTGACCATCGCCGCCGACGCCGTCCGGCACTTCCCGGCCAATGTCCTCGGTGACGTGATCCTCGAGGCCATCACGGACGCCATGCGCCAGCTCGCCGACCTTACCCGGGACCGCTACAGCCCGTTCCTCGAGGACCCGTCGGTCCTGGACGACGCCGTCACCTACTACGCCCACGACGAGGACCAGGTGCGTCGGCACCCCTGACCCGCGCTCGGCGGGTCGATCAACCCAGCGGGAGGGGTTGAACTGCCCATCCCGCCGCAGCGGTCGGTTCCCTAGATTGGGGTCAGCGGTCGCCGGAGCGGTGACCTTTCGGAACGAGACGAGGGGTGACATGGGCGGGTTCTCTGTGGTCCCCGAACAGGTGACCGAGACCGCAGGAAAGATCGAGAACGTCTCGGCCGACGTCAGGGCGACAGCGGGTGGGTTCGAGGGCGCTGACCTCTCCGGTACCGCGACAGTTGTTCCCCACGTGGCGAACGCGGTCCGGATGTTCAACTGGGAGGTCAGCAGCGATTTCCAGGACCGGGCCAACGGGATCCGCGGGTTCAGCGAGCAGGTCCGAAATGCGGCCCAGAACTATGTGACCCACGACCAGACCGTGGCGTCGTCCTACTCGCAGGTCCAGCCAACCTGACGGGCACGGTCGTCGCGCGATGCGTGTCGTCGTGCGACGGCTCCGGTGAGGTGATCTATGAGCGGCGGCCTGGAGAAGGCCTACAAGATCCTTGAGGGCAGCCCGGGCCAGGTCGACGCCATGGCGCACAAATGGCAGTACCTGGCATCGCGGATGTCGCGTCACGCGGTCCGCCTGTACGAGGTCCGGCCCTCGTGGGAAGTCTGGGAGGGCGACCAGGCCCGGCGTGCCTTCGACCAGCAGTCCGAGAACCAGGCCGCCCGGACCTACACCCAGGCGCGGCTGCTCAGCCAGGCCTCCCTGGAACTCTCCCGCTACGCCATCAAGCTCAAGTGGATGCAGGAACGGGCACGGGACGCCATCGAGTTCTACAACCAGGGTGTCCGTCTGCAGAACCTAGGGCGGATGCAGATCCAGGTCTGCCTCGCCAACGGGGATCAGAACGGTGTCCATGCCGGCAACCAGACCATGGCGAACGGCCGCATGTGGCAGGAGCGCGGCATCATGCTCGCCGAGTGGGCTTATCAGGAGTTGTGGAAGTCCGGCTGGGAGACGGTCTCGGCGCTGAACAGCCTCCGGACCGGGATCAAGGACGCCGGTGGGGACGCTCATCTCGAGGCTGCTGCGGCCGGCCTCCTCGGGGTCGGAACCAGCGTGGCCGTACTCGCGTTCGTGCCGCCGCCGGTCCTGCTGGCGGCCGGCCTGGTCGGCCTCGGCGTGTTCGCCTGGCAGCGGCTCTCGACCGACCAGGCTCGCAAGGAGAATTTCGAGTGGATGGACCGGGCGGGGGACCGACTCGACCGGATGGCCGGGACCGAGGGTGAGCGGGAGGCGTGGAAGGCGTGGCAGGCCACCGGTGACGACCTGCTGGAGTTCTCCGGTGTCACGGGCTTCAAGGAGGGAATCGAGAACGGCAACCCACGGCAGGCGTTCCTCGGCGGCTTCCAGATGCCGATGACGGTCGCACTGGCGAGGGACATGAGTCGGCTCGGGGGCGCCGCGCTCAAGAAGGCACACACCTTGGCCGACGACGTCCTCAGGAACCCGACGATGCGGCACGCCTACACGCCGCCCACGACGGCGGCGAACAACATCGTCCCGTTCAAGCGGGGCACCGTGAACCAGCCAGCGGCCGCGAACAACATTGTTCCGTTCAAGCGGGGCGGTGGCGGAGACAACGGGGGTTCGTCGATCCGGGTGCCCGACCCGGACCCGCCGCTGTCCCTGCCGTACGCCGGGAACAAGTCGGTCACGAGTGCCCAGCAGCAGTTCGTCGTCGCGGGTGAGGTCCAGGGCCTCGGCGTCCCCCCGGGGACGACCAAGGCCGTGCTGGCGGGCGTCGATGCGCCGCCGCCGGTCTCGCCCACCGGACTGGCGCCTGACACGCTCCCCGGCCAGACGAGCGGGCTGTCGAGGACGATCGACCTGCCAGAACCGCCTCCGACGGCGCAGACGAGCGTCCTGACGAGGCCTGCCGACCTGCCCGACCAACCGCCCCCGCGGATCGGCGGCACACCCCAGACGGTCGACCTGCCGGACTCGCCCCCGGTCACTCCGACCGGGACACCCGGTCAGGTGTACACGGTGACCCCGGACGCTCCGGTGCCGACGTCGCCGACTCCGTCGTCGACCCCGGCCACCACGTCCGTGCCATCGACGCAGCCAGTGACGGTCCCGTTGACGGTGCCGGACACTCCGGTTGCGCAACCCCAGGCCCTGACGATGCCGGTCGACACTCCCCCGGCTGTCACCGAGACCCCTCGCCCGGTGGACGTCCCGTCGTCCTCGACCACCAGCAGCACGACCAGCGGCACGACGTCGGTGCCGACGTCCCCTCCGACCTCGGTCGAGTCCGCCCAACCTCACAGCACCCCCACCAGCGGGTCGCCGCCGCCGCTCGTCGTGCCCGACGCCACTGCCCAGCCGTCGACCCTGCCGCCGGTCGTGCCCGACGCCACATCGCAGCCGTCGACCGTGCCGCCAGCCACCGTCAGCCCGTCGCCGGACCCCGGGCAGGCCCCGACGGCCACCCCGCCGGTCGACCGGACCCCGCCGAGCGTGTCGCCGCCGCCGTCCGTCGTGCCCGACGCCACCACTGCCCCCCTGACGCCGGTGGAGACCGGGACCCGCGACGCGCTGCCCCCGGCGAACGTGGGTGACCTGTCGTCGGGACGGACCGAGTCTCCTGTCCCGACCGCCACCACGAGTTCTCCCGTCGACACCGCCACCGAGCCCCCCGTGGTCGCGCCTGTCACCGCCATCCCGCCCCTCACGGCGGCGGGTTCGCCGGTGCCCGTCGCCTCGCCGCCTCCGACCGCCCCCGTCGCGCCGCCTTCCAGCACGCCGGCTCCGGTGACGAGTTCGGTCACGCCGGTCACCCCGACGGCGACCTCGACGGCGACCTCGACGGCGACCTCGACAGCGACCTCGACGGCGACTCCGACGGCGACCCCGACCGGGACGCCGTCGGCGACCCCGACTGCGACGCCGACCTCGACCGCGACCGCGGCGACGACACCGGCTACGACGTCGTCGTCGGGGGCCGCGTCCTCCCCGGCCAAGTCCCCGCTGACCACCGCGCCAGCCCCCGCCGCGCCCGGGACCACGCTCGGCTCGCAGCTGCAGCGGCTGGGGATCGGTGTCCCGGAGACGGTGTCCGCCTCTGACACTACGAAGCCGGATCGGAGCATCAGCGCCGTCGGGCTGCCGCCGCCGCTGCGGATGCCGGACCCGGACACGATGCCTCCGCTCAAGCCGCCCGGCTCCATCCCGGAGCTCCCGGAACGGCCGCGCCCCATCCCCGGCGACCCGACGCGCCCGACCCCGATCGAGATCGAGTCCCCGCCGTCGGAGCCCGAGATCGAGTCGATCCCGGACGAGTCGCTGCCCAACATGCCCTCAGGTCCGGACGAGTTCCGCCCGGAGGTTCCGGGCGAGGCGGACGAAGTGCTTCCCGCCCCGGTCGAGATGCCGACCCTGCCGCACCAGCCGGACCTGCCGCCCGAGCCGGAGATGCCGTGGCGGATCGGGGACACCCCGCCCAGCTTCCCCACCGGTGACCCCTCGCGACTGCCGATCACGGGTGGCGAGGCGCCCGTGAACCCTCTCGGCGGAGTCGTCCCACCGATCGCCGGCTTCTTCGGCCCGGGGGTGACCCCGGACTTCCGGCCGAGCAAGGACCAGATCGCTCGCGGGGTGCGCTGGCCCGGGTCGTGGGTGGGTCGCCCGCCGAGTCAGTGGCCCAAGCCGCCGGGCCGTGAGGAGCCGGACTCCAGGCGCCAGCGCCGGTCACCGGCGTTCGTCCCGGTCGTGCCATTCGACGAGCCCGGCACCGCCCCGGACGGTGGCCAGGCCGGGGGTGAGGCGCCGGAGACCGCGCCCGACCAGAGCACGGTCGAGTCGCCGCCGGCTCGTGACCGCAGTGGTGACCCGCCGAGCGCCTTCCCCGGGCTCCAGGACTGGGGCACTCGCACCGACTCCCCGGACGGGTTCCAGCACGGGGTCGGCTTCGGGACCCCGCGACCGCCGGGGGGCGTGCAGGCCCCGACGGCACCGGCGCCGGAGCCACCCCCCGAGCCGCCCGCGGAGTCGCTGCAGGACCTGGCCAGGCGCGCGTTGCGGGACACCTCGGTGCTGCCGGAGGTGCCCGCCGGTGCAGGTGGCGACGCGTGGCAGGAGCTGGCCCGCCGGTTGGGGTGGGCGGGGCTGGCGTTGCAGGAGCTGGCGGACCGGGTGGAGCCGGGAGCAGCCACGGACGGCACCCCGGACGAGGACCTGCCGGGCGAGCTGCGGCGCCGGGCCGGGGAGCTGCGCGAGGCCGGCCGCCTGCTCGGCGGGGAACCGGCCACCGACGGTGGCGCCGACCGGCAGGCGGGAGCGCAGCCCCTGCTGCCGCCGGCCCCGGAGCCCGCGGGACTCCTGCCGCCCGCGGCGGAACCGGCCGGGCTCCTGCCACCCGGCGAGACACCGCCGGTCCAGACGCCCGGCCCGGCGTTCCCGTGGACCCGGAACTGGGGACGGCGCGACGACGAGCGCCCGCTCGGACGGATCGGCTTCGACACCACCCCACGAACCGACGCCCCGCCGGCTTCCCCGCCGGTGCCGGAGCCGCCCCCGGAGTCTGTGCAGGACCTGGCGCGGCGGGCGTTGCGGGACACCTCGGTGCTGCCGGAGGTGCCCGCCGGTGGCGGCGGCGACGCGACGCAGGAGCTGGCCCGCCGGTTGGGGTGGGCGGGGCTGGCGTTGCAGGAGCTGGCGGACCGGGTGGAGCAGCAGGAGCCGGGAGCAGCCACGGACCGCACCCCGGACGAGGACCTGCCGGGCGAGCTGCGGCGCCGGGCAGGGGAACTGCGCGAGGCCGGCCGCCTGCTCGGGGAGGAGCCGGCGACCGACGGCGGCGGTGCCCCGGAGGCGGGCACCCAGCGTCTCCTGCCGCCCGCGGCAGAGCCCGCCGGGCTGCTCCCGGCGGCAGACGCTCCGCCTGTCGAGTTCCCCGCGACGCCGGTACCGGCGTTCCCGTGGACCCGGGACTGGGGACGCCACGACCACACCAGACCCCTGCAACGGGTCGGGTTCGCGGTCCCTGACCGTGGTGTGGCCCAGCCGCAGCAGCCGGAACCGCTCCCTGAACCGGCGAGGGAGTCACCGGCGGACCTGGCGCGGCGGGCGCTTCGGGACACCTCCCAGGTCCCGGACCTGGGGCCGGACGCCGACGACGTCCAGCGCGCGGACCTGTCCGACCGGCTCGCGCAGGCCGCCCGGGTCCTGGACGAGTTGCGCCGGTCGCTGCCGGGCGACGGGGTGCCGGATGCCGACGATGCGGGTCTGGCCGACAAGCTCCGGGACCGCAGCCGTGAGCTGCGCGAGGCGGCGGGCCGGTACCAGGAGGCGATCGGGTCGCAGCCCCCCCCGGCTTCGCGGGGGCTCCTGCTGCCCCCCGCCTCCGGCGAGGTCTTCGCCCCCGTGCCGTCACAGCCGACGACCCTCCCGCCGTCAAGCACACCGAGCGCGCCGATGACGACGGACCCGCCGCTCCCGGCATCGCCGTCGGCCCCGTCACCACCGGCCGCCATGCCGACCGGCTCGACCCCACCCGACCCGGCGCGCCCGGCGACGCCGGACCTGTGGCTGGACCGGTGGCTGGACGAGCTTGAGGCGGTCGACACCGCCATCGACGGCCAGTCCGTGCGGCAGGGGGCCACCTGGGACCATGCCGGTGGTGGCCCGCTCGACCACCTGGCGCGGACCCGGGAGGCCCTCGTCGAGCGGATCCAGGAGCAGGCACCCGAGGTCGACCTGCCGGAGCCGCCTCCGGCCATCGTCTTCCACGTCGCGCTGGAGGATCTCGCCCGAGCCGAGGCGGAGGTGCAGGACCCGGACGCCACCCGCTCGGACGAGGACCGGACGCTGGCCCAGGAGCGGCTGGCGGACGCCGCGGAACGCGTCCGCGAGGTCCAGGAGCAGTACCCCGACGCCGAGCTGCCGGAGGGGATGTCACCGCACCCGTACGTCTACGACACCTCCGCCTACACCCGGGCCGTGAGCACCCGTCCCAAGGTGGAGCGGCTCATCGAGACGGCGGTGCCGGACAGCGACGGCTCGTGGGAGGACGTCGCGCCGGAGCTGGTGCGCCTCGGTGACCTCCACGACGCGCTGACCCGGGACATCGAGGCCCACCGCCAGCGGACGGACGAGCTGCGCCGGCTGGTGTTCGGGACCGACTCGGCAGGGACGGACGAGGGCGGCTCGGGGGGGTCCACACCGCACGCCCCGGCCGTCGGCTCGGCACCGGACGAGCCGGTCGGGGTCGGCCACCCCGTCGTCGAGACCTCGAAGGTCCTCGAACGCCTGGCGGACACCGTGGACCGGCTCGGCACCGTGCCGCCCGACACACCTGAGGCATCCCGCCTCGTGCACGAGCGCGACCAGCTGCTGGACGAGCTCGCGCGGCTGGCGCCCCTGCTGCCGCCCGGCACGCCCGTTGTTCCGTACGTCCGCACCGCACCCGGGCACGACACCGCCCGGACCTGGCGGACCGGCGTGGCCGCGGCCGTGGCGGCGAGCCCGGAGCACCAGGGCCCCTCACCGGCCGCGGACGACCTCGCGAGGCTCCAGTCCAGGCTCGCCGAGCTCGACCGCATCCTCGAGCGGTACGACACCGCCCGGGCCGCCCGCCAGGGCCTGCTCGAGCGGGGCGCCCACCCCACGGACGGGACCGCGGACGCCACCCGCCCCCCGTCCCCGCGCGAGGTCGAGGCCGTCGTGGGGAACCTGTTCGGGCCCCGTGGCACCGAGACCGGCCACCGCGGCGCCCCGCTTCCGCCGCTCCTGCGCCCGTCCGCGCCGGACGGCCCCCTCCTGATGGCGACCGACGGCGCAGGGGCGATCGACGGGGGCGACGCCGGGCTGCCGTCGGAGCACGGCTCGTTCGGGGACCCGCCGGGCGCCGGCCCGCCGCATGCCGACCCGTCGCGGGAGGAGCCGCCGGATGACGTCACTCCTGGGGACGAGCCGCCGGACGGCGTCGGCGGCGTCCCGGGTGAGGGTTCGCGGTCGTCCGGCTGGGAGCCGTTCGAGAAGCCGCGACTGCTGGTGGTGCCGACTCCGACCGGTCAGGGGATCTGGCCTGCCGGGGGCGGGGGTCACACGAAGCGCCTCTACACCAGCCGGGAGCAGCTGGCGCAAGACCTGGTGGGGACCGGATTGTCGGTGGAGCAGGCGCTGGCGACGAACGGGGTGGTCGACCCGGCGTCGCTGGTGCAGTCGGACGGGCGGCCGCCGTCGCGTCAGTCGGAGGTGGTGTACGCCGATCCGCGGAACGCGGGGATCGGGGTCGCGCCACAGTACTGGCCGGAGGACTGGACGCCTGATTTCGGTCGGCTGACCGACGCCCAGATCGACAATGTGGTGGACGTCCTCACGGGTCAGGGTGGCTATCGGGCGTTCTTGGCGGACGACCTCATCAGGCCCGGGTTGAAGGACATGTCCGGAGGGAATGTCCCGCGGGCGGTGGAGGACATCGGGCAGTACTTCCGGGACAACACCACGGCGAGCTACCAGCGGAAGATCGTGCGCGGTCAGGGTGACGCGACGATGGACCCGACCGGTCGCAACGACGCCACCCGGTTCAGTCAGGTGCGGTTCCACTCCGGCGGTGAGGCGTACGCGACGAACTACACGGTCATCGCGAACTACCGGGAGGCGGAGTCGGGTCTGGAGCTGACGGGCCCCTACGCCCAGCCGCGGACGCCGTTGCTGCAGAACATCCAGGGCAACGCCGCGGACTACCAGGTGTTCGAGCGGGTGAACGGGCAGTGGCGGCAGGTGTCGTTCGCCACGCCCGAGGAGCGGTTGGCAGCGATGGACGACGTCGTCGCGGGGGTGGACCGGCAGCGGGTGATCTCGTTGCAGGACCCGGACACCCACTGGAGCTACCGGTGGGCCCAGGTCACCAGGGCCGAGGACATGCCGCTGCTGGGGTGGGGCGAGGACGGAAGAGACATCCGGCCCACACCGGCCGAGGCATTGATCGGGGTGCCACCGTCAGTGACTCCGGACGCCTTGAGGGGGAATCTCGGCGACATCGCCGACGTGCTGGATTTCGGGACCCGCTACGCCAACGGCCTCCCCGAGAACGCCGTGACGGCGTTCGTGGCCGCCAACCACCGGGCGATCCTCATGGCGACCGACCGGTCGACGGCGTCCAACACCATCACCAACGCGGTGTTGTTCGGGGCGAGCAAGGAGGTCGTGCTCGGCAATCCGGCCGACGGGTACGACCTCAACCTGCCCCCGCTGTCCATGGCCCCTTACCAGGCGCTGGAGGACCAGCTCACCCGCACCCCGGTCGTCAACGCCCGCACCGGGCGTCAGTATGAGGCCGAGGTCATGCGCCAGGCCCTGCGTGAGTACGCCAACGACCTCCATCAGCAGGATCCCTCGCTCTACCAGCGGGTCTTCCGCACCACCGACCCGCCGCCCTCCCGGGGGTTCCCCGGCGGTTCGGGACCCCCGCCGACTCGCGGTGACCAGCCCGGAGGCGCCGACAGCGCCGAGGCGATCGATGAGCCGGAGGCCGCTGACGAGGGGGACGACGGGCTGCCGTCGGAGCACGGCTCGTTCGGGGACCCGCTAGGGGTGGAGCCCGCGCTCGAAGTGCTGCAGTTCGGCGGCTGGGGTGGGGGCGAGGTGGTGGGCATCGGCCCCGCGGCGGGCCCGGCGGAGGGCGCCCTGGTGCCTGTCGGAAGCGACGCCGGTGAGCTGCGCGTCCTGGGGGACGGTGTCCTGGACGGCGCACCGGACGAGTGGTCGGAGCTGCTCCCGGTGGTCGAGTCGGGTGTGGCGTCGCTGGTGGGGTGGCTGGCGCCGGCAGACGTGCCGGACCTGACGAAGCTGGGCCGACTGTGGGACGGCGTCGTCGTCGAGGCCGCTCCCGGGCAGTGGGTGCGGATCCAGCTGGTGCCGACGGCCGGGGCCACCCGCGCCGGGTGGCGGTCGTTCTTCGGGACGTCGGTCGAGGTCTCGGACCGGGCCGGGCCGGGCATGACGGAGACGTCCTTCCCGTTCCACGAGGACAAGGCGGAGTCCTCGGTGTCGACGTGGGAGACCGGGTCGGCGTCGTTCCGCGGTCAGATCGCCGCCAAGGTGACGTCCTGGTTCACGGTGGGTGGCAACGTGGGGGTCGGCGGACTGAGGCGGGTCCGGGACGACCGGTCGGTCGGTGGGTTCCCGACGTCGTTGTCGGTCACCACGGGGTCGGGTCGTCGGGCGACGTTCGTCGGTTCGGCCGTGCTGCGGTTGACCGCGCTGGACCGTCCGGCGGGCCTGCCTGCCGGGCAGCCCGGCGGTGGCGTGCTTGGCCGGCCGCTGGACGTGCCGGTCCAGGTGGCCTACCGGCTTCCGGTCGAGATGACGCGCCCCGTGGGGTCCTCGGTCGCGGACGAGACCTCCGACCCGGTGGTGCGGTGGTGGGGGGAGCAGGGCACGCTGCCGGTCCCGCTGCCGCGGCAGCCGGAGGTTCTGTCGTCGTTGCTCGCCGCGGAGACGTTCTCGTTCGGGTCGCTGCCCGCCGACGTCAGCAGAGCCGTGGCGCGTCGCTTCTTCCGCTCGGACCTGCTGCCGCCGGGTGAGGTCGCGGACGCGTTGACGGGGCTGTTGAGCCAGAAGCAGGGGGAGCATCGGCTGCGGGACCTCGGCGCCGGGGTGCACTCGGTCGGGGTGAACCTGCCGACCCCGGCTCGGGGGGAGCCGGGGTGGGGGCAGTTCCGGTTGGTGACGCGGGCGACCGGCGTCCGCGTCCTGGGGACGGTCGATCACAGCTTCCTGGCTCTGTCGAAGATCCGCCGCGTGCGCAGTGACGGTGTCGGCCGGGAGTTCTCGGCGACCGGCAACGCGACGGTCGAGGGGAGTGTGAACCTCGGATGGCCGCTGGGGCCGGTGGCGCCCTCGGTCAAGAGCACTGTGGCCGGTTCCGGGAAACGGACGGTCGGCAGGGAGAGCCACTCGGTCTCGGGCTCGTCCGAGGCAGACGTGACCTGGGCGGGAGCGCAGGTGGCGCCCTCAGGGCCGATGGTGCGGGTGTTGGTGACCACCCGCAACACAGTGTCGTTGCTGCGGGGCCGGAGCGGTGAGTGGATGGCTCCGGTCGAGCGAAGCGGCGCGGTCGTGGTGCTCGTCCCGGAGGCGGATCTGCCGGAGTTCATGGCTTCGCTCGATCTGGCCGGACCCGAGGCGACCCCGCCCGCCTCGGCCACCGGGACCGCGGAGGGCGTCGGTCCGACGCCGACGCCGACGCCGACGCCGACGGGGGCGCTGGTGCCGGTGCCGGTCCCGCCGTCCGCGCTGCTGGCGGGGGCGGGCTTCGGCGGTGGCGTCGTCGACCGCATGAGCGGGGCCTGGCAGGTGCCGGGGCTCGTCGGCGACCTGGTGTGGGAGGCGCTCGAGCGGGCGGCCGCCCGGCACGGTGGCCTGGCGGTGTCCGACCCCGAGGCCCTCGAGATCCGGCTGGCGCTGTCGACGTGGTTCTCGCCGGGCGGGCTGGCGGCCCGCCAGGAGTCGCTGGTGCAGACCGGGGTGCATGCCGAGCCCATGGTGGTCCGCACGGCCGACGGGCGCACCCTGCGGCTGTCGGTCGTGGTGCGGGCCCGGATGCACGGCGACGGGGTCGCCTCCGTCCCCGGGCTGGCCCGCTCGGGCTGGGGCATCGCGTCGGAGGGGCGGCGATTCCGCTCGCAGCAGGAGAGCCGCCGCGTGACGCTGTCGAAGGGCGGCGGTCTCGAGGGGCCGGCCGTCTCGGTCACCGACACCGGTCCCGGCGGCTTGCCGATCTCCGGCCCCGACGCCTCGCTGAGCTGGGCGAGGACCGGCACGGTCGCGTTCGCGGGGGGAACCGGCCAGGGGCCATGGTCAGGGACGAACAAGGGGGCGTCGGCCGCGGGCCCGACGGACGCCTTCGTGGTCCCGGTGACGTTCGAGGTGGCGGTGCGGGTCGACGAGGTCCCCCCGGTGGGGGGCTCACGTGCCCGCCGGCGGGTGCCTCCGGTGCGGGCGCAGGCCGAGCTGCCCGGGTCGTTGCGGGTGCAGGTGCCGGTGGGGTTCACCGCGGCGCAGGCGGTTCCGCCGTCGGGGTCGGGGCGGGTGGTGCAGTCGACGCTGCGGTCGCACGAGTGGCCCCTGGAGGTGCGCGGCGCCGGGGAGCTCCGGCAGCTCATCGCCGACGTCCTCGCCGCCGCCCGCCTCCCCGACGTCGAGGCGACCCTGGACGACGCCCTGGGGTACATCGGGGAGCAGCTGGAGCCGGACGCGCTGCGGATCGGTCTGGACCGGATGGTGAGCACCAGGGACGGGGTGCGGGTCCCGGTCCATGACGGGCTCACCTACCCGGGGACGCTCCGGGTGACCGCGGAGCTGTTCGAGGTCGAGGGCCGTGCCCCGGTGTCGGAGCCCGGCGGTGTGCCGATGAACCTGGAGGACCACCACCAGGCCGGCCGGACGGTCGACTCGATGCTGGGCAAGGCGGTGATCACGGCTGTTCAGAAGAGCGCTCGGGCGGGCGCGGACGCCCTGGGTGCCGATGACAAGGCGGTGCTGGGTGCCCGGGTGGAGCACCAGAGCACCGATCTCGGTGTCCACCAGGACAGCCGTCACGAGTACCACGAGGTGCACGTGGACCGGGTGGTGACGGCACCGGCGGCGCCGGTGGACATCGTGCAGCGGCACGTCCGGTGGCGGGTGGTGTTCCGGCCGGGCGGCCCGCGGATGCGGAATGCGCCGACCGTGGAGCGGACGGTGGACGTGCCCGACGGGGTGACGCTGGCGGTGCCGTCGCAGCGGCATCCGTTCGGGCGGTTGCGGGCGGTGCCGGTGATGGCGGCGCCAGCGGTGTGGGGGGTGGGCCGGGAGCCGACCGCGCAGGAGCTGGTGTTGCGGCGGGCGGTGCTGGCGGGGTCGGTGCTGGGGTCGTGGGCGATGCCGCCGGGGGCCGGGGAGCCGGTGTGGGAGCAGGTGGAGCGTCTGCTGCGGGACACCGGGATGCGGTATGTCACCGAGGGGCACTCGGGGACGAAGCTGCGCCAGGTACTCACGGGGGACGGCTGGTTGAGTCTGCTGCCGCACGCGCTGGCGGGTGGGCTGACGGTCCCGTTGCCGCCGGAGCCGCGGCTGCACGGGACCCGGCGGCGGTGGTTGTCGATCACTGCGACCGTGGTGCCGTCCGCGATCTCCCGGCTGCCGGTGATCCTCGGCGCCGGGGAGGTGACCGTGCGGCGGGTCAACGAGCGGGTGGACCTCGCCATGGGCAAGTACCTCGACCTGTCGGGCGAGCCGACCACCGTCACCTGGGCGTTGCGCTCGCCCGGCGGCCTCACCGGCGGGGTGTCCGTCGGCGGTGCGTACCGCCGCGAGAAGACCGGGCTCGACGCCCGGACGGGCGGGTCGGTCCCGGTCCTGGTCCACCAGTCGAACTCCACGTTCACGGGGGATCATGCGGTCTTCGACGTGCCGGTGACGGTGAGCGTGCGGTTGGTCACCGACGACGTCGACACCCCGCACCTGCTGCCCGATGTCCAGCTCCCGGCCGGGGTGACGCCCCCGCTGCTGCGACCGGGCCTGGGTTCGCTGGTCTCGTCGGTGTTCGGCGAGGGCCGCGCCCGGACCGCGTCGTGGGTGTACCGGGCGGCGGTGCCCACTGCCCTGCTGGACAACCCTCCCCCGCTGCCCGACGCCAGGCGTGTCGGCCCCGGGTACGCCTTCCTGCGGAACCCGCTGCGCATCACGCTGGAGGAGTTGCACCAGGGCGAACTCGCCGTCCACTCCATCGACCCGGTCGCCCTCGGCGAGGCCCGTGATCTGCTCCTGTCCTCCCTGACCGATCCGGCCACCGACGCGGGCCGACGGATCGGCCGGTCCACCACGGCGCTGGAGACCATGAGGGCGATGCTGTCGCCGGAGGTGGTGGCGGCGTACTTCGACCGGCTCCTGTCACACGAGCCCGTGGAGTTCCCCATCGGCTCGCTGTCGCTCGGGCGCGACGTGACCCTCACGATCGCTGGGCATGCCGGCAACCTCGTCCCGGTCGGCTGGGTCGACGGCACCCAGGACAACTTCGGCCTGTTGATGGACTCCACGTCCAGCGCCTCGATTCACATCGACGAGCAGGGCCACGGCTTCTCGGGGAACCTCGACCGCGGCAACGTGCTGCCGACCCACCTGCTCGTCCAGGGGACCGGGGTGCTGGGCCCCGGGGTGTCGCGCTCGGACCGCCGGGCCACCGCACTCGACGCGGGCGTGCAGCCGGCGCAGCTCGGGATGCGGAGCCAGGCCGGCCCGCTGCTGCTGGTCAGCGCCGACCTGCTGCTCAACGTCCGGGCGACCGTGACCGACAGC
>JBHJOS010000017.1:0-36473 GCA_050329415.1 Kineosporiaceae bacterium
ACGGTGGTGCCCTCGAGCTCGGCCTCGGGCCGCAGCTGCACCCGGTGCCGCAGAGTGGCCCGCGCCATCGACTTCACGTCGTCGGGCGTCACGTAGTCGCGCCCCGTCAGCCACGCCCACGCCCGCGCCGTCGTCATCAGGGCCGTCGCGCCACGCGGCGACACCCCGAGCGACAGCGACGGCGAGTGGCGGGTCGCCCGGGCGAGGTCGACGACGTAGCCCATGACGTCCCGGCCGACCCGGACCTGGCGCACCG
The DNA here is from genome assembly GCA_050329415.1 of Kineosporiaceae bacterium. Taxonomy (GTDB): domain Bacteria; phylum Actinomycetota; class Actinomycetes; order Actinomycetales; family JBBAYJ01; genus JANNOG01. The sequence continues at coordinate 257 of JBHJOS010000017.1, forward strand.
CGTGCTGGGCCGCCGCGATCTCGCCGGGCCCCAGCACCTGCTGCAACCCCGAGGCCACCAGGTCGCGCGGGTCGAAGCCGGCGGCGTGGCGGCCCAGCACCTCGATCTCGTCGTCGCGGCCGGGCACCGGCATGGTGAGCTTGAGGAGGAACCGGTCGAGCTGGGCCTCCGGCAGCGGGTACGTGCCCTCGTACTCGACGGGGTTCTGGGTGGCGGCGACGAGGAACGGGTCGGGCAGCGGCCGGGGCTTGCCGTCGACGGTGACCTGGCGCTCCTCCATCGCCTCCAGCATGGCCGCCTGGGTCTTGGGCGGGGTCCGGTTGATCTCGTCGGCGAGCAGGATGTTGGTGAACACCGGCCCCTGGCGGAAGTCGAACTGCGCGGTGCGGGAGTCGTACACCAGCGATCCGGTCACGTCGCCCGGCATGAGGTCGGGCGTGAACTGGATCCGGGACGTCTCGAGGTCCAAGGCCGCCGACAGCGCTCGGATGGTCAGGGTCTTGGCGACCCCGGGGACGCCTTCGAGCAGGACGTGGCCGCGGCACAGCAGGGCGATGACGAGCCCGGTGACGACGGGTTGCTGGCCGACGACGACCTTGGACACCTCCGCGGGGACCCGCTGCAGGGCGGTCCGGGGGTCGGCGGGCGCCGGCGGCGGCGCGGCGGTCTCGGCGGGGTGGCTCACGGGCGGCTGCCTTCCTCAGGTGACGACGGACGGGCGGGGGAGGGGCCGGGGTTGGCCGCCGGCGCGGCCGCCCGGACGGTGCCGCGCAGGGCGTCGAGATCACCGGCGAGACGGGCGAGCGCCGCGTCGTCCCGGGGCGGCGGGCCGACGAGGACGTCCGTCACCGCAGGCGCGGGCCAGCGGTCCCCGATCGCCGCCGAGACCAGCGCGGCGACCTCCCTGGAGGACGTTCCGCGGGGCGCGCCGAGGCGGACACCGAGGTCGTGGGCGGCGTCGGCCCGCAGCAGCGCCGCCGCCCGGTCCCGGGCGCCCGAGCGGCGGTACAGCCGGGCCCGGCCCTCGGCCGTCTCGACCGAGCGGACCACGGCCGGCAGGCGTTCCGGCACCAGCCGCCCGAGTCGCCGGAACCGCCAGACCACGACCACCAGTCCGGCGACCAGCAGCTGCCACCCCACCCACGGCACCCAGGACGGCAGCAGTTCCAGCGGCCCGGGAGCGGCGTCGGGCGGGGCGAGGGCGGGATCGAGCGGATCGGGCAGGTACCACAGCACGACGGGCTGCCGGCCCAGGGCGCGCAGGGCGAGTGCGGCGTGGCCGTCCCGGGCCAGCTCGGCGTTCGTGAGCAGCTGGGGGCGACCGAGCACGGTGACGTCCGCCCGGTCCCCGGCGACGACGGCGTAGCTCCCGCCGGCTGCGGGGTCGTCGCCCTGGGGGTAGCACACCGTCGCGGCGGCCCCGCCCGGTGCCACCGGGACGTACCGCGAGCCGCCGCCGGCGATCCCGCCCGCCGCCTCGGCGTCGGGCTGGGAACAGGCCGGCTCGACCGAACCGCCCTCCTCCGTCGCGCCGGCCAGCGCCAACTCCGGGGCGAAGGCGTCGAGCAGCACGAAGCCGGGGTCGAGGAGCACGACGTCGGTCCGGGACTCGCCGAGGGCCTCGAGACGGTCCGGCGGCAGCGGGACACCGACATCGACGACGACGGTCGTCGTCCCCGGGCCGGCCGCGGCCACCAGCTCGTCGAGGCGGTCCAGTCGCCGCACCTCGAGTCCCTGGTCGGTGAGGATCTCGGCCACGGCCCGGGCGCCCTCCGGGGTCGCCGAGCTCGGGTCGAGCGGCCGCTGGCCGCCACGGGCGAGCGGCAGGGCGACCAGCACGGCGACCACGAGCGCCGCGAGCGCCAGCACGGCGATCACGCCGTTGCGCCGCCACCAGGAGACGGGGCCGACGGGCGCGGTCGGTTTCGTCACCTCGGTCACGACCGGGCCGCCGGGGCGGGCGCGGCGGGCGCGGCGGCGTGCGCGGGCGTGGCGAACTCGGCCGGCGTGGTCGCGGGCCGCGTGCGGCCGACCTGGGCATCGGTCGTGGCCACGGACTCGTAGACCGGGCGGGACCCGTGCCGGCCACCGTAGGTGACGTCGTCGAAGGCTCCCGCCGCGGCCGCCAGCTCCACCGCCTGGCCGGGGAAGGAGGCGGCGGCCTCGCGGGCGATCTCGTCCGCGGTGCGTCCGGCCCGCACATCGAGGACGGCCCGCTCCTCCAGCCCGCGGGCCAGCCCCCGGAACCCCTCCTGGACGGCCGTGCGCCACTGGGCCTCGGCGGCCGCAGCGCGCGCCCGGGCCCGGTGTTCCTCGGCGCTGAGCCGGACGTCGCCGAACACGTCGGAGGCGGTGGCGGCCCGGGCGGCGCGCCGTCGCGGCATGGTGGCGACCCAGGCCAGGACCGCGACGGCGAGCAGGGCGAGGACGCCCGCGATCACCGCCCCGGCCGTCGAGGAGTTGCCCGGCAACTCGGCGACGATCTCGTTGAGCCGGTCGAACAGCCACTGCAGGCCCTGGATGATGGGGTTCGGCCGGGCCCGGGCGTAGTCGGGATCCGTGAGCTCCTCGATCGCCCACCGCCGAGCCGTCTCCCGGTCCGGGGTGAGCGGAGCGCCGGCCGCCGACAGCGGGAGGTTCACGCCGTCCCCGTCACGACGCCTCCGTCAGCGACCGATGGAGGGCGATGTCGAGCGCCTCACTGCGGATCCGGCGGTCGATGTACAGCAGGGTGATGACGGCCGCGAGGAAGGGGTAGACGAGCACGCCGACCAGGCTCGACACCCCGTAGCTCAGGGCGAAGCTGCCCACCAGCAGGGCGTTGCTCTCGGGGGCGAGCACGGGGAGGAACCCGCCGAGGATCCCGACGGGCGTGGTGATGACCTGCGCGATGGCGCTGATGAGGACGTTGGCGAGGGCCAGGATCCCGAGGGTCCGCCAGAACTTCCCCCGGACCAGGCGATACGACCGGCCCAGCGCGCCGAGGACGCTGGCGCGCTCGAGGACCAGCGCCACCGGGCCGAGGGACCAGTACACCGACACCACCACCGTGGCCGCCACGGCCGGTGGGGTGAGGAGGAGGCTGGTGACCACGCCGGCGACACCACCCGCGGCCAGCCCCACCGCAACCGCGAGGGCGATCGCGAGGGCCGCCGGGAGGATCAGGACGACACCGACCAGGAGCGCCTGGCCCGCCAGCGGGACGATGCGCCCGCGGACCCGGCGCCAGACGTCGCCGAGGCCGATGCGCCGGTCGACCACGCTCTCGCCGACGCTCACGGTGAGCATCCCGGTCGCGACGACGCCACCGAGCCAGGCGAAGGCCCCCGCGGCGAGCAGGCCGACCAGCGCGGACGTGAGCTGGCCGAGGTCGACGTCCACCGTGTCCGCAGCGTCCGCCGGGAGGACGACGGCCAGTGCGAGGCTCACCGGCAGCACGGAGACGGCGGTCGTCGCGATGACGACGAGGAGAGTGAGGCCGATCATGACGCGGGGGTTGTGGCGGATGGCACGGAAGGCGCCCTCGAGCACGTCGCCGAGGCCGAGTGGCTTGATCGCCACGATGCCCCGGCGGAGGATCACCGCGCCGTAGGGCGCATTCGCCCGGGAGCCGGCCAGCTGGGACCAGCCACCGGCGGGCGGCGGCTGGGACGGCCCGCCCCCCGCGCCCGCTCCGGGACCGGCCCGGCGCGGGTCCGGGGTGGGGCCGGGGGCGGGGGCGGGGGCGGTCGGACCCCACCCCGGGGGGGCCGCACCCGCCCAGGGGTCGCCGCCCCGGGGCTGTTGCTCGGGTGCGGACCAGGTGGCCCCCGGCGGCCCGGCGGCCCCGGCGACGGGCGGGTGCGCGTGGCCCGGCTCCTCCGGCGTGCTCATCGCGGGCCATCGTGCCAGAGTGCCGCGGCCGTCCCGGGGCACTGGGCGCGGCATCATGGGGGGATGCGCAGCAGGGTCCTCGTCGTGGACGACGACACCGCCCTCGCCGAGATGCTCGGCATCGTCCTGCGGGGCGAGGGCATGGATCCGGTGTTCTGCGCCGACGGCGCCCAGGCGCTCGCCGAGTTCCGCAGCCACCGTCCCGACATCGTCCTGCTCGACGTGATGCTCCCGGGCCTGGACGGCGTCGCCGTCGCGCGCCAGATCCGGGCCGAGTCGGGCACCCCGATCGTCATGCTCAGCGCGAAGGGGGACACCGTCGACGTCGTCCTGGGGCTGGAGAGCGGGGCGGACGACTACATCGTCAAGCCCTTCAAGCCCAAGGAGCTCATCGCGCGGATCCGGGCGCGGCTGCGCCGCAGCGACGTGGCCTCGCCGGACCGGATCGAGCTCGGCGACCTCGTCATCGACGTCGCCGGGCACGAGGTGTCGCGCGCCGGGACGCCGATCGCCCTCACCCCGCTGGAGTTTGACCTGCTGGTGGCGCTCGCCCGGCGGCCGTGGCAGGTCTTCACCCGCGAGGCGCTGCTGGAGCAGGTCTGGGGCTACCGGCACGCCGCCGACACGCGGCTGGTCAACGTCCACGTCCAGCGGCTGCGGGCGAAGGTCGAGGTCGACCCCGAGAACCCTCGCCTGGTCCTCACCGTGCGGGGCGTCGGCTACAAGGCCGGCCCTCCGGCCGGGGCGGCGGCCACCCAGCCGGCCGGCTCCGCGACGTGACAGTGGCCCGGCTCCGCGGCGCGGCCGCCCGCGCGGTGCGCCGGGCGTTCCGGGCGGTGGGCCGGCTGATGCCGGTGGCGGTTCGCCGGTCGCTGCGGGTCCGGGTGGTGGTCCTCACGCTGCTGCTCGGCACCGCGGTGGTGTACGCCGTCGGCAACCTCGTCCTCGAGGACATCGCCAGCCGCCTTGCCGAGACCCGCCGCGAGCAGGCCGAGATCGAGTCCGCCAACGCGGTGGCCCTGGTCCAGGACGCCTTCGCCAACAGCCCGGACCTCGACGACCGCGCCACCGTCGAGGCGACCCTGCTCCGGGTGCTGCCGCAGCTCGAGGGTTCCGCCACCGACCGGCTCCGGCAGTACGTGCTGCACCGTGCCCCCGACAACACCAGCCCCATCGCCGTCGGGACCCAGATCAGCCCCACGCTGGCAGCAGACCCGGTGACCCGCGAGTTGCGGGCCGCCGTCGCCCCGGCCCCGGAAGATCCCACCCGGGTCGTGCAGCGGGTCCAGCTGGTGCCGCTGTCCACCGGGCGGGGCGACGCCACGGTCCCGGCCGTCGTCGTCGGGTCCCGGGTGGACCTTCCCCCCGCCGGTGCCTACGAGCTGTACCTCGTCTACGAGATGCGGGACGAGGTCGCCACCCTGGCCCTCGTCCAGCGTGCCCTCGTGGTGGGCGGTGTCGCGCTCGTCCTGCTCGTGGCGACCATCGCCTGGCTGATCGCCCGCCTGGTCGCCAGACCGGTCCAGGTGGCCGCCCACACCGCCGAGCAGCTGGCCGCGGGCGAGCTGGACCGGCGGATGGTCGTCCGCGGGCACGACGAGGTGGCCCGGCTGGCCACGAGCTTCAACGTCATGGCGGCCAGCCTCCAGGCGCAGATCACGCGCCTGGAGACGCTGTCCCGGCTCCAGCAGCGGTTCGTGGCGGACGTCTCCCACGAGCTGCGGACCCCGCTCACGACGATCCGGATGGCGGCCGACGTCCTGTCCGACCGGCTCACGGACCCCGACGCCGGGCCGGACACGGCGGAGCACCCGGACGTCCGGCGCAGCTCCGAGTTGCTGAGCACCCAGATCGACCGCTTCGAGCAGCTGCTGGCCGACCTGCTCGAGGTGAGCCGGTTCGACGCCGGCGCCGCCGCCCTCGACCTGGTCGACGACGTCGATCTGGTCGAGGTCGTCCGGCAGGGGGTCGACCTCATCCGACCGGTGGCCGACCGGGCCGGAGTGCCGCTCGTCGTCCGCGGGCCGGACGGGGGCCCCCCGCAGGAGGCCAGGCTCGAGGCGGACCCGCGTCGGGTCGGGCGCGTCCTGCGCAATCTGCTGAGCAACGCCGTCGAGCACGCCGAGGGCGGCGCGGTCGAGATCACCGTCGCGGTCTCCGCGGAGGCGGTGTCCGTCGGCGTCCGCGACCACGGCTCCGGGCTGTCACCGACGGACCAGGAGCGGGTGTTCGACCGGTTCTGGCGGGCCGACCCCTCCCGTCGCCGCACTCTCGGTGGCACCGGTCTGGGGCTGGCGATCTCGCTGGAGGACGCCCGCCTGCACGCCGGACGGCTGGAGGTGTGGAGCCGCGCGGGTGAGGGGTCGCACTTCGTCCTCACCCTCCCCCGGCGTGCCCGGGGGTCCGTCACGCGGGCGCCCCTGCGGACCGAACCGGCCGACGTGTCGCCGGGACCGGCGGGGGCCACGGCCGCCGCTGCGCTGCTGCCCGGGCCGGCCGCGCCCGAGCCCACGGTGCCCGGCCCGTCGCCCCAGGACCCGCCCGGTCGGCCGACGCCGGTCACCACGGCGGGCGTCGGTCGGTGACGAGCCACAGGGCTGCCCGGACCGCCACCGCGACGGGGGTGGGGCTGCTGGCGCTGGTGTCGGCGCTCACGGCGGGGTGCGCGGCGGTTCCCGACGCCGGGCCGGTCGTGGTCGGGGCCGAGGTCCGCGCCCTGGCGGGCGAGGCCCCGCGCTCCATTCCCGAGGACCCGCGCCCGGGTGCGGACCCCCGGGAGATCGTCGAGGGGTTCTTCCGGGCCACGGACGCCCTGGATCGGTTCGAGGTCGCTCGCCGCTACCTGACCGCGGAGCAGGCCCGCCGCTGGAACCCGGGGGATCGCATCGTGCACGCCCCCGGCGAGGACGTCGTCGTCGCCGACGACGGCGACGTGACGGTGACGGCCGACGCCGACGCCGACATCACCGAGGACGGCCGGTACACCCCGCGGCCCGAGTCGGAGCGGGCGGTGGTCCAGGAGTTCCAGCTGGCTCGCGACGCCGACGGCGAGTGGCGGATCGCCGACCTGCCGGACGACATTCTCGTGTCCCGGACCGCGGCCGAGTCCACGTTGCGGCCGTACTCGGCCTACTTCCCCGCCCACGAGCCCCCCGAGGGGGAGCCGGTGCCGCTCGTGCCGGACGTGCGGTGGCTTCCCGCCCGGTCGGAGTCCGCCACGAGGATGGTGCAGATCCTGCTCGAGGGCCCCTCGCCCCCCCTCTACGAGTCGGTGGTCCGGGTGGGCCAGGGGCTGCGGCTCACCGACCGCGGAGTCTCGGTCGCCGACGGCGTGGCGACCGTGGACCTCACCGACTCCTACCTTGCGGACGGGTTCCCCACGAGTCCGTCCGGCCGGCTGTTCGCCGCCCAGCTGCAGCGCAGCCTGCGCGAGCTGCCGGGCATCCGCGAGGTCCGCGTCACCGTCGAGGGCCGTCCCGCGAACCAGCCCGACGGGGTCCCGGCGACCACCGAGCCGGTCGTCGCCAGCCGGCCCTTCGTCCTGGTCAGAGCCGATGCCGGGACCAGTGCACAGGCTGGCGACCAGGACGGCGACACCGCGCGGCCGGATCCCGACGCGACCGGTGTCGACCGACCGTACGTCGGACGCCCGGGCGAAGGCGGGGGCACGGCGATCACTCCGGTCCTGGGACTGGACGAGTTCGCCGCCCGGGTCGACCGCGGACTGGCGGTGGCGCCGGAGGGCAGGACGGTCGCGGGTGTCGCGGCGGACGGCGCGACCCTCGTGGTGCAGGAACAGGGGGAGGAACCCGTCGAGATCCCCACCGGTGGCTCGGGCCTCACCACACCGTCGTTCGATCCTCGGGGGTGGCTCTGGACGGTGTCGCGCACCCGGCCCCCGGAGACGGTCGGGGAGGGGCCGGACGGGCTCACCGTCCTGGCGGTCTCGCCCCGGGGCGAGGTCCTCGCGGTGCCGGTGCTGTGGGCCGGGAGTGGACCGGCGGCCGCCGTGGCCCTGCGCGTCAGCCGAGAGGGCGCTCGGGTGCTCCTCGTCACGGAGTCCTCCGACGGGCAGGTGACCGCCGAGGTACGGGGCGTTGTCCGTGGCTCGGGGGGGCGCCCGAGTGGTCTGTCGACCACGGGGATCCGGGTGCTCCCGGCCGTGACGGAGGCGCTCGACGCGACCTGGGTCACCTCGACCACGGTCGCAGTGCTCGGCAACGGACCCGGTGGCACCCGGATCGCCCTGTCGCCCGTGGGCGGGCCGGTCCGCGAGATCGATGCCCCGCCGGACGCCGTGACCGTCGCCTCCGGCCAGACCGAGCAGCGACTGGTCGTCGGCGGGGACGGTGCCGTGTACCAGCGGCTCGGCACCTCGTGGGGCCCGCCGTCGGGACCGGCCAGGTCGCCGGCATACTGACGATCCGTCCACAGCTCCCGGCCGGTGCTCCCGTCCCCAGCCGGGCCGCCGTGACCCGACGCCGCGCACCCGTGTCGGGCTGGGATGGCCCCATGACTCCACTGCTGCGGCCGCCGGGCCCGGGCACAGGTCACCGACCTGCGCGGTCACTGATCGACCTGGTGCTGCCGGGGCCGTGTCCCGGGTGCGGCGACCCGGACGGTCCGGTGTGCGCCACCTGCCGGGCGGTGCTCCTCTGGCCGCCGCCAACGCGGCGGGAGCTGCAGTTCGGGCCGTGTCGGGCCTCGGCCCGCTACGGGCCCCTGATCCGGCGGCTGGTCCTGGCCGCCAAGGAGGGCGGACGCGCCGACGTGCGGGCCGTCCTCGCGGTCGCCCTCGCCCGGGCGGCGATCGACATCGGGTGGGGGGATCAGCGCCGCTCACCTGGCCTGACTCTGGTTCCGCCGCCGGCGGGCGCTGTCGTCCGCTGGCGGCGCCGCGGCGATCCGGTGGGCCACCTCGCGGTCCTGGCCGCGGCTCGGCTCGCCGCCGCCGGCGCCGATGCCGTGGCGGCGCCCCGACTGCTGGCGCGCCGCCGCCCGGTGGCGGACCAGACGGGCCGGGACGCGGTCGCCCGGCGGGACAATGTGCACGGCGCCTTCCGGGCCGTCGCCGGGCCCGGGTCACCGGCGCGCGATGTCGTCGTCGTCGACGACGTCGTGACGACGGGCGCCACCGCGGGCGAGTGCGCTCGCGCGCTCGCAGCCGCAGGGTGGCGCGTCCTCGGCGTCGCGGCCGTCGCCACCGCAGCCCGGGGGCCGCCGTCCGGCACGACGTCGCCCCTGCCCCCGGGGGCGCGTCCGACCCCCTCCTGGGAAAGGGCCGAGAGCATGCCCGGCGCCCTGTCACCGACCGTTCCGGGCGGCTAGCGTGGCGACATGACGGCGGCAACGAGGCGCCCCGGACGGGTCACCGCCGCCTTGACCGGCTGTGGGAGGTGATGCGCCCCTTCCGTCCGGCTTCTTTGTCGACGATCCCCGAGGAGGGTCACATGGACGTCACCGTCACCGTCCGGCACTGCGAGGTCCCTGAACGTTTCCGTCGTCACCTCTCGGACAAGGTGGCCAAGGTGGAGCAAGTCGCCCCCCGTGCCCGCCGGGTGGCGGCGGTGGTCCGCCATGAGCCGAACCCGCGCCTGGCGCCGGTGGCGTACAGCGTGGAGCTCACCGTGCACGGTGACGGACCGGTGGTGCGGGCCGAGGCGAGCGCCGACGAGCCGTACGCCGCCCTCGACCTTACGATGGCCAAGATCGTGGAGCGGCTGCGACGGGTCCACGACCGCAAGGTCGTCAGGCATTCCCGGTCGGTCGCGGCAGCGCCGGCGGCGCCGCGGGCGGCTGCCTCGCAGGAGCGGGCCCCGGAGGACCGGACGAACGGTACCGAAGCCCCGCCCGACGGCCCCGCCGGGACCGAGGGCGAGGACTTTTCCCCGATCACCATCCGGGAGAAGGTGCACCGGGCCGAACCCATGACGCTTGACCAGGCGCTGTACGAGATGGAGCTGGTGGGGCACGACTTCTTCCTCTTCGTGGACGCCGACGCCGGGTTGCCGAGCGTGGTGTATCGACGCAAGGGCTGGAGCTACGGCGTCCTGCGGCTGGCGTCGGAGGACGACAGCGACACCAGGGCAGCGGCGTCCTCGGCCCTGGCGAGCACCGGCTGACGGCGACGCCCCGCCTGCTCCCCGCCCAGGTCCGGCTGGCGGTCCTGCGCGCCTCGGGCCTGGCGGGGCGTGGGCGTCGCAGTGCCTCGGCGGCGCACGGCGTCGCCCGCGCTGGCCTGGCCCGGGTGGTCCGCACCCTGGGCGCCGTTCAGATCGACTCCGTCAACGTCGTCGCCCGCGCCCACCTCATGCCCTTCTACAGCCGGCTGGGGCCGTACGACACGACGGTTCTCGACCGGGCACTGTCCCACGGGCCGCGGATTGCCGTGGAGTACTGGGCGCACGAGGCGAGCCTCGTCGACCCGGCGTTGCTGCCCGCCTTCCGCTGGCGGATGGCCCGGGCGGACGACGAGGCCTGGGGCCGGATGGCCGCGGTCGCCCGGTCCCGTCCCGACCTGCTCGACGCCGTGATCGCGGCGGTCGCGCGCCGTCCGCGCACCGCCCGAGAGCTGTCGGCACTGCTCGACCCGCACCACGACCGGCCCCGCGACCATTGGGGCTGGAACTGGACCGACGTCAAGAGTGCCCTGGAGTACCTCTTCTGGGCAGGACGCGTGACGAGCGCCGGTCGGACCACGCAGTTCGAGCGGCGCTACGCCGCCCCCCGGCACGTGTGGCCGCCGGCGGCGCTGACCCCGGAGCCGCCGAGCCCGGCCGACGCCCTGGACACCCTCGTCGACCGCTCGGCCGCGGCCTGCGGGATCGCGACTGCCGCCGACCTGCGCGATCACTTCCGCCTCCCCGCCTCCGCCACCACCGAGGCGGTCTCCCGCCTGGCGGCGGCGGGGCGGCTGGAACCGGTGACGGTCGACGGCTGGGAGGCACCTGCGTGGCGGCACGTGTCGGCGGCGGTGCCGTCGGTCGCGACCACTCGCCGGGGGGCACCTGCCACGACCGCGTTGCTCAGCCCGTTCGACCCGCTGGTGTGGACGCGGCCGCGGACCGAGCGCGTCTTCGGGTTCAGCTACCGGCTCGAGATCTACGTCCCCCGGGAGCGTCGGGTCCACGGGTACTACGTGCTGCCGTTCCTGTTGCGCGGGTCCCTCGCGGCCAGGGTGGACCTGCGCGCCGACCGGGCCGCCGGGACGCTCGAGGTGCTCTCCGCCTGGGCCGAGCCCCACGCCCCGGACGACACCGCCGACGCCCTCGCCGACGAGCTCCGGCGGTTTGCCGGATGGCTGGGTCTGACCCGCCTGGCCCCGCCCGAGCGCGGGGGCCTGGCCGGCGACCTCGGTCGATGCCTGTGATTGTCGAGAGATCGGCGATCACGGGGTCCCGGCGGCTACGGTCGGTGAGACGGTTCTTGCGCCGCGGGAGGGCAGTGTGAGCCAGCATCCGACGGCCGGGGGCCCGGGCGGGTTCGACCCGCGGCTTCCCGTGTCCCTGCCCCAGGCGCACCCGCACGGCCCGGTCCCGCCCGGACACCCGGTGCCGACGCCCCCGCCCGGGGTGCCGGCGGCCTACCCGGGTTACAGCGTGCCTCCGGGGTACGGCGGCTTCCCCCAGGCAGCGCACCCGTCCTACCCGCCGCCACCGTTCGTTCACCTGAACCGCAAGGAGCCCGCCCTGGCCGCCCTGCTGTCGTGGCTGCTGCCCGGGTTGGGCCAGTTCTACAACGGCAACTCGGCAGGCGGCGTGGCCTTCCTCGTCGTCTACCTGGTCAACCTGCCGTTCCTCTTCACGCTCTTCTGGCTCGTCCTCCCGGTCCTGGTCGCCGTCGGTGTCGTCCTGTGGTCGATCATCGACGCCGTCATGGGGGCGCAGCAGCGCAACCGTCGGCTCGCCGCCGGACCGTGGCCGCCGTTCCCCGGCTGAACACCCCGCCCCTCCCGGGCACGTGGGATCATGGCGGCGTGAGTCCCGCAGCCCCCGACGAGGTCGTCCGGCACCACCCCGACGCCGCCCGCTTCGAGCTCGCGCTGGACGGCCGCCCGGTCTCCTGGCTGGAGTACACCCCGGTGGAGTCCGCCGGGGGGGCCGTGTGGCGAGTGGACCACACCGTCACCATGCCGGAGATGCGAGGTCACGGACACGCCGGGCGTCTCGTGGCGCACCTCGTCGAGGCCGCCATTGCCCAGGGCGTTCGCATCGACCCCCGGTGCCCGTACGTCCGGGACTGGCTGGCCCGGCACCCGGAGCACGCGACCGTCGTTGGCAGTTCGTAGGCGGACGCACGCCTCGGCGGTCGCCGGACCCGGGCGGCCGTGGCCGCCCCTACGATGAGACGTCACCCGCGAACAGGAGTCCCTGTGAAGATTCTGGAGCGCGTGCTCCGGGCCGGCGAGGGCCGGATCCTCAAGCGTCTCGTCCGTGTCGCCGACCAGGTCAACCTGCTGGAGGACGACATCCGGGCGCTGAGCGACGCCGAGCTGCGTGAGGAGACGGATCGTTTCCGGGCCCGGCTGGCCGACGGCGAGTCCCTCGACGACCTCACCGTCGAGGCGTTCGCCGTGGTCCGCGAGGCGGCCCGGCGCACCCTCGGCTTCCGGCACTTCGATGTCCAGATCATGGGAGCGGCGGCGCTGCATCTCGGGAACATCGCCGAGATGAAGACCGGTGAAGGCAAGACCCTCGTCGCCACCGCCCCGGCCTACCTCAACGCGCTCGCCGGTCAGGGCGTTCACGTCGTCACGGTCAACGACTACCTCGCCGAGTACCAGAGCGACCTCATGGGCCGGGTGTACCGGTTCCTCGGCCTGACGACCGGCGTGATCCTGTCGCGGATGACCCCGGCCGAGCGCCGCGAGGCCTACCGCTGCGACATCACCTACGGGACGAACAACGAGTTCGGCTTCGACTACCTGCGCGACAACATGGCCACTGACACCGCGAACCTCGTGCAGCGGGGGCACCACTTCGCGGTCGTCGACGAGGTCGACTCCATCCTCATCGACGAGGCGCGGACCCCGCTCATCATCTCCGGTCCGGTCGAGCAGCAGCAGAAGTGGTACGAGGAGTTCGCCCGCCTCGCCGGGCGCATGGAGCGCGACGCCCACTACGACGTGGACGAGAAGAAGCGCACCATCGGGGTCAACGAGGCGGGCATCGAGCTCGTCGAGGACCACCTGGGGATCGACAACCTCTACGACCCCCACAACACGCCGCTCATCGGCTTCATGAACAACGCCGTCAAGGCCAAGGAGCTGTACCGCCGCGACAAGGAGTACGTCGTCGTCGAGTCCCAGGTCCTCATCGTCGACGAGCACACCGGCCGGGTCCTGTCCGGCCGGCGCTACTCCGACGGCATGCACCAGGCGATCGAGGCCAAGGAGCGGGTCCCGATCCAGCGCGAGAACCAGACGCTGGCGACGATCACGCTGCAGAACTACTTCCGGCTGTACGACAAGCTCTCGGGGATGACCGGCACGGCCCAGACCGAGGCCGCCGAGTTCCAGCAGATCTACGGACTGGGCGTGGTGCCCATCCCGACCAACATGCCCATGGTCCGAGTGGACCAGCCCGACCTCGTCTACAAGACCGAGGAGGCCAAGTTCGCCGCGGTCGTTGAGGACATCGCCGAGCGCAACGCCGAGGGCCAGCCGATCCTTGTCGGCACCACCAGCGTCGAGAAGTCGGAGCACCTGTCGCGGCTGCTGCAGAAGCGGGGCATCCGCCACGAGGTGCTCAACGCCAAGCAGCACGAGCGGGAGGCGACGATCGTGGCCCGGGCGGGATTGTCCGGGTCGGTGACCGTGGCCACCAACATGGCGGGCCGGGGCACCGACATCATGCTCGGCGGAAACGCCGAGTTCCTCGCCGTCGAGGAGATGCGCGCGCGCGGCCTGGACCCGGTCGAGGACGCCGAGGAGTATGAGGCGACCTGGTCGCAGGTGCTCGCCGAGACCGAGGAGCGGGTGGCGAAGGACCGTGAGTCGGTCGTGAAGGCGAGCGGCCTGTACGTGCTCGGCACGGAGCGCCACGAGTCCCGCCGAATCGACAACCAGTTGCGCGGGCGGTCCGGTCGCCAGGGCGACCCGGGGGAGAGTCGCTTCTACCTGTCGCTGACCGACGACCTCATGCGGATGTTCAACGCCGGGCTTGTGGAGTCGTTCCTCAACGCCGCCCGGATCCCCGACGACGTGCCCATCGAGTCGAAGATGGTGAGTCGTCAGATCCTGTCGGCCCAGACCCAGGTCGAGTCCCGCAACTTCGAGATCCGGAAGAACGTCCTCAAGTACGACGACGTCCTCAACAAGCAGCGCACGGTCATCTACGCCGAGCGTCGGCAGGTCCTCGAGCACGTGGAGCTGGGCCAGCAGATGCGGCAGTTCGCCACCGACACCGTCGAGGCGATCGTGTCCACGGGCACCGCCGAGGGGCACTCCGAGGACTGGGACCTCGACGCCCTGTGGGACGAGCTGCGCCAGGTCTACGCCCCCGGGGTGACGCTCGATGACCTCGTCGAGGAGGCCGGCGGGCAGAACGGCCTGGACGGGCGCCGGCTGGTCGAGACCTTCACCGAGGACGTCCTCGCCCGCTACGACGAGCGCGAGGCCGAGCTGGGGGAGGAGACCATGCGGACGCTCGAGCGTCGAGTGGTCCTCGGGGTGCTCGACCGGAAGTGGCGCGAGCACCTCTACGAGATGGACTACCTCAAGGAGGGCATCGGTCTTCGGGCGATGGCACAGCGGGACCCCCTGGTCGAGTACCAGCGCGAGGGCTACCAGCTGTTCCAGGCGATGGTCGAGGGGCTCAAGGAGGAGTCGGTCCGGTTGGTCTTCGCCGCCCAGGTGCGCCCCGTCACCGATGGCGGGACGGAAGCCGCGACCGCCGACGGACCGTCGGCCCTGGCGGTGGGTGCGGCCCCGGTGGCCGCGTCGACCGTGCTCGCGGGTGGCGGCACGGCAACCGGAAGGCGCGCGGCCGCTCAGTCGCCCGCGGCCACCATCGACGACGGCACCCTCGACACGCGGCGGGGGGCCGGGGCCGACGGCGGGGATCCGCGCATCTCCGTGCCGGGTCTGGCGGACGAGCGGGTCGGGGCGCTGCAGTACTCGGCTCCCACGCTCGACCCCGAGAACCCCGTGGAGCGGACCTCGACCGGCGGGCGACGAGCTGCCCGCAGCGCCGCGGGCGAGCCGGGCAGTGCCGGGCAGGGCGCCGCGAACCGGGCGCAACGCCGGGCGGCCGAGAAGCGATCGCGCAAGCAGAGCTGACGGGCTCGCTCGTCCTCCGCCTTCGACCTCCTTGTCATCCCATGATCAAGGCGGTCACCCGCCAGCGCTGACCCACGCCCTCGAGGCGGACCGCCATGGCACGCGCCCGCCGCCCGTCGATGACGACTGCCGACGCCTCGACCGCGTCGGGGGACACCCGGCAGGTACGGACGGAGCGGACGACCGGGCGCCGACCGGGCCGACCCGGAGAAGGGGTCGGTACCCGGGAGGCTCGCCGTCGTAGCCAGTCGAAGACGTCGGGGCGCAGCCACCGCATCATCTGCTGTGGCGCGCGCTGGCCGGCCAGCACGTCGACGACACCCTGGCACACGGCGCGCGCGAACGCCTGCGGGTCGGGGCGACCGGGCGCGCGCCCGGCACCGCCGGCTGGGGCGCCGTCGCTACCGACCACCAGCCGGAGCTGACGGTGAGGAGCGGTGTCGGGCCGCGGTCCCGGCGGGGCGGCGAGGGGAGCGGGCTCGCTGTCCGGGGCGGTACGGACGCGCAGCAGGGGCAGGGCGGCGGCGACGGACACTGGTTCCTCCGAGGGCGGGACGGGGGCGGTTCGCCGGGGCGCGTTGGGTCAGCCCGCCCGCGGGGGCGGGTGGAGGACCTGGCCGGGTCGCAGCAGGTCCGGGTCGTCGCCGATGACCCTGTGGTTCGCCCGCCACCAGCGCGGCCAGTCCGCCGCGACCTCGGCGGCGGTCGCCGCGGCACCCAGGCGCCGGGCGGCGATGTCCCACAGGGTGTCGCCCTCGACGACGACGTGAGGGGCTTGACCCGGCGACGGCTGGCCGGCGGTGCTCGGGGCGGTGACGAGGGCCGTCACCGTGGGCGGGGTGCGGGAGACCCGGGGGACCCAGCCGGGCACGGGCGCGGGCCGGGTCGAGTGGCCCGGCTCGCCCGCGGACCGGGCGGCGCCCGGAGCTGCTGCACCTGGCAGGCTCCCCGCGGGATCGGCCGTTCGGGCGGGACCCTCGGTCGGTGCCGTCGGTGATGCCGCCAGAGACGCCGCCGGTGCCACCGGCGGGGCGAGGGACCCGGCCGCGGCCGCCGGTGTCGCAGCGGCGAGGACCAGCATGCAGGCCAGCGCGCTCACGGCCCCTCGGCCCCGGGCCCGTGGCAGAGGGGCCGGCCGGGCGTCCACCAGGTGGCGCACCGCGTCGACGCACCCGGCCGCCACGGCTGCGGCGAGCCAGGCGAGGGCGACCGCCAGCGCCACCGTCACCCCAAGGGCGACGATGTCATCCGGGGTCGACGAACGGGTCGTGCCCGCCCCCAGGAGTCGGATCGCAGCGACTCCCGTCGCCGTGCAGGCCACCGCCGGCGCGGTCACCAGGGCGACGGACACGGCGAGGCCGCGCAGCACTCCACCCGACAGGATCGACTTGACCATGCTTGATGCTGTTTGATGAAGTTTGACATCGTCAAGACTCGAAGGATGTCTGTGGATATGCTCCTCCCATGCGATGGGAGGCGCTGTTCGCCGATCTCGAGGCGCGCCTGGCGGCCGGGGACGAGGCCGAGTTCGATGCCGAGGTCGCCGAGCGGGCGCGGCACGAAGTGGCGGCGATGAGCCTGGCCGACCGGCTCCGTGCGCACGCCGGCCGCGATGTCGCGCTCGGCCTGTCGGACGGCGGCCACGCCCGTGGGCGCGTCGTCGGGGCCGGCGTCGACGTCGTCGTCCTCGCTGGGGCGGGGGAGGTCCGCTGCCTGGTGCCCCTGCGCGCGATCACTGTGATGTCCGGCCTCGGACCTGCCGGCCTCACCGAGGCGTCGGTGGTCCTGTCACGGCTCGGTCTGCGTCATGCCCTGGGCGGGCTGGCCCGGGCACGCCTGCCGGTGCGCGTGGCCACCACCCACGGTGAGGTCGCGGGCGTCGTGCACCGGGTGGCAGCCGACCACATCGACGTCTGCCGGCGAGTCCCCGGCGGGGATCTGGACGTCAGCGCGATCGTCGACACGGTCCCGCTGGCCGCGGTCGTCGCCGTCCGTTCCGCGGTCTGACGGGCCGCTGCGGCCCCGGCGCCGCGGCGCCCCGGCGCCCCGGGCGCCCGGGCGTCAGCGGCCGGGCTGGGACGGGCCGTCCACGGTGTCCTCGAGGGCAGAGTCGGGTTGGCCGTCGGGGCCACGGTCGGGGTCCCGACGTGCCACGAGCTGCCGGGTCTCGGCGTACTTCCGGTCGATGTAGGCCTCCAGCTCCGTCACCTCCACCCGCCACTGCCCCCGCCCCCCGACCTGGATGGCTGGCAGTTCCCCGCTGCGGACGAGGGCGTAGGCCTGGGCGGCGGAGACGCTCAGGGTCTCGGCGACATCGGTGAGGGGAACGAAGCGCGGCACCGCATCATTGTCGACCAGGACGGTGCCGTTCGGTGGTCCACGCAGTCACTTGTGGACGGACGACGTCACCTGACCCTGTGGACGAGTGGTCGCGCGCCGGTGCCGGACTTCGGCATAATCCCCGTCCATGCACGGAGCGGGCCTCCTCGGAACCGAACGGACCGGCCTGCCCGGGTCTGGGCGGGCCGCCAGGTTGCGTCGCCCGTCCTGGCGGGATCCCCGCCTGGCGGTGGGCGCCGTGCTGGTCCTCGGGTCCGTCGCCCTGGGGGTCGGGGTCGTCACGGCCGCCGACGACACGGTCGCCGTCTACGCCGCGCGGCGGACCCTCACTCCCGGTGCGACCCTGGGAGAGGCCGACCTCGACGTCGTCCGGGTCCGCCTCGACGGAACCCTCCACCGCTACCTCACGGCCGACACGCCTCCTCCGCCCGACGCCGTGGCCGTCCGCACCGTCGGGACCGGCGAGATCGTGCCGCGCTCGGCCGTCGGCAGCGCCGGAGCGCTCGCCCTGCGGCCCGTGTCGGTCCCGGTCGAGGGAGCCGTGCCGTCCGGAATCGCCCCCGGCGCGCTCGTCGACGTCTGGATCGCACCCGTCGCCCCCGACCCGGCCGGGGCCGTGGCCCCCGAGAAGGCCCTGGCGGGGGTCGAGGTGGCCGCCGTCGACGGCGGGGACACCGGGCTGGCGGCCGTGGGCAGCACCGCGACCACGGTCGGGGTGCTGCTGGACGACGACGGCACGGGGCGCGTGCTCGGGGCGCTGGCCAACGGTCACCGGATCGACCTCGTGCCCGTGCCGGGCAGCGTCCCGGGGCGATGACCGACGTTCTCGACCTGCCGGATCCGGCCCCGCTGGGGGTTCTCACCGCGCTGACGGGTCCGGCCGAGCCGGCGCTCGTCGAGGCCCTCGAGGGTGACCCGCGGACCCGGGTCACCCGGCGCTGCGCTGACATCGCCGAACTGCTGTCCGCCGCGGAGGCGGGGCACGGCGTGGTCGCCGTCGTCAGCGGCGGCATGCCGCGTCTCGACGCCGACGTGGTGGCCCGGCTGCGCAGGCGCGGGTTGCGAGTGGTCGGCGTCGTCGACCCCGATCGGGACAGCCGACGACGGCTGCGGGCCATCGGGGCCGACGACGCGGTGTCCTTCGTGGTCCCCCCCGCTCCCGGTGCCCTCGCGCGGGTCGTCGCCGCGGTGCTCGGCGAGGCGGTGCCCGGCGAGGCGGTGCCCGGCAATGCGGTGCCCGGCGAGGCGGTGCCCGGCAATGCGGTGCCCGGCGAGGCGGTGCCCGGCAATGCGGTGGACGAACTCACCACACCGGGCCGGGGCGCCGGTCGCGAGACCGATCTCCGGGCGACCAGGGAGGACCAGGCCCGCCCGGCGGACGGCGGGCGCGCGGCGCTGCGGACCGGAGCCGGGTACAGCGACCCGGTGCCGACGCTGCCGCCCCGCGGGCGCCCTCGCGCCGCCGCGGATCCGGCGGGCGCTGTCGGTGCGCCGCCCCCCACCGGCACGCCGCCCCCCGACGACACCGTCGCCGTGCGCCCGCCCGGCCGAGTCGTCACTGTGTGGGGATGCCCCGGGGCGCCCGGGCGGACCACCGTGGCCGTCGGCCTGGCCGCCGAGATGGCGGCCGGCGGCCTGGAGGTCGTGCTGGTCGACGCCGACACCCATGCCTCGTCGGTGGCCTCGCACCTCGGCGTCCTCGACGAGGCCGCCGGCGTGGTCCTGGCCGCCCGGGCCGGTCTCGACGGACGGCTCGGCCCCGCGGTCCTCGACCGTCTCGCCCCGGTCGTCCTCCCGCGGCTGCGCCTGCTCACCGGGATCACCCGGAGCGCGCGGTGGCCCGAGCTCCGGCCGGCGGGCCTGGCGGCGGTGCTCCGCGAGGCCCGCCGGGTCGCCGACGTCGTCGTCGTGGACGTCGCGGCCCCGCTGGACCGTGAGGAGGACGCGCTGCTCGACGTCACGGCCCCACGCCGCAACGGGGCCACCCTCACCGCAGTCGAGGACGCCGACTGCCTGCTCGCGGTCGGGGCGGCCGACCCCGTCGGCCTGCAGCGACTCGTCCGCTCGTGCCAGGAGCTCGCCGCCCTCGGCATCGTCGCGCCCGCGCCCGCCGTGGTCGTCAACAAGCTCCGCGCGTCGGCGGTCGGGCCTGATCCCGGGCGCCGGGTGCGAGCCGCCCTCGAACGCTTCGCCGCCGTCACCGAACCGACCCTGCTGCCCTGGGACCCGGTGACGGCGGACGCTGCCCTGCTCGCGGGACGCACGCTCGCCGAGACCGCGCCGGCGTCGCCGCTGCGCGCGGGGTTGCGTCGGCTCGCTGCGGACCTGTCCGGGCGACCGTTGCCCCCGCCCGCCCGGTCCCGGCGACGGCGGGCAGGCCGTAGCGTGCCCGCGTGACGGCGACGCCGACGGCTGGACCCGGGTACCAGGCGGTCGTCCTGGACTGGGGCGGTGTCCTGACGGCGGCGTCGCTGCGGGAGGCGTTCGAGGACTGGCTGGTCCGCGACCGCGTGGCGCCCGCCCACTTCGAGGTGCTCATGCGCCGCTGGGTCGGGCTGGGCGCGGACCGGCCGGGGCAGGCCCCGGGCGCGGTCCCCGACTCTCCGGTCCACGCCCTCGAGCGAGGTGAGCTGCCGCCGGCGGACTTCGAGGCGACGCTGGCGGACGAACTCGCCGGCCTGGGCTCCCCGGTCCGGGCCGACGGCCTGCTGGAGCGGATGCTGGCTGCCCTGCGGACGCTCGACCCCCGGATGATCGACCTGGTCCGCGCGGTGCGGGCCCGCGGACTGCGGACCGCCGTGCTCAGCAACTCGTGGGGTGAGCACTACCCGGAGGACGTCTTCGCCCGGGAGTTCGACGAGGTCGTCGTGTCCGGCCGGGTGGGCCTGCGCAAGCCCCAGCCCGAGATCTTCCGGCTGGTGGCGGACCGGCTCGGGCTCGACGTCGGCTCCTGCGTCCTCGTGGACGACTTCGACGTCAACGTCCGGGCGGCGCAGGCGGCCGGGATGGCCGCCGTCCTCCACGTCGAGGTCGGAACGACGCGGGCGGACGTGCTGTCGCTCGTCGACGGCCGCCCCGGCGGCCGGCGCTCGCCGGGGGGTGGGGCGATCCCGCGCATCTAGGCTGTCGGAGTGCCGGACCGACTGGGAGAGATGGACGCGGCGGTGCTGCGCGAGGAGCGCTCGGACGCGCCCGCGCATGTCGGCACCGTGCTGATCCTCGACCCCGGCCCGGGCCGCCAACTGGACCCGGGGGTGGTCGCGAACCACATCGTGGGACGGATCGCCTACGTCCCCCGCTACCGCCAGCGACTGCGCCCGGTGCCGGCGGGGCTGGCGGCACCGGTCTGGATCGACGACGTCCGCTTCGATCCCGGCTACCACGTCCGCCGCACGGCGGTGCCGCGCCCCGGCGAGGCGGCCCAACTGCGCGAGCTCGTCGGACGGATCGTGGCCCGGCCGCTGGACCGCGTCCGTCCACTCTGGGAAGCCTACGTCGTCGACGGCCTCGCCGGCGGGGCCGTGGCCGTGGTGACGAAGACGCATCAGGTGCTGCTCGACGAGGCGCACGCGGTCGACCTCGCCCAGGTCCTGCTGGACGACCGGCCGGTGTCCCCGGACGCGCCCGCGTGGTCCTGGTCACCGGCCCCGGAGCCGAGCACGGGCGACCTGGTGGCCTCCGCCGTGCTGGGCGCGATGGCGCACCCTGTTCGCCTGACCGCCTTCGCCCGGCCGGCGGTCGGCCTCGCCCGGGCCGCGGCCGGGATGGCCCGCAGCGCCGACCAGGCGGCCCGGACGGGCAGAACCGGGCGGGGACCGCTGGAGGCCGCCCCGTCACCGCATCGCCGATTCGCCGCGGTGCGCACCGACCTCGCGGACTACCAGCAGGTGGCGCGCCAGGTGGCGGCCGGGACCCCGACCGTGCACGACGTGGTGCTCACGGTGCTCACCGGCGCCCTGCGGATCTGGCTGCAGCGCCGCGGCACGGGGGCAGTCCCCGCCGCGGTCCTGCGCGCGGCCGTCCCCGTCTCGGTCGACCGGCCGGACACCGTGGACAGCCACGTCGTGGACCTCCCGGTCGGCGAGCCCAACCCGCTCCTGCGGCTGCACCACGTGGCGTTCCAGGCGACTCCGCGGACATCGGTGCCGGCTCGTGAACTGGCCGAGCTCGCCGGCTTCGCCCCGCCGACCCTGCACGGGCTCGGTGCCCGGGTCGCCGCCCGGCTGGCCCGGAGGGCCTGCGACCTGGTCGTCACCAACGTCCCCGGTCCTCAGGAGCCGCGCTTCGCGGCCGGCGCCCGCCTCCGGGAGTCGTACCCCGTGATGCCGCTGCGCCCCGGCCACGCCGTGACGGTCGGGGTGACGTCCTACGACGGGCACGTCTTCCACGGGCTGACCGGCGACTGGGACGCCGCCGCGGACCTCGACTCCCTGGCCGACGCGGTGCCCGAGGCGCTGGCCGAACTGGGCGAGGCGGCCCGGTGAAGGACGGCACGCGGGCGTACGTACCCGTCACGCTCACCGGTCTGCGGGCGCTGTCGGCGGCTCCTGGTCTCGCCGGGGTCCCGGCCTTCGCGGTGACGGACCGGCTCGCGGCGGAGCTCGGGCCGCTGGCCCGCGGGCACGGCGCCGGCGATGTGGCCGACGAGCTCGCCGAGGCCGCTCTCCTGGCCGCCGCGGACGCCGCGCTCGAGCTGATCGCCGCGGACCCGGCGGCCCCGCCGTGCCGCGTCGTCGTCGCCGCCGACGTGCCCGTCCGGGCCGCGTCGGGCGACGCCCACCCGGCCGCCGTCGAGTGCACCCGACCGGTGCGCCGCGCCGACGTCGCGAGCGTGCTGCTGGACGACCGGGCCGCGGCCGCGGCGGTCGCCCGGGCGGCGGCTGCCCTGCGGGCGGGCGACGACGCGGCGTTCGAGGCCGCCCGGGACGACCTGGACGGCCTCGCCCTGTCCTGGTACGACGCCCGCGAGGTCGACGGGCTCGTCGCCGCCTCGCCCGCGCCACCCGGCGAGCCGCTCGCCGGCTCGTCCCCCACCCGCGATCGCATGGAGGGCCGTCACCCGTGACCACCAGGCCGTTCCCCAGTCTCGGACCGCCGATCCAGGACCGCGTGGGCGCGGTCGAGGCCGAGCTGTTCGAGGCCCGGGTCGATCGCTGGTGGCCGGACTTCACGGAAGCGGCGGCCGAGGTGTACCCGACGGACGAGCTCGAGGAACTCGACGCCGACGTCGCCGAGATCGTCGCCCGCAGCGTCGCCCGCCGCCCGGCCCGGCTGCGCCGCCGTGACCTCGATCGCCTGGTCCGTCCCGACTGGTTCGCGGCGCCGGACCAGCTCGCCTACGCCGCCTACGCCGACCGGTTCGCCGGCGACCTCGTCGCCATCCGCAAGACGCTGCCGTACCTGAACGACCTCGGGGTCACGGTGCTGCACCTGCTGCCGTTGCAGACTCCCCGACCCGAGCCCCACGACGGCGGGCACGCGGTGGCCGACCACCGCAGCGTGCGGCCCGACCTCGGCGCCGTCGACGAGCTGTCGGCGCTGTCCGCCGACCTCCACGGTCACGGGATGGGACTCGGCCTCGACCTCGTCCTCACCCACGTCGCCCGCGAGCACGAGTGGGCGCGCCGGGCCCGCATCGGCCGGCGCCGGTACCGCGGCGCGTTCCACGTCGTCTCCGACGGCGCCCGGGTCGACCGGCTGGCCCGCAGTGTGCCACCCGCATGGCCCGGGGCGGCCCCGCCGTTCACCTGGGACGACGAGCTCGGTGCCGCGGTCTGGACCACGTTCCATCCCTGGCAGTGGGACCTCGACTGGTCCAACAGCGACGTCTTCTGCGCCTCGCTCGACATCATGTGCTCGCTGGCCAACCTCGGGGTGGACGTGCTGCGCCTGGTCGGCCTGCCCTTCGCGTGGAAGCGGGACGGCACCGACTGCCGCGACCTGCCCGAGGTGGGGGCGCTGCTCCAGGCGCTGCGGGCGGCCCTGCGGATCGCCGCGCCGGCGCTCGCCGTGGCCGCGCCCGCGACCGTCTCGGACGACGATCCCGGCGCCTACACCGGCCGGGGGCGCCGGGCCGGCCGGGGCGCGGACCTGGCCGCTCGGGACGATCTCGCGACCCACGTCTGGGCCATGCTCGCGACCGGCCGCACCGAACTGGCGGCCCGGGCGCTCAGGCGCGTCCCGCATCACCCGCCGGGTACGGCGTGGACGCTGACCGTGCGCGACCATGACGAGATCCGGTGGCGGGTGTCGGACGCGGACGCGGCGGCTGTGGGTGTTCACGGTGCCGACCACCGGGCCTTCCTCACCGGCTTCTACACCGGGCAGCACCCCGGTTCGTTCGCGCGCGGCGCCGGGTTCCGGGTCGACGTGCCGACGGGACCCCCGCCCGGGCACGGCGAGGAGCGGGTCGTCGGGTCGACCGCACGGCTCGCCGGACTGGAGGCCGCACTGGAACTCCCCCCGGGGTCCCCGCGGGAGGCCGCGCTGGACGACGCCGTGGCCCGGATACTCCTCGTGCACGCGATCGTGCTGGGGTGGGGCGGGCTGCCCGTGGTGTGGAGCGGTGACGAGCTGGCGCTGCGAGGTGACCTGGCGTGGGACGCCGACCCGGTCCGGGCCGGCGACTCCCGGTGGCTGCACCGCCCGGCCCAGCCGTGGGGGGCGTCGCCGTGGGGCGAGCGGGCGGACGACCGGTTCGACGCGTCGACGGTGACCGGTCAGGTGTTCACGGGGCTGCGGCACCTCGCCCGGGTGCGGGCCGGACTGCCGCAGCTGCACGCCTCCGTCGACTCGGGGATCGTGGACGTCGGCGAACCGGCCGTGCTCGCCGTGCTCCGCCGTCATCCGGTGGGTCCGATGCTCGGGCTGTACAACGTGTCGGGACGGCTGGTGCGGGTCGACGGCTCGGTGCTCCGGCACGTCCCGGGCCGGCCGCGGGACACGCTGTCCGGGACACCGGTGCGGATCGACGCGACGGGCGGGTTCCCGCTGCCGCCCTACGCCGCCCGCTGGCTCGTGTGACCCGGGCACCGGCCTGCCGTCGCCGCGGTGCGGCCGGGGGTGCGGCACCGGGAGCGTCGGCTCACAGGCCGGGGGCCGCCTCGCGGTCCAGTCGTTGGGCATGGTCGACCTGCCGCCCCAGGGCGGCGGCGGCCAGGGCGACGTTGCGCTGCATCCCGCCGAAGACGACGCCGTGGAACGGCGTCACCGCTGCCCAGTACAGGTGACCGAGCAGGCCCCGGGGATGGAACAGCGCCCGCTGCCGGAACAGCGTCCGGCCCACCGGGTCCTGGCACACCGAGAGCTCCAGCCAGGCCAGGCCGGGCAGGCGCATCTCGGCCCGCAGCCGCAGCAGCCGACCGTCGACGATCTCCTCGACCCGCCACCAGTCCACGGCGTCCCCGATGTTCAGCCGGCGGGGGTCACGGCGCCCGCGCGCCAGGCCCGGCCCGCCCCAGGCGCGGTCCATCCAGCCCCGGATCCACCACGCCAGGGGCGAGGAGTACCAGCCGTTCTCGCCGCCGATGCCCTCGACCACCTGCCACAGCGTCCGTGGGGACGCCCGCACCAGGGTCGACCGGTCGTCGATGTACAGGGAACCGCCCGCCCAGTCCGGGTCGGCGGCGAGCGGGTCGCTGGGTGCCCCGGGCTCCGAGGCGCCCGACCAGCGGGTGAGGACCTTGGCCTCCCTGACCCGGGCCAGCGCCAGCTCGACGGCGCGGTCGAAGCCCGTGAGACCCCCCGGGGGGTCCGGGACGAGCCGGCGGATCGCGTCGTCCCGGACCACGACCTCGTTGACGAGGCTCTGGACCAGCGGCCTGGCCAGCCGGTTGGGGATCGGTGTCACCACGCCGATCCAGTGCGAGCTGAGCCGGGGGCTCATCACGCCGACCGGGAGGATCAGTCGCCGCTCCAGGCCGGCCACCCGGGCGTAGCGCTGCATCATCTCCCGGTACGTCAGGACGTCGGGCCCGCCGATGTCGAAGCCGCCCCGGACCTCGGCCGGCAGGGTCGCCGCCGCGACGAGGTACCGCAGCACGTCCCGGACCGCGATCGGCTGGATCCGCGTCCCCACCCAGCGGGGAGTCACCATGACCGGCAACCGCTCCGTGAGATAGCGCAACATCTCGAACGAGGCTGATCCCGACCCGATGATGACGGCCGCCCGCAGCGCGATCGTCGGCACCCCGCACTGCCGGAAGATCTCCTCGACCTCCTTGCGCGACTCCAGGTGGGGGCTGAGGTCGTCGTCGGCCGGGTGGAGCCCCCCGAGATAGACGATCCGGGAGACCTCGGCCCGTCGGGCGGCGGTGGCGAACGTCCGGGCGGCCCGGCGGTCGGTTCGCTCGAACCTCCGTCCGGTCCCGAGGGAGTGGATGAGGTAGTAGGCGACCTCGACGCCCGCCATCGCCGGGTCCAGGGCGTCCGGGTCGAGGGCGTCGCCGCGGACCGCCTCGACGTCGCCCGCCCACCGGTGCGCCTGCAGCCTGGCCGGGTCCCGGACGAGGACCCGCACCCGGTGCCCGGCCGCGAGCAGCCCCGGCACCAGGCGTCCGCCGATGTACCCGGTGGCGCCGGTGACGAGGACGAGACGGGGAGAAGTCGGCACCGGTCGAGTGTGACCCCTCCCCCGGTAGCGGCCGGGACCGGGTACCCGCGGGCGACGCGCCGGGCGGCGCCGACGCCCTAGCGTCGCCGGGGTGAGTGTCGGCACCGCGCTGCGGCTGTGGGCCTGGGCCGTCGCGGGAGTGACCGACGCCGTCGTCGGGCCGGCCCCCCGGCCCCGGCACGTGTCCCGGCGCCGGTGGGCACTGCTGGCGGCGGCCGCCGTCGCGGCGTTCCCGCTGCTGATCGTCCAGTACGGCGACATGCAGAGCCGCTACGACGTCGCGGCCGCCGTGCTCCAGGCCGGGGCGCTGCTCGTGATCGGGGTCGGCGGCCCGCTGTGGGCGTGGCGCTCCGCGGTGGCGGGGGTCGTCGTGGGTGTCCCGGCGACCTCGACCCCCGGCGTCGTCCCGATCGCCTCCGCCCTCCTGCTGGCGGCGCTCGGGTATCTCGTCGCGCTCTCCCGACCGCGCCGGACGGCCGTCGGGGTCTGGCTGGCCGGCTGGGGGGCGCTCGCCCTCGCCACGCTGGCGAACCTCGACGACTGGCCGGACGGGCTGCCCGCGGCGCTCGTGCTCGGGGTGCTGACGGCCGCGGCCGTGGCGCTCGGCGACGGGGTCCGGGCCCGGCGCCAGGTGAGCTCCCACCTGGAGTCGGCGCGTGCCGAGCAACTGGAGGGCCTGGCCCGGGAGGCGGTCCTGCGTGAGCGGACCCACATCGCGCGGGAACTCCACGACTTGGTCGCCCACCACATGACGACGGTGGCCTGGCAGTCCGAGGCGGCGCTGCTGCGCCACCCCGACCTGCCGGAGGAGGTCGCCCGCCGGTTCACCGTCATCCGGGACGCCGCCCGCGAGAGCCTGGGCGAGACGCGCCGCCTCGTGGCGGTGCTCCGCGACGAGGGGGTCGTCGACCGGCTGCCGCAGCCCGGCGTCCCGGACCAGGCGGAGCTCGTGTCCGACGCCCGGGCCGGCGGGATGGCGGTTGCGCTCACCACCGACGGAGACCCGCGTCCGCTGCCGGCCACCATCGACGTCGCCGTGTACCGGCTGGTGCAGGAGGCGCTGAGCAACGCCCGCCGGCACGCCCCCGGCGCCCGGGTGACCGTGGCGCTGGAGTTCTCCGGCGACCGGCTCCGGGTGCGGGTCGCGGACGACGGGGTGCCGGCGTGAGCCCCGCGGTGGCGCTGTCCCGGGACGCCAGGTTCCTGCTGCGGACGGGTCTGGTCGGCGTCGGCGCGCTGCCGCTCGCCATCCTCGTCACGGCGTCGGCCTGCCTCGTCGTGGTCATGGTCGGCGGGCCCCTGCTGGCGGTCCTGCTGCCGCCGGTCCGCGGCCTCGCCGGCGTGCAGCGCCGCCTGGTCGCCGGTCGCACGGGCCGGGAGCTGGACCCGCCGTACGCGGGACCCGTGCCGGGTGCCGCCGACGACCTCGTCCATCGGCTCCAGGAGCCGGCGACCTGGCGGGACCTGGCGTGGCTCTGGGTCCAGTCCGGGCTCGCCCTGCCGGCGCTGCTGCTGTGGTGGGCTCCGCGCCCGGCGGGGGCACTGGCCGGGGCGGTGACGGCGGCGTCGGAGTCCCTGCTGGGGCGGCCACCGGCGGGGCACCTGACCACCCGGCCGGGACCCGCCCCGGGCGCCGGCTACGGCCTCGTCGGCATGCGCGAGCGGATCACTCTGCTCGGGGGGACGATGCACGCCGGGCCGCGCGAGCCCGCCGGCTGGGAGGTGAGCGCGACCCTGCCGGTACCTCCGCCGGCCGGTGCCCCGGCGCCCGGCCCGCCTGGCACGCTGTCGCCGTGACCGGCGGGGGCGCGGGCGAGGCGCCGATCCGGGTCGTCGTCGTGGACGACCAGGCCATGGTGCGGGACGGGCTGGTGGCGGTGCTCGAGACGGCGCCCGACATCGCCGTGGTCGGCCAGGCCGGGGACGGTGACGAGGCGGTGCGGCTGGCGGCTGAGCTGGGCCCCGACGTCGTGGTCATGGACATTCGGATGCCGCGCGTCGACGGGCTCGAGGCGACCCGGCGGATCGTCGCCGCGCGCGGCGACGAGGGCCCGCCCCGGGTGCTCGTGCTGACGACCTTCGACCTCGACGAGTACGTGTACGAGGCGCTGGGGGCCGGTGCCAGCGGCTTCCTCCTCAAGGACGGGCGGCCGCCGACCTCATCGAGGGGGTGCGGGTGATCGCCCGGGGTGACGCCCTGCTGGCACCCTCGGTGACCCGTCTGCTCGTCGAGGACGTGGCCCGCCGCCGCAGCCGGGTCCCGGTCCGCCCGGCGGCGCTGCGCGGGCTGACGCCCCGCGAGGTTGACGTGCTGCGGCTGGTCGCGCGCGGTCTCACGAACGCCGAGATCGCCGCCGAGCTGGTGCTGGCGGAGCAGACCGTCAAGACGCACGTCGGCCGGGTGCTGCACAAGCTGCAGCTGCGCGACCGTACCCAGGCCGTCGTGTACGCCTACGAGAACGGCCTCGGCGGGGAACGCTGACGCCCCGGGCGGGCGGCACCCCCTACCTGGGGACCATGCCGTGAGAGTCCTGCGGGGTGACGCCGGCAGCGGCGGAGCGCTCCTAGCGTCCCGGGCATGGGGATCCCTCGGGCCGCCGGGTACGTCGGGGTGGCGGCGGCGGTCGCCGTCGAGGGTCCGCTGGCGACCGTCGCCGCCGGCGGGCTGGTCGGTGCGGCCGTGCTGGCGCTGCTGCCCGTCCTCGTCGTCGTGGTGGCCTCGGACCTCGCCGCCGACGCGGCGTACTTCACCCTCGGCCGCTCGCTCGGGCGCCCGCGGGTCCGCCGACTCGCCGCGCGCCTCGGCGTGACCGACGAGCGGCGCCGCGCGGCCGCGGACCGGGTGAGCCGTCGGCTCCCGCTCGCGATCGCCGGGATCAAGGTGGCCGACGCCGCGGCCGTCCCGGTGCTCGTCGCGGCGGGCGCGGCCCGCGTCGGTTACGGCCGGTTCCTCGGGTGGGACCTGGCCGCCACCGTCCCGCGGGCCGCGGTCCTGCTGGGCCTCGGCGTGCTGGCCGGGCCGACCCTGGTCGATCTCGTCCACCGGCTCGGTCCCGCGGGCGGCGTCGCCGTCGCCGCGGTGCCGCTGCTCGCCGTCCTGGCGGCCGTCCTGCTCGCCGCCGCGGTCCGGGCGCTGGTCCGGACCGTCGCCCGCCCGCCCCGCCGATCCCCGGGAGACGCCGCATGAAGATCCTCGTCGCCAACGACACCTACCCCCCCGACGTCAACGGGTCCGCCTACTTCACCCGGCGCCTCGCCGAGGGCCTCGCCGGCCGCGGGCACGAGGTCCACGTCCTGTGCCCGGCGCTCGACCGGCGGGGCGGCACCGTCGAGCGCTCCGGGATGGTCGAGCACCGAGTGCCGTCGCTGGCACTGCCGGGCCAGCGCGGCTTCCGGGTCGTGCCTCCGGCCGGGTCCCGCCGTCACGCCCGCCGGGTGCTCGCCGCGGTGGCCCCCGACGTCGTGCATCTGCAGGGCCACCTCGTCCTGGGCCGGGCACTGCTGGCGGAGGCCCGGGCGGCCGGCGTCCCGGTCGTCGCCACCAACCACTTCATGCCCGACAACCTCGTCCCGTAGCTGCGGTTGCCGGGGCTCGCGGAGCGGGCGGTGGTCCGGGCGGCGTGGCGCGACCTCGGGCGGGTGTTCGCGGACGCCCACGTCGTGACGGCGCCGACCCCGACCGCCGCGGCCCTCGTCGAGGCGGCGCTGCTGGCGGCGGCGGGGGTCCCGGGCCCCGTCCTGCCGGTGTCGTGCGGCATGGACCTGGCCCGCTTCCGACCCGGGCGGGACGCGGCCGGCTTCCGCCGCGCCCACGGGTTGGCGGGGCCGGGGGTGACCGTCGGGCACGTCGGCCGGCTGGACCCGGAGAAGCACGTGGACGACCTGGTCCGGGTGCTGCCGCTGCTCCCGCCGGCCGCCGGGGTCCGCCTGCTCGTCGTCGGCCGTGGGCACGAGGAGGACCGGCTGCGGGACCTCGCCCGCCGGTGCGGGGTGGCGGAGCGGGTGCGCTTCGCGCGCTTCGTCCCGGACGCCGAGCTGCCCGCGGCCTACGCCGCGATGGACGTCTTCTGCGCCCTCGGCACCGCCGAGCTCCAGTGCATCGCGGCGCTGGAGGCGATGGCCTCCGGCCTGCCACTGGTCGCCGCCGACGCCCACGCCCTGCCGCACCTGGTCCGGCCGGGTCGCAACGGTGCCCTGGTGCCGCCGGGGGACGTCGCCGCCCTGGCGGCCGCCCTGGCGCCGCTCGTCACCGACACCGCCCGGCGCCGCGCCGCCGGGGCCGAGAGCCGGGCCCTCGCAGCCGGCCACGACCTGGGCCGGACCCTGGGCACGTTCGAGGACCTGTACACCCTGGTGCAGCCCGGGACCCCGGCCCGCCGCCCGGCGGTGCCGGTGCCCTGACCGGACGGCGGCCCGATCAGGAGAGCGGGTCGTCGCGCCGCAGCCGCTCCTCCCGCGTCACCGGGACGGCCTCGGTCGCCGCCTCGGCCTCCCCGCGCGGTGGTCCGGGCGCCGGTGGCGCGGACCCCGCATCGGCCCCGCGACCGGCCCGGTCGGCCCGGTCGCCCCGGGACAGGCCCTCGGCGGGCGGGCGGCGCCGGACCCCCGTCGGGCCGGCGAAGACGCTCTCGGGCGCCACGGGGACCAGTTCCTCGTTCCGATCCCGGGCGCCGTACCGGGGGCGGTCGCCAGGCTCGGCCGTCCTGTCCTCGGCGCCCTCGGCGCCCTCGGCGCCCTCGGCGCCGCCCGGGCCGTCGGTCTGCACCGCCACTGCGCGCTGCGGGAACGGGATCTCGATGCCGAGCCGGTCGAACTCGTGCTTGATCCGCCGGCGGAACTCGCGGGCGACCGTCCACTGCTCCAGCGGCCGGGTCTTGATGATCATGCGGATGATCACCGAGTTGACACCGAACGCCTCGACCCCCCACATCTCGGGCTCGTCGAGGATCTTGGGGCCGAAGTCGGCGTCGGCGCGCAGCTCGTGGCCCACCCGGGTGAGGACCTCCATGACGTAGGTCGCGTCCTCCTGGTAGGAGACCTCGATGTCGAGCAGCGCCCGCGACCAGCCCTGCGACATGTTGCCGACCCGGGTGACCTCGCCGTTGCGGACGTGCCACACGGTGCCGTCCACGGCCCGCAGCCGGGTGGTCCGCAGCCCGACCGCCTCGACCACCCCGCTGGCCTCGCCCATGTCGATGACGTCGCCGACGCCGTACTGGTCTTCGGCGATCATGAAGATCCCGGCGACCAGGTCCGAGATCAACGTCTGCGCCCCGAACGCCAGCGCGAGCCCGGCGATGCCGGCCCCGGCGACGAGTCCGGTGATCTGGACGCCGAGCTCGGGAAGGATGAGGAACCCCGCGAACACCCACACCAGGACCGACACCGACGCCTGCAGCAGCGACCCGATGGCCTTGGCCCGCTGGACCCGGCGCTCGGCGGCCATGGGGTCGATCGCCTGGAACAGGTCGAGCCGCCCGCGCCGCCGGGGCTGGGTGGCGATCCGGTCGACGCCGCGACGGATGGCCCGGCGGGCGAGCCACCGGACGACGAGGGCCCCCACGACCACCGCGAGGATGAACAGCGGCACCCCGATGAGGAAGTCGAGCAGCTGGGCGATCTCGCGGTTGTCGATCTGCCGGTAGATCCAGCTGCACAGGGTGTCGTCGGCCTGGGCGCACGGCCCGTCCGTCAGCGGGTTGCGGACGTCGATGCCGGGCGTGCCGTCCTCCGAGGGCTGCGGGCTCGGCACGGCACCGGCGAGCGGGGTCAGCCCGCCCACGGCCACTCGAGCCCGGTGTGCGCCGCGAGGAACGCCAGCCCCTCGGCCGACAGCCGCACCGACCGCGAGACCGAGCGCTGGCCGTGGCCGACGTCGGCCTCGCGACGCAGCAGCACCGGCCGCTCGGCCGGGTCCGAGCCGCTCGCGTGCTGCAGCGCCGCGCACATCTTGCGGGCGTGCAGCGGGTCGACCCGGGTGTCACCGTCGAACACGGTGAACAGCACAGCCGGGTAGGCGGTCCCGGTCGGGGAGCCGACGACGCGGTGGTAGGGGGAGTACGCGTGCACCCAGGCGAACTCCTCCGCCACCGCCGGGTCGCCGTACTCCGAGGTCCACGTCGCGCCCAGCCCGTGCCGGTGGTAACGGACCATGTCCAGCAGCGGTGCCGAGCACAGCACCGCGGCGAACGCCTCCGGCCGCTGGGTCAGGGCCGCTCCCACCAGCAGCCCGCCGTTGGAGCCGCCCGAGATCGCGAGCTGTCCCGGCGTGGTCCACGCGCCGGCGACGAGGGCGTCCGCCACGGCGTGGAAGTCGTCGAAGACGTTCTGCTTGGCGGCGAGCATCCCGGCCCGGTGCCACGTCTCGCCCTCCTCGCCGCCCCCGCGCAGCTGCGCCGTCACCCACACACCCCCGGCCCGGACCCAGGTGAGGACCGACGCCGAGTATCCCGGCGTCATCGAGATGCCGAACCCGCCGTAGCCGTAGAGCACGGTGGGCGCCGGGCAGCGAGGGGTCCCGTCGGCGGTGAGGGCGTCGGCCCGCGCCACGACGACGGCGCGCACCGTCGTCCCGTCGGCGCTCGTGACCTCGATCTGCCGGGAGGTCACGGGCGAACCCTCGGGCGGCTCCCCGGGCGGCAGCTCCCAGACCTCCAGTCGCGGCTCCCGGGTGGCGGTGTCCAGGCGCAGCACCCGGGCCGGCGACGTGTCGTCGGTGTATGTCGCCCAGGTCTCGGCGCTGCCGCCGGGGCGGGTGCGCAGGCCCCCGAGGCTGCCGAGGCCGGGCAGGGCCGGCGCCTCGGGTCCCGGTGCGCCGTCCGCGGCCCGGTGCAGGGTCAGCTCGCCGACCGCGTGCCGGGTGCGAGCGACGGCGAGCAGGGTGGCGGGCCCGTCGGGACCGTCGAGCAGGGCGACGTCGGTCAGCACCGAGCCCTCGTCCTCCGGCACCAGGTCGCGCCAGTGCTCGTGGCCGGGGCGGGCCGGGTCGGCGACGCACAGCCGGCCCCGGGGAGCGCCGAGATCGGTGTGGGCGTAGAGCCGGTCGTCACGGCCGACCCACACGGAGTGCTGCGCGTCGAGCCCCACGGCCACCGGGTGCAGCGCGGGCGCCGCGGGAGCGGAGCCGGCGAGGTCGGCCAGCCAGACATCGGTCCGGGGGGCGGTCCCGTCGGAGGCGGACACCACCAGCCACCGGCCGTCGTCGCGCGCCCACACCCCGAAGTACGAGGTCTTCGGCCGGTCCGCGCCGAACACCTCGACGTCGGAGCCGGCGGCCGCGCCGACGGTGTGCAGCAGCACCCGGCGGTGGTACTGGTCCTCACCGGCCGGTACGGCGTCCGGTGGCAGCCGCCGGACGTAGTAGAACCGCGCCGGGTCACCCGGCCGGCGAGGCAGCCAGGCGATCGGCGAGTAGCGGGTGCGGTCGATCGGGCCGTCGACCCGTTCGCCGGTTCCGGCGTCGAGCACCACCAGCTCGCTGTCCTCGGTGCCGCCGCGGGACAGCAGCACGGCCACCAGGTCGCCCTCACGGTTGGGTGACCAGCCATCGAGGGTCGTGGTGCCGGACGGGTCGAGGGCGGCCGGGTCGACCAGGACCCGCCGGGCTCCACCCGGGTCGGTGACCGTCAGCACGGGGTGCTCGGCGTCCGGCTCCCGGCGGGAGGCGAACAGCCGGTCCCCGCGCCACGTCGGGGTGCCGACCGACCCGGTCCGGAGCAGGTCGCGCAGGGTCCCCGCCAGGCCGGCGACTCCCGGCCAGGCCGCGGCGGCCCGGTCGTAGGCCTCGTCCTGGGCGGTGGACCACGCCACCGTGCGCGGGTCGGCGGGATCCTCGAGCCAGCGGTACGGGTCGGCCACGGCGACGCCGTGCAGGTTCTCCACGTGATCGAGTCGTGGCGCGGGAGGCGAGTCGGAGATAGGCATCACCCCGCACGATACGAAGTCCACCGATGTGGTCGAGCTCGCCGGGGGACGGTGGGTGCTCTGCCAGACTCGGGCCCCGTGGAGGAACCGGACACCGTCGGACCGCAGCTCGCCCGGCTGGCCTCGCTCCAGCGGGTCGCCACCGAGTACTGGGACTGGCAGGGCGGTCACGTCACGGTGCCGTGGCACACCCTGGTCGCGGTGCTTGGTGCGCTCGGGCTCGACGCCTCGACGGACGAGGCGGTCGAGGCGTCCCTGGCGGCGGTCGAGGAGCGCCCGTGGCGGCGGGTCGTGCCCCCGGTGACCGTCCTCCGGGAGGGGGCCGGCTCCGAGGTCGCCCTGCGCGTGGCCAGCGGGACCGAGGTGCGTGCGGAGATCGTGCTCGAGGACGGCTCCACCCGTGACCTGGTGACGAGCCAGGGGATCGGCCGGCGCGAGGTCGACGGCGTCGAGACGATCGAACTGGCCGCCGGGCTCCCGGCCGACCTCCCCGTCGGTTACCACGAGATCGTCGTCACGGTCGAGGCGGCGCCGGTCGAGGGCGAGGAGCGGACCGCCGCGGTGCACCGCGGCGCGCTCGTCGTCGTGCCCGACGCCCTGCCGACGCTCGCCCGGACCCGGCAGTGGGGCGTGATGGCGCAGCTCTACCAGGTGCGCTCCGCCCGGTCGTGGGGCCACGGCGACTTCGCGGACCTGGCTGAGGTGGCCGGTTGGGCGGCCCGCGCCCACGGGGCCGGCTTCGTGCTGGTCAACCCGCTGCACGCGGCGGACCCCATGTCCCCCGTCGAGCCCTCGCCGTACCTGCCGTCCAGCCGGCGCTTCGTCAGCCCGCTGTACATCCGGGTCGAGGACGTCCGCGAGACCGCGTACCTTCCGGCGGCGGAGCGCGCCGTGATCGAGTGGAGCGCCGAGGAGCTGCAGGCGCGCAACCGACGCGACGAGCTCATCGACCGGGACGCCGTGTGGGCGGCCAAGCTCGCGGCACTGGAGAAGGTGTACGCGGTGCCCCGGTCCCCGTCGCGCGAGGCGGCGTTGCGGGCCTATGTCGACCGGGAGGGGGCCGGGCTGCGGGACTGGGCCACCTGGTGCGCGCTGCGGGAGCACTACGGCGAGCCGCCGTCGCGCTGGCCCGACCTCGCCGGGCGGCCGGACCTGCCGGGGGTGGCCTCGCTGCAGGACGAGCTGGCGGAGCGGATCCGCTTCCACTGCTGGCTGCAGTGGGTGGCGGACGAGCAGCTCGCCGCCGTGCAGCGGCAGGCCCGCGAGGCGGGCATGGCACTCGGCGTGGTGCACGAACTGGCCGTCGGGGTCCACCCGGACGGGGCCGAGGCCTGGGCACTGCAGGACTGCCTGGCCCAGGGCGTCACAGTGGGGGCGCCGCCGGACGCCTTCAACCAGGTCGGCCAGGACTGGTCGCAGCCTCCCTGGCGGCCGGACGCCCTCGCCGAACGGGCCTACGCGCCGTACCGGGACATGCTCCGGTCGATCCTGCGGCACTGCTCGGGGCTGCGGATCGACCACGTCATGGGCCTGTTCCGGCTGTGGTGGATCCCCGAGGGGGCTGGGCCCGCCGACGGCACCTACGTGTACTACGACGCCGAGGCCCTGGTCGGGATTCTCGTCCTGGAGGCGACGCGCGCCGGTGCCGTGATCATCGGGGAGGACCTCGGCAACGTCGAGCCGGGGGTCCGGGACCACCTGCGGGAGCGCGGGGTGCTGGGGACGTCGATCCTGTGGTTCGAGAAGGACGGCGAAGGCCGCCCGCACCGGCCGCAGTCGTGGCGGGAGCTGTGCCTGGCGACGGTCGCCACCCACGACCTGCCGCCCGCGGCGGGCTACCTCGCCGGGGAGCACCTCGCGGTCCGGGAGGAACTGGGCCTGCTGACCCGGTCGGTCGAGGAGGAGCGGGCCCACGACGAGGCCGACCGCAAGGCATTCGTCGAGCTGCTGCTCGACCTCGGCCTGCTGCCGGTCGACCACACGCCCGAGCAGCTGGTGGACGCGCTGCACCGGATGCTCACCTGGACCCCGGCCCGGCTGGTCGGGGTCGCGCTGGCGGATCTCGCCGGCGACCGCCGGGCGGTCAACCAGCCGGGGACGAACGACGAGTACCCGAACTGGCGGCTGCCCCTCACCGGTCCCGACGGCGCCCCGGTGCTGGTCGAGGACCTCGTGACGTCCGAGCGGGCGGC
>JBHJOS010000100.1:0-3476 GCA_050329415.1 Kineosporiaceae bacterium
CAACCTCCGGACGCAAGGACAAGCCCTTGCTGGGCTACCGGTTCGCCAGCCGTGTTGAGATCCCGACCCCCGTCATCGACCTGTGGCGGAACCTCCTGACGGACCTTGACCTCACCTGAACCACATGCCGCCGAACGTGACAGACGGTGCTGGCCGTGGCCGGTGCGGCGTCGCTGGTGGCGCGCTCCGGTGACCTTCGGGCGCCGGGCGCCGCGCCGGAACCGGGCCCGGGTTCGTCGTGGCAGCTGGTGCACGGGTCCCGGCCCGGAACGCTGGGTGAGAGACCCGTCGGTGGCCCGGGCTGGCGATCGGCGCCTCGCGTCGTTGGCCGAGCTGTCAGGGAACCCTCGGTGTAGCCCGCGGTGACGTGATGGGATGTATCTGTGACGACATGGCTGATTCACGGTGTGGGTGAGTCCGACCTGAGCCTGGCGTCGACGCGGGTGGCCCCGGGGAGGGCGGCGCCGGGTGAGGGAGCTCGACGAGCCGGCTTCGACGAGGCGATCGTGGACCTTCGAGCGGCCTTGGACAGGGGCGACGTGGATGCTGTCCGCTCCGCTGTCGCCGAGGTCCGGGTCGACTCTGGGGAGGGTCGGCCGCCGTTGGCCTCGTGCCTCGATCTGTTGAGGGCCGAGGGTGAGCAGGACCTCTGTGTCGTCCTTGTCGGGACGCGGAGGCCGACGGCCGAGGAGCCGCATCGCCGGGGGCAGGGCCTGCCCACGGAGGACCTCGCGGTGCTCCTCGACCGGGCCTGGCCGCGGGTGTCCCCCGGCGTGAGAACCCAGGTGGTGCTGGCCGGTGGAGTGTCTGAGGGGGACGTGCTCGGGGTGCTGCCTGCGGTGCTCGGCGACGTCGGTGAGGACGACCGGGTCTACGTCACCTGGGGCTCGGGGGCGACGGGATTGGCCATGGGAGCCCTCACCGCACTTGCGCAGGCAGGACTGGCGCTGCGGCTCGCCGGCATCCGGCCACTTCCGCCACGTGTCGACACCCGCCTCGACGACCTGGACGCCGATCCCACGTTGGCGGTCCTGCTGCGATGGCGGCTGTACGGCGAGGCGCTCGCCCACGCCATGGACGGTGCCGCCTCCGCGGTGACCGAGGAACAGCGGGGCGTCCTGGGTGCCCTCGCCGATCGGCAGCAGGCCGGAGCCACCACGGCCGGGCAGGCGCTCGCGCTCGTCGCCGACGCCGTCGTCAGGCGGGACGGGACGGCGGGGATCGCCGTCCGTCGCTACGTGGAGCTCGGCTACCGGGACCGGCTCGCCCGCGAGGGTGGAGCTGTCGATCTGCTCCAGTGGGCCGCGGACGATCTTGCCGCTTCGGTGTCGGGCAAGGGCCGCAGGGGCTCTCGAGCGGTGACGCTCGGTCCGATGCTCCGCCACCTCGCCCGTGTCTCGCAGGCGCCCCCGGGGCATCTGCGTGACGAGTCCCGCCGGGAATCGGCGGGCTGGCTCCTGGGCGAGCAGGTGCGCGTCCTGAACGAGCTGGGCTCGCTCAGCCACGAGCTGCGTGCCCCGACGATCACCCAGGCCGACGCCCTGGGTGACGTCGCAGCGAGCGATCCCGCGACAACCGAACTGCGCCGGGCCGGGCTGAGCGTCGCCACTCCTCGCGTCGCCCGCTCGGTCCTCGTGGCCTGGGTCGTGGGTGGCCCACGCACCGACGAGACCCGACCCTCCATCCCCCGACAGCTCCTCGTCGGAGGACCTGGTGATCTCGTCCGTGCCCACGTGGATCCGGCACTGGTCGGCGGAGCGGACCCCTGGTCCGGGTTGCGGCTGAAAGTGCTCCTCGTCGTCCCCCCGGACTGCCAGGCGGCCGCCGACGCACAGCTGGACGAGCTCCACCGATCGCCCGCGACCGCTGTCGTCCCCGGCGGTGAGCCCTCCGCGGACGGTGCGGCGTCCACGCTCGCCGCTCTGCACGAGCGAGTCGAGCGAGCGGTGGGGGAGTCCGCAGACGACGACGTGGCCGCCGTGGTCGTCATGTCGGCCGGCCGCAAGCCCGAGCTGCTGGCACTGGTCCAGGCAGCGCGGCGGGTCGCCGCTCGTCGAGGGGTCCCGTTCTTCCTCCGCGAGAACCTCGACCGCACGCAGGCGCTCGCCGGCCCGGTGCGGGTCCATCGCTGGCCGGCGGTCGCCGGAGGCGACCGTCCCCTGCTGCACGCGGCGCGGGGATGCCTGGAGTCGCTGGAGCTGGACGTCGCCTGGCGTCTCCTGGCGGCCACGTGCACCACCGACGGGCTCGCCGAGCGGTGCCGCGGGCTCGCCGACGCCTTCGCCTGCCGTGAGCCCGGCGAGGCGCACACCTGGCCGGAGAGGTTCCGCGGGGCACCGGTCGAGTCGCGCACCGTCGGGTTGCTCGCCCAGCGCCTCACCCTGGTCGCCGCCGGCCACCGCCTCCTACCGGCAGACGTTGGCGACGGTGCCGTGTTCCGGATGCTCGTGCTCGCAGGCACGGCCATCGAGGTCTCGGCCGCGGAGGGACTCGACGGAGTGGAGGCCCGCGAGAAGGCCAAGCGGGCCTTCTGGGCGCCTCACCGCGAGCTGGAGAACGATCGACAGCCGGAGTCGATGTCGGCCCGCAGCTTGCTCGTGGTCCGTCGGGTGAGGAACAGGACGCCTCTGACGCATCCGCCGACGAACCTCCAGAGCCCCGACGCGCTCGTCGCCGCCAAGGCGGCAGACCTGGGCCTGGCGCACCTCACCACCGCCGCCTCCCTCCTCGACGCCGCGCCGCAAGCGGCTCGCGATCTCGGGCACGGGGACGGCCCCTCGCCCACCCTCGTCGACCTCCACGGGCAGCTGCTCCGTGACCTCGACGCCGCCCTCGACACGCGCGGCAGGTCCGCATGACCCGCCGCGGTCCTTGCACTGATCCGGCCGTCCCGGCATTCTGGCCTGTTGCTCGGTGGGCGGTGCCCCGACCCGGACAGGGTCGGCCCGACGACGGCCTCTGGCCGGCACAGCCTCAGGTAGGCGGCGCGACACGAGCAGGGGGACCACCACCGTGCACTGGGTGATCATCGAGACCGGCGGGAACCAGCGCTACCTCTTCGACACCAACCGGCTGCGCCACGCCGTCGGCGCGTCGCAACTGGTCTGGGAGACGACCAACAGGTGGCTGCCGGACGCGATCCACGATCCTGGCCGCCGCGAGGGGCGGATCGAGGAGGTGATGGTCGCCTCCGGGCGGGCGCACCTCCTCGTCGACGACGAACAGGTCGGCCGGGAACTGATCAGGCGGCTGAGCCTGTGGGTGCTGGAGGAAGCACCGGGTCTTCAGCTCACCGGGGTCGTGGGGCCTCGGTTCGACCCCACACGCGAGTGGTGTCCCGCGCACGGGGACGACCCCGACGTCTTCGTCGGTGCCCTGCGAGCCACCCTGCGCCGCCACGCCCAGGCCCGCGCCGCGCGGCCACCGGTCGAGCTGCGCGACCCGATGCTGCCGTGGCTGGAGCCGTGCCGGGAGTC
>JBHJOS010000002.1:0-23221 GCA_050329415.1 Kineosporiaceae bacterium
ATCGAGGACCCCATCGAGGTCATCCACTCGGACAAGATGTCGATGGTCAACCAGCGGGAGATCCCGTCGGACTCGCGGTCGTTCACCGTGGCGCTGCGGGCGGCGCTGCGCCAGGACCCGGACGTCATCCTGGTCGGCGAGATGCGAGACGCCGAAACCGTGGAGGCGGCCATGCGGGCGTCGGAGACCGGACACCTCGTCCTGTCGACCCTGCACACGAACTCCGCCGCCGAGACCGTGACCCGGGTCGTCGACTTCTTCCCGCCGCACGAGCAGCGCCAGGTCCGCCTCACCCTGGCGTCGACGCTGCGAGGGGTCGTCTGCCAGCGGCTGGTGGCCCAGGCCGACGGGGCCGGCCGGGTGGTCTGCATGGAGGTGGCGGTCGCCACCGGGCGGATCGCCGAGGCCGTGGCCGACCCCGACCTCACCGCCGGGATCACCGAGATCGTGCGGGACGGCGCGTACTACGGCATGCAGACCTTCGACCAGCACCTCGTGCGACTGGTGCACGAGGGCGTCGTCTCGGTGGACGAGGCACGGGCATCGGCCAGCAACCCCCACGACCTCCAGGTCGAGCTCCGCCGCCTCGGCCTGGTGGCCTGAGGGGTAGCCCGTCGGCGGTCCCTGGTCCTCGGCGGGACGGCGATGTCACGTGAGGTCTCGGCCGGCTCGTTCCTGAGTGCCTGTGTCGGATGTCGCGGGGTGGGGGGGCTTCTGGTGTGGGGCGGGGATCGTGTGAGGCAGGCGCGGGCGCGAGAGTGGCGAACCAGGTGGTGTCTCTCAGATGCTGTGCAGAACCTACAAATCTACGGCATGACGGCGCGGGTACCGGCCGGTTGGTGACCAGGCCTCCGGGTCGGGTCCACCGGAAGGGCCTTGCTGTGCCCCTGCGGTGCAGTGCCGGGCGCTCGAACCCGACGTCCACACCCGGTACGCGGGTTTTGTAGGTTCTGCACAGCGTGTGTGGGGCACCATTCCGGTTCCCCCTTGCACCCCGTGCCCACCCGGGACGATCACCAGACCCCCGCGCCATCCGACAGGGCTCTCAGGACTGCGTGAGGCGCTGATGGAGGTAGCAGTCCTGCCATCGGCCGGCGATGCGGAGGTACTGCGGCGCCAGACCGATCCGCTGGAAGCCGTTGCGCGCCAGGACCCGCTGGGACGCCGTGTTGTGGACCAGCGTGTCGGCCTGGACCCGGTGCAGGCCGAGATCGCCGAAGGCCGACCGCAACGCGGCACCCACCGCGGCGGTGGCGATGCCACGCCCGTTGCGGGCCTCGGTCACCCAGTAGCCGAGGGTGCCCGACTGCAGGGCGCCGCGGACCACGGCGAACAAGGTGACCCGGCCGACGACCGCGCCGTCCTCGAGGATCACCCACGGCATGCCGGTGCCCGCGGCCCGGGCCGCGAGGGACTCCTCGATCGACCGCCGCTGGCCGTCGACCGTGGCGAAGCCGTCGTCCCGCTCCGGTTCCCAGGGGGCGAGGAAGGCGGTGTCCGCCTGCAGCAGCGAGGCCAGGACAGCCGCGTCGTCGGTGGAGATGAGCCGCAGGGCGACCGTCATGGGGGACGACGCTACGGCGTCGGGCTGCCGACGGACTCCCGCTCCGGCGCCGGCGGCACCGGTTCGCGGGCGGGACTCCGGCGCCTCCGCAGGAGCAGCGTCGTCGCGTGGACGGCGGCGGCGGCCAGCGCCGCGGCGAGGAACACCAGGCTCGCGCCGACCACGTCCTCCATGATCTCGGGCGCCAGGAGCATGACGCCGGCCAGGGCCAGCATCGTGGTCCCGGCCACCAGCTTGAGCACCCGGCCGTGCGACTCCTGCAGTCGGGCGGCGCGCATGGTGGCCACCGCGATGCCGAACACGGCCAGCTCGTCGAGCAGGAACGGCACCATGTACAGGCCGAACAGCCCGGCCGCGGTGGGTGCCGACACGTCCGCCTCGGCCAGCAGCCCGGTCCACAGGATCGGGAAGCCCGCGGTGCAGGGAGTCTCCAGCAGCGACACCGCGACGGCCAGGGCCGCCGTCGCGGCCAGCGCCGGGACCAGCGCCCGCTGCCCCGCGATGCGGCGCATGCGCTGGTAGATGCCCGGCTTGGCCCCGTCCGGGATGGTGAGCGACGGGCCCCGCCGGAAGGCGACGTAGTCCTTCACGCTGATCGCCCCGAAGACGAGGGCGACCACCCCGACGACCACCTGGACCCACCCCAGGTACCCGACGACAGTGAGCGCGGAGTAGATCCCGGCCATGTACACGGCGTACATGCCCGCGGTGACGGTGAGGAACACCGACCCCACGGCGAGGACCCGACGACGGGACCTGGTCCGGATGACGATGGCGAGCAGGATCGAGATCACCCACAGCGAGCACGGGTTGACCCCGTCGACGAAGCCGATGGCCAGTGTCGACAGCACCAGCGAAGCCGACGACCCCGACCCGACCTCGGTCTCGCCGAGCAGCGGGACGTCCACGGTGGCGGGCTCGGGAGCCTCGCACAGTGCCCCGGCGTCGCAGGTCCCCTGGCCGTCCCGGCCGTAGACGCCCGACGGGATTCCCTCGCCCGCGACGGCCGCGGCGACCGTGCGCTCCAGGTCCTCTCCGATGGCCTCGGTGTGGCCGATCCACACCCGCTCGCCGAGGATCGCCGTCGGCACCGACCCGGCCTCGAACCCGAGTTCCGCCGCGGTCGTGCGGAAAAGCTCGGCGCCGGCCTCGTCGAACCAGACCTCGTGGCGTTCCACGGTCAGGCTCGGGTGCTCCCGCGCGAGCCGGTCGAGCAGGACCTCCTGCTCGGCGCACTTGGGGCAGCCGTCGCCCCAGAAGACCGTCAGCGTGACCTCCGCCGCAGCACCCGGGCGGTCGGTCGCGCTCGCGGTCGCCGGTCCGGCGGGCGACCCCCACCCGAGCACCAGCAAGGTCAGCAGGAGCAGCAGGAACGCTCGGACGCCCGTCACGGGCCTCACGGGGACGCGCACGGGCGACAGCCTGTCGAGAACGGGGACCGTCGACAGAGGACCTAGGTCCGAGGGCCGGCGGCATGGCCCGGCGGCATGACCCGGCGGCATGGCCCGGCGGCATGGCCCGCGGCGCCTGGTTGGGGTGCCTTCATCGGCGGCAACACTGCCCCATCGGTCGTTGTACGACACACATGTCAATCCTTAGCGTTGGTCTCGAATCACTCTCCGTGACATGAGGGGACCGCCATGAGACCTGTCCACCGCACCCTCGCCGTCGTCGCCGCCACCGGCGTACTGGCTCTCGCCGCGCCCGCCGGCGCCGCACCCGGGTCAGGGTCAACCATCGAGGCCCGCGCCATCTACCTCGTCACCCTCGACCGCGGCCTCGAGCCCGGGGCGGCCGCGTCGGCCGCCCGCCGGGCCGTCGGGGCCGAGGTCACCCACGTGTACCGCCACGCCCTGCGGGGCTATGCCGCCCGCCTCACCCCGGCCGCCGCGGCCCAGCTCGACCGGACCCCCGGCGTGACGGCGGTGGTGCCGGACCGTCCGGTGAGCATCGCCGCCCAGACCGTACCGACCGGCATCGACCGGGTCGACGCCGAGCAGAGCCCGACCGCCGCCATCGACGGCATCGACACCCGGGTCGACGTCGACGTCGCCATCGTCGACACCGGCATCGACCTCGACCACCCCGACCTCAACGTGTACTCGGCGGGGGCCAGGAACTGCTCCAGCGGGCCCAGCGCCGATGACGGCAACGGCCACGGCACCCACGTCGCCGGCACCGTCGGGGCGCTCGACAACGGAACCGGTGTCGTCGGCGTCGCCCCCGGAGCACGGTTGTGGCCGGTTCGGGTGCTGAGCAACAGCGGCTCCGGCTCGTGGTCCACGGTGATCTGCGGCGTCGACTTCATCACCGCGAACGCCGCGTCGATCGAGGTCGCGAACCTGAGCCTGGGTGGCGGAGGCAGCGACGACGGCAACTGCGGCTTCACCAACGGCGACCTGCTCCACCAGGCGGTCTGCGCCTCCGTGGCGGCCGGGGTCACCTACGTCGTCGCCGCGGGCAACAGTGCCGCGGACAGTGCGACCGCGGTGCCGGCCTCCTACGACGAGGTCATCACGGTGAGTGCGCTGGCGGACTTCAACGGCCAGCCGGGTGGCGGCGGTGCCGCGACGTGCCGCGCCGACGAGGACGACACCTTCGCCAACTTCTCCAACTACGGCCCCGACGTCGACCTCATCGCCCCCGGGGTCTGCATCCTGTCGACCGCCCGCGGCGGCGGCCTCAGCACGCTGTCCGGGACCTCGATGGCCAGTCCGCACGTCGCCGGAGCGGCCGCGCTGTACCTGGTGAACAATCCGTCGGCGTCGCCAGCGGACGTCCGTACCGCGTTGCGGTCGGGCGGGAACCTGGACTGGACCTGGCCGTCGCAGGACCCGGACGGCATCCAGGAGCCGCTGCTGGATGCCGGAGCGCTGTAGGGCTCGGCGTCGACCGTCGCCGGGTCGGGGTGCGGCATCCCGACCCGGCGATGGATCGCCGCGGTCAGTTCTGCTTGGTCTCCCAGAAGACCTTCGCGATCTCGTCGATCTTGGCGAGGAGCTGCTCGGCCACCGCGGGGTCCATCGAGCCCTTGGCGCCCGCGGCACCGGCGAGCTTCGTGGTCTCGTTGAAGAGCTGGTGCAGCTGCGGGTACTTCTCGAAGTGCGGCGGCTTGAAGTAGTCCGTCCACAACACCCACAGATGGTGCTTGACCAGGTCGGCCCGCTGCTCCTTGATGAGGACCGCGCGCT
Organism: Kineosporiaceae bacterium; assembly: GCA_050329415.1. Classification (GTDB taxonomy): domain Bacteria; phylum Actinomycetota; class Actinomycetes; order Actinomycetales; family JBBAYJ01; genus JANNOG01. Next base: position 4,756 of record JBHJOS010000002.1, read on the forward strand.
GGCGGAACACCGGGTCCTCCGACCCGTGGTACTTGTCGATGATCATTTTGACCGACTCCGCCTCGATGCGGGCCTGCGCCGGGTCGTAGACCCCGCACGGCAGGTCGCAGTGAGCGCTGACGTCGGTCACCCAACGGCTGATCCACCGGCTCAACATCCGGTCCCATCCCTTCGACGGCTGCGTCTGACCCGGGGCTCGTTCACCGGGTCCCTGGACACTACAAGCGTGAGCCCAGCCGAGCCGCCCGGGGAGCCGGGGGGTGTCGCGGACCCCCGACGGCCCCGACGGCCCCGGCGGTCCGGGCGGCCCCGGCGGTCCGGGCGGTCCGGGCGGTCCGGGCGGTCCGGGCGGTCCGGGCGGCCTGGGCGGCCCCGATGGCGCGTGGTCCGGGTCCGCGGCCGGTCCATGCTGCCGACCCTGCGTCCCGGCGACCTCCTCCTGGTCCGGGGAGGCGCCGTCGCGTCGCCCGGGAACCTCGTGGTCGTTCGGCTGCCCGGCGACCGCCCGGTGGCGGTCAAGCGCCTCGTCGCCCGGGTTCCCGAGGGGTGGTGGGTCGAGCGGGACAACCCGGCCGAGGGCGTCGACTCCTGGCTGGTGGGGGCGGTCGACGAGGCGGGTCTGCTGGGCCGCGTGGTGCTCCGGGTGCACCCGCGGCCCCGGCTCTTCTGAGCGGCCTCGCGCCGTGACGTGCTCCGCCCGTGGCCCGGCGTCACCGCATGCATGCGCGCCGATGACCCCCGGCTCGTCATGATCGCCGTTTCCCACCCGATTCGTTGATCGAATCTGTCTGTGGATCAACGAATCGGGTGCAAGACGGTGATCTTCGACCCGGCGAGGTCGGAGATCGAGGTTCCCGAGGCGCGCCCTGCGCCGACGCCTCAGCGCTCGGACAGCTCCCAGGGGGAGCCGTACCCGTCGCGCAGCAGGTCGAGGAACGGCACCGCGTCGAACGCCTCCGGACCGAGCACCCCGGTGCCCGACCAGGTTCCCGCCGCCAGCAGTTCGAGGGCCACGGCCGGGTTGACCGCGGTCTGCCACACCACGCACTGGGCGCCGTACTCGGCCATCGACCACGCGTTGTCGACGACGTGGGACAGGTACACCGCGCGCGGGCGGCCGTCGGTCCCGATCCCGGTGACGTACGTGCCGGCGCAGGTCGCGCCCCGCATCCGGTCGCCCAGGGTCGCCGGGTCCGGCAGGCAGGCGGCGACCACGTCGCGCGGGCTCACGGTCAGGCCACCGACCCGGACCGGGTCCGTGCGGTCCAAGCCGAGCTTGTGCAGGGTCCGCAGGACGTCGATGAACTCGGTCCCCAACCCGTACTTGAACGTCACCCGCCGGGCGTCCACCCAGCGCGGCACGAGCAGCACCTCCTCGTGCTCGACGTTCACGCACTCGACGGGACCGATCCCGCCGGGGAAGTCGAAGACCTCGGGCTCGCTGAACGGCTCGGTGGTGAACCAGCCACGGTCCTTCTCCCAGACCACCGGCGGGTTGAGGCACTCCTCGATCGTCGTCCAGATGCTGAAGGACGGCGCGAAGTCGTAGCCCTCGACCACGAGGTTGGACCCGTCGCGGACCCCGACCTCGTCGATCGAGGCGAACAGGTGGTCGGCGGCGTACCGGGCGAAGACGTCCGACAGGCCCGGTTCGACGCCGATGCCGACCAGGGCGAGCCGTCCGGCCTCCCGCCACCGCTGCTCGGCCGCGAACTGCTCGTCACCGAGCTTGACGCCCGGTACCTCGTACGGCTGCTCCGGGTGGGGGCGGGACAGCGACATCGCCATGTCGAGATAGTCCGCACCGGCCGCCAGCGCCCCCTCGAACACCGGCATGACGAACCGCGGGTCGACCGCGTTGAGCACGTGCGTCGCCCCGCCCTCCCGGGCGAGGGCGGCCACCGAGCCGGGGTCGGACGCGTCGACCGACGCCGCCGAGAACCGGGTCTCGCCCGGGTGCCGGTCACGCACCGCCGCGACCGTGCGCTCGGCCCGGGCGAGGTCGCGATCGGCGACGACGCAGGTGTCGGCGAAACCACGCCGCGCCACGATCCGGGCGAACGCGTCGCCCACGCCGCCCGAGCCCACCACCAGAATCCTCATCGGCCCCGCCTCAGCTCTCGTCGTCCCACAACAGGGCGATCTTGCCGTACTGCCGGCCCTCGGCGAGTCGCTCGAACGCCTCGGCCGCCTCGGCCACCGGGACGGTGGTGTCGACGACCGGCCGGGCGCCCGTGGCCTCGAGCATCCGGACCAGGTCGACCAGTTCCCCCCGCGTGCCCATGGTGGAGCCCGTCACGCGCAGCTGGCGGAAGAACAGGTGCCGCAGCAACGCTGCCTTGGGATCGCCGGTGGTGGCCCCGGAGACGACGATCACCCCATTCGGGCGCAGGGCCTTGACCGAGTGCTCCCACGTCGCCGCGCCCACGGTCTCGATCACGGCGTCGACCCGGTCCGGCAGCCGCTCGCCGGCGGCGAACGTCGCGTGGGCCCCGGCTGCCTCGGCGGCGGCCCGCTTGTCCTCGCTGCGGCTGGTCGCCCACACCCGCAGGCCCCCCGCCCGGGCGAGGACCACGGCGGCCGTCGCCACCCCGCCGCCGGCGCCCTGGACCAGGACGGTCTGTCCGGGCCGCAGCCCGCCCCGGACGAACAGCATCCGGTACGCGGTCAGCCATGCCGTCGGCAGGCAGGCCGCCTCGGTGAACGACAGCCAGGACGGCTTGTCGACGAGGTTGCGGGCCGGGACCCGGACGACGGGCGCGAAGGTGCCGGGGTGGCGCTCCGACAACAGGGTCCGCCCGGGGTCCTCGGTCTCGTCGCCCGTCCAGCCGGGGGAGGACAGGACGGCGTGGACGAGGACGTCGCGGCCGTCCGCGGTGACCCCGGCGGCGTCGGTGCCGAGCACCATGGGCAGGCGCTCGGGCGGCAGCCCGACCCCGCGCAGCGTCCACAGGTCGTGGTGGTTGAGGGTCCCGGCCCGGACGCGCACCTCGACCCAGTCCTCGCCCGGCGGCTCCGCGCCCCCGGGCGAGCCGTCCCACGGCGCCACCCGCAGCCCCGACAACGGGTCCTCCGAGGACGCTCTGGTGGCCGAGACTGCCAGGTCGCTCGTCACCGTCAGCCCTCCTCGATCCCGAGCCAGGCGTTCCACCCCGCGTGCAGCACCAGCCACGCGACGAGCCCGTACCCCACCTGGCCCGGGTACCGGCCGCCCTCGACGGCGAGATCGGCGTGCCAGTCGTCGCGGCTCTCCAGCGGGGTCCAGGTGTCGACGTAGCGGATCCGGCGCCGCTGGCACACGTCGGCGAACGCCCCGGACAGGTCACCGACGCCGGGCGCGACGACCGCGTCCGGCCCCCGGGTCGATGCCGGCGGCGGGCCCACCACCAGCGCCTCGAGCCCGGTCGCCTCAGCGGCGTCGAGGATGTTGGCGAGGTTCAGCCGGCTGCGGGCGGTGCTGACCCCGTGCCGGAGGTCGGCGACGCCGAGACCCACGACGAGGCGCCGCTCGAAGGGCTCCGGGGGCCGGTCGTCGGGCCCGTGCCAGCGCAGCGAGGCCTCGGCCTGCCAGCGGGCCGCCAGCGCCGTCGTCGTCTCGCCGGGGACGGCCAGCGGGAACGCCGTCAGCCGTCGCTCCTCGCGGGACGTGCGGGCCGCGACCCGCCCGACCCAGCCGAGGGCGCGCGGGTCGCCCGCGCCGGCCACCAGCTCGTCCCCGACGACGCACAACCGGACGTCCCGCAGGGGCTCAGGCACCATGGCCGACATCCTCGCCCGGGTGCCGCTGCGCGGGTTCCTCGATGCCCCGATCGGTGAGGTACACCCCGGTATCCTGCCGCGCCCGGCGACCCGGGTGCGGACTCATCCGCGAGTGAACGCGCGCTCGACGAGATCGGCCTGCTCCACCGCGTGGGCCCGGCTCGACCCCGTGGCGGGCGCCGCCGACAGCGGCCGGGCCACCTTGCGCAGCTGCCCGCCGAGCCGATGGCTGAGCTGCATGGCGACGTGGGCCCAGGCCCCCTGGTTCGACGGCTCCTCCTGGACCCAGACCACCTCGGGCTCGCCGTACGAGGCCACGGCGGCGAGGATCTCGTCGACCGGCAGCGGGGCGAGCTGCTCGACGCGCACGATGGCGGTCCGCCGGTCGCCGTCGTGTTCCCGGCGTGCGGCCAGGTCGTAGTAGACCTTGCCGGAGCACAGCAGGAGCCGGTCGACGTCCGGCGCGGCGTCCGTGTCGGCTTGCAGCAGCGGGTCGGGCAGCACGGGCCGCCACCCGCCCGCGGTGAAGTCCTCGACCGCGCTGGTCGCGGCCTTGAGGCGGAGCATGGACTTGGGCGTCAGCACCACGAGAGGGCGCCGCGGCTTGTGGTGGGCCTGCATCCGCAGCAGGTGGAAGTACGACGCCGGGGTGCTCGGGTAGGCGACGACCATGTTGTCCTGCGTGGACAGCTGGAGGAAGCGCTCGGGCCGGGCCGAGGAGTGGTCCGGACCCTGCCCCTCGTAGCCGTGCGGCAGCAGCAGGACCACCGACGACCGCTGGCCCCACTTCGCGGCACCCGCGCTGATGAACTCGTCGATGATTGTCTGCGCCCCGTTGACGAAGTCCCCGAACTGGGCTTCCCAGCACACCAGGGCGTCCGGGCGCTCCACGGAGTACCCGTACTCGAAGCCCATGGCCGCGTACTCGCTGAGCAGCGAGTCGTAGATCCAGAACTTCGCGGGGGGAACTGCGAGACCGGACAGCGGCGTCCACTCGTCCCCGGTGCGCCGGTCGATGAGGACGGCGTGGCGCTGGGTGAAGGTCCCTCGACGCGAGTCCTGGCCGGCGAGGCGGACCGGGACACCCTCGTGCAGCAGCGAGCCGAAGGCCAGCAGCTCACCGAAGGCCCAGTCGATGCCGCCCGCGCGGGACATGTCGCGGCGCCGGCCGAGCAGCGCGCGCAGCTTCGGGTGGACCGTGAAGCCGTCCGGCGGTGAGCCGTAGGCGTCGCCCACCCGGTGGATCACCTCGAGCGGAACCGGGTCCGGGGTCGGGGCCTCGGCGCGCTCGTCGACGACCTGCGCCTCGGGCGCCTCCAGCCCGCCGCGGTCGGGCGACGCGGAGGCGTCGCGGACCTCGGCGAACACCCGCTCCAGCTGGGCGGAGTAGTCCCGGACGACCTCCTCGGCGTCCTCGGCCGTGATGTCGCCACGCGCGACGAGGGCTTCGGTGTAGAGCTTGCGGACGCTCCGCTTGCCCTCGATGAGGTCGTACATCAGCGGCTGGGTCATCGAGGGGTCGTCGCCCTCGTTGTGGCCTCGCCTCCGGTAGCAGATCATGTCGACGACGACGTCCTTGCCGAACGTCTGGCGGAACTCGAACGCCAGGCGCGCGACCCGCACGCAGGCCTCGGGGTCGTCGCCGTTCACGTGGAAGATCGGTGCCTGGATCATCCGGGCCGCGTCGGTGGCGTAGTAGGACGACCGGCTCGCCATCGGAGGGGTCGTGAAGCCGACCTGGTTGTTCACGATGACGTGGATCGTGCCCCCGGTCCGGTATCCCCTCAGCTGGGAGAAGTTGAGCGTCTCGGCCACGACGCCCTGGCCGGCGAAGGCGGCGTCACCGTGGACGAGCACCGGCAGCACCGGGAAGAACTCGGCACCTCGGTCCAGGCGATCCTGTTTCGCCCGGGCGATGCCTTCGAGGACCGGGTCCACCGCCTCCAGGTGGCTGGGGTTGGCGGCGAGGTACACCGTGGTCTCGTTGCCCGCGGGCGAGGTGAACGTCCCCTCCGTGCCGAGGTGGTACTTGACGTCGCCCGAGCCCTGGACGGTCCGGGGGTCCTGCTGGCCCTCGAACTCCGCGAAGATCTGGCGGTAGGTCTTGCCTGCGAGGTTGGCCAGCACGTTGAGCCGCCCGCGATGGGCCATCCCGAGGCAGACCTCGGCCAGGTCGTGGTCGGCCGCCTCGGACAGCACGGCGTCGAGGATCGCGATCATCGACTCGCCGCCCTCGAGGCTGAACCGCTTCTGGCCCACGAACTTGGTCTGGAGGAAGGTCTCGAAGGCCTCGGCGGTGTTGAGGCGGTGGAGGATCCGCTTCTGCTCCTCGCGGCCGGGCTTGGCGACCGGGTGCTCGACGTGCTGCTGGATCCACGCCCGCTGCTCGGGGTCCTGGATGTGCATGTACTCGATGCCGACGGTGCGGCAGTACGAGTCCCGTAGCACTCCGAGGATGTCCCGGAGCTTCATCACGGGCTTGCCGCCGAGGCCTCCGGTGGGGAACTCGCGGTCCAGGTCCCACAGGGTCAGCCCGTGGGTCTGGACGTCGAGGTCGGGATGGCGGCGCTGACGGTACTCCAGCGGGTCGGTGTCGGCCATGAGGTGGCCGCGCACCCGGAAGGCATGGATGAGTTCGACGACGCGCGCGGTCTTGTTGATCTCGTCGTCGTGGGTCGAAATGTCCTGGATCCACCGGATGGGCTCGTAGGGCACGCGCAGTGCCCGGAACACCCGCTCGTAGAAGCCGTCCTCGCCCAGCAGCTTCGCGTCGACGATCCGGAGGAACTCGCCCGACTGCGCGCCCTGGATGACCCGGTGGTCGTACGTGGAGGTCAGCGTGATCGTCTTGCTGACGGCGAGGCGGGCCAGCGTCTCGTCGCTGGCACCGGCGTACTCGGCGGGGTAGTCCAGGGCGCCGACGCCGATGATCGCGCTCTGTCCCGGCATGAGGCGGGGGACGGAGTGGACCGTCCCGAGAGTGCCGGGGTTGGTCAGGCTGATGGTGGTCCCCGCGAAGTCCGACGGGGCCAGCGAGCCGGAGCGGGCACGGCGCACGACGTCCTCGTAGGAGGCCCACCACTCGGCGAAGTCCATCTCGTGGGCGTCCTTCACCGCGGGGACGAGCAGCTGGCGGCTGCCGTCCGCCTTGGCGAGGTCGATGGCGATGCCGACGTTGACCGCCCCGGGGCGGACCAGTGTCGGCTTGCCGTCCACCTCGGCATAGGACCAGTTCATCTCCGGCATCTGCCCGAGCGCCTCGACCAGGGCGAAGCCGATGAGGTGCGTGAAGGACACCTTTCCGCTGCGGCGGCGGCGCAGGTGGTTGTTGATGACGATGCGGTTGTCGATGAGGAGCTTCGCCGGGACGGTGCGGACACTGGTCGCCGTCGGGACGGTCAGCGACGACTCCATGTTGGTGACGATCCGGGCGGCGGGGCCGCGCAGCCGGACCGTCTCCGCGTCGTCGGCCGGCACGAGGGGCGCGGGGGGTCTGGACGCGGCCGGCGTGCGGGGAGCGGGTGCCGGAGGAGCGGGTGCCGCAGCGGGTGCCGGAGGAGCGGGTGCCGGGGGAGCGGGTGCCGGGGGAGCGGGTGCCGCAGCGGGTGCCGGGGCGGCGGACGCGCGGGGGGGCTGAGCGGGGTCGACCGGTCCCGGTGCGGTGTCGCGGCCGTTCGCCCGGGTGCCACCGTTCTGCCCGGTGCCGTCACCGGCGAAGAGCCGGCGCCACTCGGGACTCACCGAGGAGGGGTCCCGGTCGTAGCGCTCGCGCTGCTCCTCGACCAGCCACTGGTTCGCGCCGAAGACGGACAGGGGGTCACCTGTCCTGGAGAGCTGTGACACGCGTCGTCGCCTTCTTCCTGGATGAGCGGCAGGACCGACGTCCCCAACCAGGGTAATGCGCCGACCGCTGCGCCGCCGCGTCCGCGGTCCGGAGCGTCGATGCCCGACCACCCACCCCGGCGGGCGTCGGATCCTGTCCCCGGGTCGTTGCACTGTGCAATTTGCACAGTGCAACGACCGCGGCACGTGACTCCCGCCCGCGGTCGGCGGGGTGACGAGTTGGTGGCGCAGGCTCAGGTGAGGTCGCGACGCAGGCTGACGGCCACCGCGGCCGCGGTGAGCACCATCGACCACCCGAGCAGCACCAGCAGGCCTCCCCACCACGGGAGCAGGTCGAAGCCCGTGAAGGCCTCGACGATGGCGGACGACGCGTTGCCGGGGGAGTAGGCGGCGACGTCGGCGAGGTCGACAGCGCCCACCTCCCCGACCCCGGAGGCGATGAGCGACCCGATGGGGTCGACCAGGAAGACCCACCCGATGACGCCCAGGACGGCGGCGACCTGGTTGCGCACCAGCAGCCCGACGGCGGCACCGAGGACGGCCCACGCGGCCACGGCCAGCACTCCCAGCCCCAGGGCGCGCCAGAGGTCCGCGTTCACGTGCACGTCGACCCCGCGGGCCGACAGGGTGCCCGCGGCGAGACCGAACGACGCGGCCTGTCCCACCACGCCGTAGACCAGCCCCGCGAGGGCCGCCGTCAGGAGCTTGGCCGCCGCCACGGCACCACGGTCCGGGACCATGAGGAAGGTCCACGTCGCCGTGCGGTGCCGGAAGTCGACCGCGCCGAGGATCGTGCCGAGGACGGCCGACAGCAGGTAGGCGCTCTGGAAGCCGGAGCCCACGATGGCGCGCTGCCCCTCCGCCGTCCCGGCAGCAATGGTGCCGAACGCGGTGGCCTCGCCCTCGCTCACCTCGCCGACCGGCACCACGGCGGCGAGGATGACGACGTTGAGCGCGATGACGCCGAGGGCGAGCAGGAGCAGGGCCCACCACATCGCCGTGGTGCGCAGCTTGACCCATTCCATGGCCGTGGCGCGGGGCAGGGAGCCGGTCATGCGGTTACCTCCGGGCGGGTCTCGGCCGTCGGACGGGTCCCGGCCGCGCCGACCAGGCGCAGGTATGCCTGCTCGACGGACTCTCCGGCGGGGGCGAGCAGGGACAGTGCCAGGCCGGCGGTGTGGGCCGCGGCGCCGACCTCGACCGGTCCGGCGCGCTCGACGTGCAGGGCGTCGCCGCGGGGTGCTGCCGCCCAGCCGCGTGCCGTCAGCGCGTCGAGGAGGCGCTGACGGTCCGGGGAGTCGACGAGGGTGCCGTCGGAGGCGCGCAGCCGGTCGACCGGCCCGGAGTACGCCAGCCGGCCGTCGACGATGACGACGATGTCGTCGGCCGTCTGCTGGACCTCGGACAGGACGTGGCTCGACACGAGGACGGTCCGCCCCTCGGCCGCCAGCGCCCGGAGGAACCCGCGCAGCCACGCGATCCCCTCGGGGTCGAGACCGTTCGCCGGCTCGTCGAGCAGCAGCACCCGGGGGTCGCCGACGAGTGCGCCGGCCAGCGTGAGGCGCTGTCGCATCCCGAGGCTGTACCCACGGACCCGGCGACGACCGGAGTCGGCCAGCCCCACCAGACGGAGCAGCTCGTCGGCCCGCGCCGACGGTGCGCCGGCGCCGGCGCACAGGAACCGCAGATGGTCGCGACCGCTGCGGCCGGGGTGGAAGGAGGCACCGTCGAGACCTGCTCCGACGAGCCGGGCCGGGGACGCCAGCGCGGCGTAGGGCCGGCCGCCGATCGTCGCCGACCCCCCCGTGGGGGTCACCAGACCCAGGAGGATTCGCATCGTGGTGGTCTTGCCCGCCCCGTTCGGCCCGAGGAAGCCGGTCACCCGACCGGGGTGGACCTCGAACGACAGCTCGTCGACGGCGGTCACGGTGCCGAAGCGCTTGGTGAGCCCGGTCACGGCGACGATGGGGGCCTCGGGCGGCGGGACAGGGGTGGGCGGCACCCGAGGAGGCTAGGAGAGCCGTCCCGGGCCGGTCGTCCGACCAGGGGCGGATCCTCGTCGGCCGCCCTCCGCCACGCGGGGGAGCCAGGCCGGCCCGGGGCAGTCGCCGCCGCGGGGGAGGATGGGCGGCGTGAGGTTCCTGCCCGGCCACGTGCCCTCCCAGGGGCGGTGGGATCTGACGTACGACGACGTGTTCCTCGTGCCGTCCCGGTCCGCCGTCGCGTCCCGCCACGACGTCGACCTGTCGACCGCCGACGGGACGGGGACGACCGTGCCGATCGTCGTCGCCAACATGACCGCCGTCGCGGGACGCCGCATGGCCGAGACGGTGGCCCGTCGCGGCGGGCTCGCGGTGCTGCCGCAGGACGTCCCGGTGCCGGTCGTCGCCGACGTCGTGTCGTGGGTGAAGTCCCGCCATCCGATGTTCGAGACGCCGCTGGTCGTCACCCCGGACGACACCGTGGTCCACGCCCTCAACCTGCTGCCGAAGCGCTCCCACGGGGCGGCGACCGTCGTCGAGCGGGGGCCGGCGGGCGAGGTCGTCGTGGGTGTCGTCACGGCCGCCGACATGGCAGGGGTGGACCGGTACGCCGCCGTCCGCTCGGTGATGGCGAGCCACCCGATCACCCTCGACGCCGGGACCCTCGAGAAGGGCGGCCCCCGCGAGGCGTACGAGGCCCTCGACTCGGCCCGCCTCGACTACGCGCCCGTGGTGCGCGACGGGGTCCTGGCCGGCGTCATGACCCGGCGCGGCGCGCTGCGCTCGGCGCTCTACCAGCCGGCCCTGGATCCGGCCGGACGGCTGCGGGTGGCCGCCGCGATCGGGGTGAACGGCGACGTGTCCGCGAAGGCCGAGGCCGTCCTGGCGGCGGGCGTCGACTGCCTCGTCGTCGACACCGCGCACGGCCACCAGGAGAAGATGCTGTCGGCACTGGCCCGGGTCGCGCGCCTGGAGCGGCGGCCCGGCGTCCCGGTCGTCGCCGGCAACGTCGTTACCCGCGAAGGGGTCCTCGACCTCGTCGCGGCAGGGGCGGGGATCGTCAAGGTCGGCGTCGGGCCGGGCGCGATGTGCACCACGCGGATGATGACCGCGGTGGGCCGCCCCCAGCTGTCGGCCGTGCTCGAGTGCGCCGCGGCGGCCACCGAGGTCGGGGCGCACGTGTGGGCGGACGGCGGCGTCCGGCACCCCCGGGACGTGGCCCTGGCCCTGGCGGCGGGTGCCAGCCAGGTCATGGTCGGCTCGTGGTTCGCCGGCACCCACGAGAGCCCGGGCGACGTCGTCGTGGACGCCGCCGGCCGGGAGTACAAGGAGAGCTTCGGCATGGCCTCCGCACGGGCCGTGAGCGCTCGCACAAACGACGACGCCGCCTTCGACCGGGCCCGCAAGGCGCTCTTCGAGGAGGGGGTGTCGGCGAGCCGGATGTACCTCGACCCCGCCCGTCCCGGGGTCGAGGACCTGCTCGACCGCATCGCCTCGGGGGTGCGCTCCGCGTGCACGTATGCGGGGGCGGCGACCCTGGGGGAGTTCGCCGAGCGGGCGGTCGCGGGAGTCCAGTCCCGGGCCGGGTACGAGGAGGGGCGGGCGGTCGCCACCAGCTGGTGAGCGCCACCCTCCCGACGCCCGTTGCGTGACGTTCGTCACGCACATCCAGGGTTGTGACCCACCGTGACCGGACGTGGGTGAATGGTCTGACTCGCCCCACTCTCCGACGGACACTCCGCGTCGGGCCGGGATGGTTGAGTACACACTCCGTGAGCGGATATGGTCTCGCCCTGATGAGCAGCCGGAGCGTGCCGCGCCCCCCCCGCGCGGCCCCGTCGCGGGAGGCGAACCTCCCGTCGCGTCGTGCCCTTCGGGAGGCGCGGACCGCGGCTGAGCGGGTGGGTGGCCCCACGGTGGTCCCCACCGCCGACCCGTTCGCCATGGTCGCGATGCCGCAGACGGCTCCGCCCGTCGAGCGCCAGGCCCCCCCGCCCCCCGCCCGTCGCCGTCGTCGGGCGTCGGCCCCCGTCCCGCTGGCCGTCGCCGTCGCGGCCGCCGCCACCGCTACCACCGCCACTGGTGAGCCCGCTCCCTTGACCACTCCCCGCCGCCGGGAGCTGCGGACCCCCAGCGTCGCGGTCCCCGGTCCGGCCCCCGCTGCCCATGACCCCCACGATGCCCACGGCTCCGTCGAGACCGGTGTCGTGGCTCCCGTGGGCGAGTGGTTGACGTCGGTCCCCGAGCGGCCGCCCACAGGTCCGCAGGCCGGGGACGACGCGGGAGGCGCCCGCGCCCGCTTCCGTCTCCACCACCGGGACGTGGTGGCACAGGTCCGGTCCGCACCGGTCGGGCGCTGGCTGCCCCAGGCCGGGGTGGTCGCCGTCATGGCCGCGGCGACCGTGGGCAACTCCGTTGCCGGACCCTTCCAGCCAGCGACGCCGCAAAGCGACGCGGACTCCGCCGTCGTCCCCACCCGCGACGGGGTGCGCATCGACGTCGCGGCGCCCGGCCAGCCTGTCGAGTCCGACCTGGAGGCGGCGTCGGACGTCGTCGCCGGGCCGGACGGCCTGCTCCGGGCAGCCGCCGCCCAGGATCCCTCCCGCGGCGAGAGCCGCACCCCCCTGCCGGGCTGCAGCGGAGTGCCGCCCGAGTACGCCCTGAGCAACGGCGACGTGCCCGACCAGTACCTCTGTGAGCTGCCGGGCGGCGGTCACCGGCTGCGGGCCGACGCCGCGATCGCCTACATGCTCCTCAACGAGGCCTACGCCGCCCACTTCGGACGGGACATGTGCCTGACGTCCAGCTACCGGACGTACGCCCAGCAGGTGGCCGTCAAGCGGCAGAAGGGGTGGCTGGCTGCCCAGCCCGGCACCAGCGAGCACGGGTACGGCCTGGCGGTCGACTTGTGCGGGGGGGTCGAGAGCGGCGGCGAGGCGTACTGGTGGCTGCGCGAGAACGCCCCGGCCTTCGGCTGGGACAACCCCACCTGGGCTCGCCCGGAGGGGTCGAAGACCGAACTCTGGCACTGGGAGTACGTCGCCGGTCAGTGGTGACCGGACACGCCCCGACTCGTCGCCCCCCCTCGGGCGGCTTCTCCGTCAGTCCCGCGGGCTGCGCCGCGGTGCGGCATCCTGGGTCGGCACCCCGAACCCGCCACGCTGGTCGCCCAGCTGCGCCAGTGCCTGGCGGCCGGCCACCTGCTGGTACGTGGCGACCCGCTCGGCCCGGCCGCGACCGAAGAAGCTCACCACCCAGTGCAACAGCGTCGTCACCCGGTTCTTGAAGCCGATGAGGTACAGCAGGTGGATCGCCAGCCAGGCCAGCCACGCGCCGAATCCGGTGAAGCGCAGCGGTCCCACCTCGGCGACGGCCGAGAACCGTGAGATCGTCGCCATGCTGCCCTTGTCGCGGTAGCGGAACGGTCCGGGGCCTGCGGTCCCGCGGGCCCGCGCCGCGATCCCGTCCGCGGCGTGCTGGCCGCTCTGGATGGCCACCTGTGCCACGCCCGGCAGTCCGAGGGCCATGAGGTCGCCCACGACGCTCACCTCGGGGTGACCGGGCAGCGTGAGATCGGGCAGGACCTTGACCCGGCCGGCCCGGTCCACCTCGGCACCGGCCCGCTCCGCGAGGAGGCGCCCGAGCGGGTTGCCGGCCACACCCGCGGCCCAGATCTTCGTCAGGGCGTCGATCCGGTGCCGGTCGCCGGCGGCGTCGACGTACTCGATGCCGCCGGCGTCGATGTCCACGACCTTCGCGCCCAGGAGCACCTCGATTCCCATCCGGTCCAGGCGCCGGGCCGCGGCCGCGCCCAGCTGGTCATGGAACCCCGGCAGCACCTGGTCGGCGGCGTCCACGACCACGATGCGGGCCTCGCGGGGGTCGATGCGCCGGTACTCGTCACGCAGGGTGCGATGGGCGAGCTCGGCGATCTGGCCCGCCATCTCGACCCCCGTGGGGCCGGCGCCCACGACGACGAAGGTGAGGTCGCGCCGCCGCTCGGCCCCCTCGTCGGTGAGTTCGGCCAGTTCGAAGGCCCCGAAGATCCGCCCGCGCAGCTCGAGGGCGTCGTCGATGGTCTTCATGCCCGGCGCGTGGGCGGCGAAGTGGTCGTTGCCGAAGTACGACTGCCCGACGCCCGCAGCGGCGACGAGAGAGTCGTACGGGGTGACCGTCGTCCGGTCGGGCGCCACCGACGTCACGGTCCGGGCGCCGAGGTCGACGTCGAGGACGTCCCCGAGGATCACCCGCACGTTGCGGGCGCGACGGAGGATCTCGCGCGTCGCGGGCGCGATCTCGCCGGACGACAGGATGCCCGTCGCCACCTGGTAGAGCAGCGGCTGGAACAGGTGGTGGCCCGTTCGCGAGATCAGCGTGACGTCGACGTCGCGAACTCTGGCCAGGCGCTTGGCGGCGAACAGCCCGCCGAACCCGGACCCGATGACGACGGCGTGGTGACGAGGGCGCTCGGTCACGCGGCTCTCCTTCCGAGGGCACTTGCAGGTCTTGTGAAAGTCTGCACAAGCGGTAACCCGTCGTCATCCGCTCTGATTCCCCCCGAGGCCCTCTGATTCCTTCCGAGCCTCGGTCCGTCCTGTCCCGGGCCGCCGCACCCACCGATTCCGACCGGTGTCCTCGCGTGGTGTCCTCGCGTGACGACGAGTTCGGTGGAGTTCGACGGGTGGGCGGGTGCCCGGGCGGGCCAGGGGGGTGACGGCCCCTCGCCACCGAAGTTACCCATGGGTAACATGGGTCCGGACAGGAGGGAGCCGAGATGCCGACCGTCATCCCCGCCCACCCCGCCCACCCCGCCGCGACGGGGCCGAGCACCCGCACCGTCCCCGTGACGGGGACAGTGCCCGGGTCCGTCTCGCAACCCCTGGCCGACGACGTCACGGCGCAGCTCACGGCCGCGCTCGACGGCCACCGTCCCGAGCTGCGGCGCGCCGTGCGCGAGGCGCTGCGGACCGAGTGGTTCGCTCCGTCGGTCGGCGACGAGGCACTCGACCTCGACGCCCGCCGGGCGCGCACCCTCGAGCGGCTGCGTGACTTCGCTGCCACCGGCCTCGCCCGCGTCGGCTTCCCGCCGGAGCACGGCGGCACCGCCCACGACGGCCGCGCCGACACCTCCGGTTCCGTCATCGTCTACGAGATGCTGGGCCTCGGCGACCTCTCCCTCATGGTCAAGGCCGGCGTGCAGTGGGGCCTGTTCGGCGGCGCCGTCCAGGCGCTGGGGACCGAGCGCCACCATCGCGAGTACCTGCCGGGGATCCTCGACGCGACGTTGCTGGGCTGTTTCGCCATGACGGAGTCCGGGCACGGCTCGGACGTCCAGCGGCTGCGGACCACCGCGACCTACGATCCGGCCACCGAGGAGTTCGTCGTCCAGACGCCGGAGCCGTCCGCGCGCAAGGACTACATCGGCAACGCCGCCCGCGACGGGCGGGTGGCCGTGGTGTTCGCCCAGCTCGAGACCCTCGGCGAGCGGCACGGCGTGCACGCCCTGGTTGTCCCGCTGCGGGGCGACGACGGGCAGCCGCGGCCGGGGGTCACGATCGGCGACTGCGGCCCCAAGGGCGGCCTCGCGGGGGTCGACAACGGCCGGCTGTCCTTCGACCGGGTGAGGATCCCGCGCACCGCACTGCTCGACCGCTACGCCGCCGTCGCGCCGGACGGCACGTACTCGAGCCCGATCGAATCTGCCAACCGGCGGTTCTTCACCATGATCGGCTCTCTGGTCCGCGGCCGGGTAACTGTCGCCGGCGCGGCGACCAGTGCCGGGAAGGTCGCCCTCACGATCGCCGTGCGTCACGCCCTGGGCCGCCGGCAGTTCCCCGGCCCGCAGGGCGAGGAGACGCTCCTCCTCGACCACCCCTCGCACCAGCGCAAGCTGCTGCCGGCCCTCGCCCGCACCTACGCGATGGCGTTCGCCCAGGACGAGGTGGCGGCGCTGGTGGGGACGGCGACGGACGACGCCGACCGGCGCCGTCTGGAGCACCTCGCGGCCGGGCTCAAGGCCGTGGCCACGGCGCACGCCGTCCGTACCGTCCAGACCTGCCGGGAGGCCTGCGGCGGGGCCGGCTACCTGGCGGAGAACCGGCTCCCGGTCCTGCGCGGGGACGTCGACGTGTTCACCACGTTCGAGGGCGACAACACGGTGCTGCTCCAGCTCGTCGCCAAGGGGCTGCTCACCGAGCACCGGCACCACCTCGGGGGGCTCGACGCCCTGGGGGCTGCCCGGGCCGTCGCGGGGCAGGTCGGCGGCCTCCTCGCGGAGCGGGTCGGGGCGCGCTCCCTGCGGCGGCGGGTCCGCGGGGCGGTCCCGGGCCGCACACGGCTCGCCCTGCTGGACCGGCGGGTCCAGGCAGCGCTGCTGGCGGATCGCGAGCACCACGTCCTCGAGGGGCTCGCCCGGAGGATGTCCCGGCGCCCGGTGTCGTCGCGGGGCACCGCCGAGACCGCCGCGGCCGCACAGGAGCACATGCTCGCCGCGGCCCGGGCCGCGATGGACCGGTTCGCCTTCGAGGCGTTCGCCCGCGGCGTCGAGCGGACGGACGGCCCGGCCCGTGAGGTGCTCTCGCGGCTGCTCGACCTCCACGCGTGCGCGACGATCGAGGCGGACCTCGCCTGGTTCCTCGTCCACGACCGGCTGCACCCGGTCGCGGGCCACGTCGTCGGGTCCCTCGTCTCCGAGCTGTGTGCCGAGGTCCGGCGGGACGCCCGGAGCCTCGTCGACGCCTTCGCCCTGGACGACGCCTGGCTGGCGGCGGCCGTCCTGACCGACTGACCCGACCGCGCGGAGACCGCCGCGCCGACGGCGCGTCGTCCACCGGGACGGCTTCTCCACAGGATCTCCAGGTTGTCACCCGTCCCCCGCGATCCCGGCTGGCTACGGTCGGCGGGTGGTCGAGCAGGCACCGGTCGGCAGGGCGGCACGGCGGCGCGTGCTGGTCGTCGAGGACGACCGGGGCATCGCCGACGCCGTCGCCCGGCGGTTGGCCAGCGAGGGCTACGACGTCGACACGGTCCACGAGGGCCCCGCGGCCGTCGCGGCCGTCCTCGGGCCGGACGGGAACGGCGGCGGAGGCGGGGCCGCCGGGCGCCGCTACGACGCGGTGGTCCTCGACGTGATGCTGCCCGGCCTCGACGGGCTCGAGGTGTGCCGGCGCATCCAGGCCCAGGTGCCCGTCCCGGTGCTCATGCTGACCGCGCGCGCCGAGGAGCCGGACCGTCTCGTCGGGCTCGCCGTCGGGGCCGACGACTACCTCGCGAAGCCGTTCAGCCCGCGGGAGCTCGTCGCCCGGGTGGCGGCCCTGCTGCGGCGGGTCGACCGGGCGGCACAGCTCGTCATGGCGGGGGAGGCGCCGCCGGGCGGGCTGCGAGCCGGTGGCCTGCGCCTCGACCCCGCCACCCGCCGGGCGTTCGTGACCGGGACCGAGGTCCGTCTCACGCGGACCGAGTTCGATCTGCTGGCCTGCCTGGCGGCACGGCCCGGAGCGGTCCTGCCCCGCGGGCGGCTGATCGCCGATGTCTGGCAGTGGGACGGGGCCGTGCCGCCGTCGGCGACGCGGATGCTGGACAGCCACGTCAAGGCGCTGCGGCGCAAGATCGGTGCCGAGCGGATCCGCACCGCCCACGGGGTGGGGTACGCGCTGGAGGAGTGCCCGTGAGTCGACGCCCGCGCGGGCTCTGGGCCGCGGTGCGCCCGCTCGACCCGGTGCGGTCGATCAAGGCCAAGCTCGGCCTGCTCGTGGCGGCCAGCGTGGTCGCGGGTGCGACCCTCACCTGGTACGGGGTCGTCGTCCTCCAGTGGTCCTGGTTCGTCACGATCCCGCTGGCGGTGCTGGTGGCCCTGGCCCTCACCCAGGTGCTGGCGCACGGCATGACCGAGCCGTTGCGCCGCATGACGGCCGCCGCCGGGCTCATGGCCGCGGGCCTGCCCGCCCCGCCCGTCCCCGCCACCGGGCGGGACGAGGTGGGCCGGCTGGCCCGCGCGTTCTCGGCCATGGCGGCCGACCTCGCAGCTGCGGAGGGGCAGCGGCGCGAGCTGCTCGCCAACGTCGCCCACGAGCTCCGGACGCCCGTCACCGCGCTGCGGGCCCAGCTGGAGAACGTCGTCGACGGGGTCCACCTCGCGGATGCGGCCGTCCACGCCGAGCTGCTGGCGAGAACCGAGCACCTGAGCCGCCTCGTCGATGACCTGCTCGACCTCGCCCGGGCCGACGCCGGGGCCGACCCGCCGGTCCGCGCCACGGTCCCGGTGCGACCGCTCGTCGCCGACGTGGTCGCCGAGGTGGGCCCGGCGCGACCGGGTCCCGCCCTGGTCAACCGGGTGCCCGCCGGGCTGGTCGTGCGGGCGGACCCGGCGCGCTTGCGGCAGGCGCTGACGAACCTGGTCGACAACGCCGCCCGGCACGCGGCAACCAGGGTCGAGGTGCGTGGCGTTCGGACCTCGGCGGCGACCGTCCTCGAGATCGTCGACGACGGGCCCGGCATCCCCCCCGACGAGCGCGAGACGGTGTTCCGTCGCTTCCACAGTGGCGCCCCTGCCGCGGTCGCGACGGGCGGCACCGGGCTCGGGCTCGCCATCGCCCGCTGGGCGGTCCTGTTGCACGGCGGCCGCCTGGCCGTCGCCGACAGCTCGGCCGGCTGTGTCATGCGGCTGGAACTGCCCGACGTCCCGAGCACGTGACTCCCGGAGGTTCCGCCATGTCCCCAGACCCCGATGCCCGCGAGGCGTCGCCCGGCACGTCGGCCACCTGGCTCGCGCCGGCCGCGTCCGTCACCTCGGCACCGGCGGTCACCGCCGACGCCGTGGCGCGTCCCACGACCCCGACCCCGACCCCGACCCCGACCCCGACCCCGACCCCGACCCCGACCCC
>JBHJOS010000137.1:0-4406 GCA_050329415.1 Kineosporiaceae bacterium
CGTAGGGCGCCTGGAACACCCGGAACGGGGTCTGCGCGAAGTACGCGGTGCAGTCGACAAGCTCGAGCCCGAACCGCAGGTCCGGCTTGTCGGTCCCGTACCGGGCCATCGCGTCGGCATACGTCATCCGCGGGATCGGTGTCGACACGTCGTGGCCGACCAACGCCCACAGACCCCGGATCAGGTCCTCGGTCAACGCCATGACGTCGTCCTGCTCGACGAAGCTCATCTCCACATCGAGCTGGGTGAACTCCGGCTGGCGGTCGGCACGGAACGCCTCGTCCCGGTAGCAGCGCGCGATCTGGTAATACCGCTCCAGCCCGCCGACCATCAGCAACTGCTTGAACAGCTGGGGGCTCTGCGGCAGGGCATACCAGGACCCGGGGACCAGGCGCGCGGGGACGAGGAAGTCGCGGGCGCCCTCGGGCGTGGACCGGGTGAGGGTCGGGGTCTCGACCTCGACGAAGTCGTGCCGGTGCAGCGTCTCGCGGGCGATCCGGCTCATCTCGCTGCGCAACCGGATCGTCGCGGCAGGCCCCGAGCGGCGGAGGTCGAGGTAGCGGTGCCGCAGACGGATCTCCTCGCCGACCTCGCTGTGCTCGGCCAGCTGGAACGGCAACGGGTCGGCAGCACTCAGCACCTCCAGCTCGCGCGTGTCCACCTCGACCTCACCCGTCGCCAGCGACGGGTTCTCGCTGCCCGCCGGACGCCGCCGGACGGCGGGCCACCCACCCGCAAAGGGTGACGGTGGAACCGGCGTCGGCGGCCGACAGACGGCCGGCCTCATGGGTGCGCAGCAGAGGGATGCCCTCCAGGTCGTGGGATGCCGGGGTCGCCTGCGATGACGAGGCGGCGGGCGATGAACCGGGGGTCCTCCCCCGCGACCACCATCCGGGCGAGGTAGTGCAGCGCAGCGTCGACATCGGAACCGCGGATGGACTTGATGAGGGCGCTCGCGACGTCGTAGTGCGCGTCACCATCGCGGTCGTACCGGACTGCCGCGACATCGGCGGCCGCCTCCGCGTGGGACAAGGTGACGACCGCAGGGCCATCGGCGACCGAGGTGCCGTCGGCGACCGCGGTCCCGGCGGCCGCCTCGAGCAGGGGTGAGGGCACGGCGGGCGTCCCCGGCGGCAAGGCGGACGAGGTGCTCGCGGGCGGCACCGTCCAGGCTGACGGTGCCGGCGAGCCCGCGCTCGTCCTCAACGGCCCGGTCGACCAGCGCGGCGACATCGTCGTCGGTGAGCGGCCGGAGGGTGAGGACCAGGGACCGCGACAGCAGCGGGCTCACGACGCTGAACGACGGGTTCTCGGTCGTCGCGGCGACGAGGACGATCCACCGGTTCTCCACCGACGGCAGCAGGGCATCCTGCTGGGACTTGGTGAAGCGGTGGATCTCGTCGAGGAACAGCACGGTCGTCGCCTGCTCGAGGCCCTCGGCCGCGGTCCGCGCGTCGTCGATGATCGCTCGGACGTCCTTGACCCCGGCGCTCACGGCGGACAGTTCCCGGTAACGCCGCTCGGGGGCGCCGGCGACGAGGTGGGCGATCGTCGTCTTGCCGGACCCGGGCGGACCCCAGAGCACGACGGACGACGGCCCGAGCCGGCCCCCCGTCGCGTCGGGAGGCGGTTCCACGAGACGGCGCAGCGGCGAGCCCGGCCGCAGCAGGTGCTCCTGCCCCAACAAGGTCGTCGAGCGTGCGGGATCGCATCCGCACCGCCAGCGGCGCCGTCGTCACCCGGGAACCGTACGTGGGGACATGCGCCACGGGGACAAGACGGTCGGCGGCACCCGGCGCCGCATCCGGGACACGCACCCGGGCTGGGCGACCGGCGGCGGACTCAGCCGCGGATATAGAGCGCCGACCGGCCGGCGTAGAGGGCCTGCGAACCGAGCTCCTCCTCGATCCGGATGAGCTGGTTGTACTTCGCGGTCCTGTCGGAGCGCGAGAGCGAACCAGTCTTGATCTGACCGCACCCGGTGGCCACGGCCAAATCGGCGATGGTGGTGTCCTCAGTCTCGCCGGAGCGGTGTGACATCACGACGGTATACCCGGCCTTGTGGGCGGCGTCAACGGTGACCAGCGTCTCCGTCAGCGACCCGATCTGGTTCACCTTGACCAGGATGGAGTTCGCATAGCCGTCCCGGATGCCCTCCCGCAGCCGCTCGACGTTGGTGACGAAGACGTCGTCACCCGTCAGCTGAATCTTGTCGCCCAGCACGCGGGTGACCTCCTTCCACCCAGCGATGTCGTCCTCTGCCATCGCGTCCTCGATGGAGGCGATCGGGTAGCGCTCGACGAGCCCGGCGAGATAGGCGATGTGCTCCTCGACCGAGCGCTTGACGTTCTCTCCGGCGTAGTCGTAGACGCCGTCCCGGAAAAACTCCGACGTCGCGGGGTCGATCACCACGGTCACGTCGTCGCCCGGCGTGTAGCCGGACCGCTCGATGGCGTCCACGACGAACTGCAGCGCCTCGTCCGCGGTGCTCAGGGCCGGTGCGAAGCCGCCCTCGTCGCCCACGCTCGTGCTGTGGCCCGAATCGGCCAGAGAGGCGCGCAGGGTGTGGAAAATCTCGGAGCCGATGCGGACGGCGTCGAAGAAGTTCTTCGCCCCGATCGGCGCGATCATGAATTCCTGAAAGTCCAGGGCGTTATTGGCGTGCGCGCCACCGTTGATGATGTTCATCATCGGCACCGGTAGCAGTCGGGCACCGGCCCCGCCGACGTACCGATACAGCGGCACCCCGTGGGCGGCCGCGGCCGCTTTGGCCGCGGCCAGGGACACGCCCAGGATCGCATTGGCGCCCAGCCTTCCCTTGTTGGGCGTCCCGTCAAGGGTGATCATGGTCTCGTCGAGCAGGGCCTGGTCCTCGCCCACCAATCCGACGAGCGCCTCGGCGATGGGGCCGTTGATCGCCTCGACCGCTCGGCGCACGCCCTTGCCGTGGAAACGAGCCGCGTCACCGTCGCGCAGCTCGACCGCCTCGTGCACCCCCGTGGACGCACCGGAGGGCACCGCCGCGCGGCCGATGGACCCGTCCTCGAGGAGGACGTCCACTTCGACCGTCGGGTTGCCCCGGCTGTCGAGGATCTCGCGTGCCGCGACATAGGTGATGGTCGTCATCTGTCTCTCCTAGCGTCTCGGCTGCACGGCACCGGTGCATCCGGTTTGTGATTCGTCATCGTCGGGAGGGCGTCCTCGCCTCGATGTCCGGCACACCCTACCGACGTCCTGCCCGCCGGCAGGCGGACGGCGACCGGGCGTCAGGCCCCCCACTGCGCCCAGGGAGTGTTGACCTCGGCGGCCGTCGCGGAGCCGTGCTCATAGCGCACCCCCGCGTCCACGAGGAACGCGTCGCCCTCGGCGATCAGCACCAGCTCGCCGATTCTGCGCCGGACGGCCGGCGCGAATAGCTCCTCCGCCCGAGCCAGGCGAACCGATTCCGGCAGACGAGCGGTCAGGTCGGCCGCCACGGCGTCGGCGGTGCCCGCGGTGAGGTGCAGCCACCGGGTGCGCCCGGCCCCGCCCATGCGGCAGCCGTACGTGTGGGTGACGTCGTCGAGCAGGCGCGTAAGGTCGGGGTCCGGACGGGTCGGGACGAGTCCGTGGTCCGCGTGCGCGATGACGATCGCCCCCCCGTCCGCCAGCTCGCACGCGACTTTCTCGAGGCCAGTCAGGACGCGTGCGGTGTGGCGGTCGTAGCCCAGGCGGTGGACGTGGACGTCGAGTTCCACGTAGCACCACACCAGTCTGGGCCGCGGCCCGGGAAGGGCAAGGGTCCCGGCGAGCGCTCGCCGCACGAGATCGACGAGGAGATCGGGATCACGCTCCCGATACGGCCCGCCGAGGGTGTAGAAGCGGTGACCAATCACCGGCTCCGCACCGCGCAGGAGGGCGTCGCGCCACGCGCCGCCGTACGTCTCCATGTCACCGTGCACCGCGAGGGGGCGGTACCCCAGGCGACGGGCGTCGGTGAAGACGGTCTCCCGTGCGGGCGTCAGATCCGCTCCGGTGTACTCGAAGACGTTGACGAGCTCCTGGGTTCCCCCAGGGTCGGCGAACACCACGCCCGGCACGAGGTGCTGGTCGACGCCGAGCCCGGTGAGGCTGGAGAGCCACCCCGCCGATGTCGTCGTAGGGAACACCGACGCCAGCCGTCGTGTGCGGGCCTCGACCCAGCAGTCTTCGGCGAAGGTCCTGGAGAGGCCGTCCAGCCCGATGACCAACACGTCACCTGCCCGTTCAGTCTCATGTCCTGTCCGTCCTTCCTGATCATCTTCTGTCTGATCAGGGACCCGGGCCCCTCACGCCCGGCCGCGACGCGGTGGCCACCCCCGTGACCGAACGTGACATGGACGCTACACACCCCCCCGGGCCGGTCAAGGCTCCAGGACCGGGCGGAG
>JBHJOS010000070.1:0-16886 GCA_050329415.1 Kineosporiaceae bacterium
CCATCCTGCGGGTCGAGCAACCCACCCGGAACGCTCACCACGTCATGATCCACATCTCGCCCCGTCAGGCTGAGGGTTGCTACGAACCGCCGGTCTCAACTCACCCTGACAGACAGGGCCTCGTGGCGCACCACAGACTTTCCGACAGACCCCGGCGTGGGCTGGTGTCCTGTACCTGCCGCACGGTTGGCGCGCCCGGTCACTGCCCGCGGACCTGACGGCTGCTGTGGCGGACGCACGGCGGGACATCGGCTCTCTCGACGAGGCCGGGCTCCGCTACGTGTTGACCTTCCTCGGCGAGGCGAGTACCGCCGCGATCCGCCGAGCACGCCTCGACCTCATCGTCCACGCACTGCCGCCGCTGAGTGACGCCCGATGAGCAGCCTGGTGGTGAGCCTGGATGTCGGCGGGACCCTTGGCCACGCGGCCGGGCCCAGCCTGACGGCCACTCTCGTGGCCGCGTCACCGCTCGGCGCTGCCGCGGGGCGCCGTGTCGTGCGAGAGGCCCTGCACCACCGATCCGCGATCACCCCAGCGGTCATCGCAAGCGTGTGCGAGGCACTGCGGATCGCACCGACGGCATTCCCCGCGTCGTTCCCCCCGAACCCGCTTCGCCTGTTCCCCGAAGCCGGCCAGGCCGTGCGGGCCATGAGCCGCCACGCTGTCCTCGTCACCCTGTCCAACGTCACCTGCCTGGAGGCCGGGACCGAACAACTCCGCGAACTTCTCAGCCCCTGGGTGGTTGATCATTTCCCGTCCTGCCGGATCGGCCACACCAAACCCAACCCGGCGGCCTTCGAACACGTGGCAGCTGCGTGCCGGACGTCGCCAGCACGTATGGTCCACATCGGAGACGACTGGGCCTGCGACGTCCTCGGCGCGCGGACGGCCGGGGTCACCGCAATCTGGATCTCACGCGGGAGAGCCGTGCCCGAGCCCGAACGCCTGAACGACCCCGGCCTGCTCGTAGCAGCGGATCTCACCGGGGCCAGTCGCCAACTCACCGACATCACCCGACGCAGGAGATCATGAGCATGTTCCAGGGCACAGTCGCCTACTATCGACAGTACCGTCCCGGCATCCCACAGGGCGTCGCGGACCTCCTCGACGCCGCCGTCGAGCACGAGTCGCCGCGTCGACTGCTCGACATCGGGACCGGCACCGGCCTCGTGGTCGAGGTCCTCCTCGATCGATTCGACGACATCATCGCCATCGACAACAACGCGGACATGCTCGACGCCGCGGGGAAGACACTCCATGCGGGACTCCCGGAAGGCGTCCACCTCGACCTTCAGCTCGTCACGGCCGAGGAGTTCACCCCTCCCGCCGGGTGGCGGGCGAACCTGGTGACCATCTGCCGGGCCTTCCACTGGCTCGACCAGCCCGCCGTCCTCACCCGACTCCACGACGAGGTCAGCCCGACCGGCGCCGTCGCGATCTTCGGGGACCACAGCTTCTGGGCCGCGACCAGTGACTGGAAGGCCGCCGTCCGCACCGTCATCCAGGAGTTCCTCGGCGACCAGCGACGGGCCGGCACCAGCACTTTCAACCACCACAACCGGCCCTACAGCGAGATCATGCGTCAGTCACCGTTCGACCAGGTCGAGGAGTTCACCGTGCCAGTTACCCGCACCTGGACAGCCGACTCCATCCTCGGCTACCTGCACTCGACCTCGTTCGCCGCACCCCACCTCTTCGGTGACCGACTCGACGAGTTCCACCAACACACCCGCGACGTCCTCAGAAGGTTCAGCGACACGGATGCCTTTCCCGAGGACAACGAGTTCCTCATCCGCATCGGCCGCAGAAGCCTGCCATGAACCGCGACCACCGACGGCGGAACTCACCAGACGTGGCCGGCCCCGCTCCCGGCGAGGCGTTGCAGCCGGCGGTCAACCTCCCCCTCGCGGACCTGAAGGACGCCAACGCCGTGGAACTGATCGAAGAGGACCAACTCAACCTCGCCGTCGAGGCGATCACCAGGGGCGACCTCGTGGTGATGCCCACCAACCGGTGGTACGTGATCTGTGCCGACGCCACCAACACCAGGGCCTGCGACCGCCCACGCACCGGGCGCCGCGAGCAGCGGCGACGGCGAGCCCTCAGCGGTCAGTCGTCGGAGACGCCTCGGCGACAGGCTCGACACGTGTCTCCACCGGTGGCTCGATCGGGGTGCGCCCGCGGGCGAGCATCCCGCCGATGACGACGACGACGAGGGCGAGCAGGGGCCAGCCCAGGACGAGCTTGGCGACCCCCAGCATGGTGACCGAGCCCGCGAGGTACAGCGGCAGCTGCACGGCGACCCGGATCGTGTAGGACGCGACGAAGACCGCGGTCAGGCGCTGGAACAGCCGCACCACCTCCGGCCGGGAACGCCAGCCCGTGACGTCCCCCAGCAGGGCGCCGTAGGCGAGGCCGAGCAGGGGCCAGCGCAGCACGATCGAGGCGCCGAACACGACGGCCAGCACGAGGTTGTAGAGGATGCCCGGCAGGAAGACGTCGGAGGCGTTGCCGGTCCGCAGGGCCAGCACCGCGGCGATCGCCAGTCCGACGACGCCGGACAGCACGTGCTGCAGCGTCTGGCGCTGGGCCAGGCGCATCACGACCAGCACCGCCATGACGGCCCCCGCCGCCAGCAGCGACTGGCGCAGCGCGCCCGGGTCGCCGACCGCCTCGCTGCGCCACCACCACACGGCGAGGAACGCGAGGATCGGCAGCGCCGCCTCGACCGTGCCCCGCCACCCGCCGAGGGCCCGCAGCAGCTGCGAGCGCACCAGCTCCTCGACGGTCGTGGGCGTACTCCCGACTGCGGGCGAGGTCATGCGTCGACCGGCAGCAGGTCGTACCGGGGGTTGTACATCACTCGCTGCCCGTCGCGCTCGGTGATGGTGCCGTGGACCCGCAGCGAGCGGCCGGGCTCGAGGCCGGGTACCCGACGACGGCCGAGCCAGACGAGGAGCACGGTCCCGGTGCCGTCGCACAACTCGGCCTCGAGCGTGCACGAGGACTCGCTCGGGCAGAGCCGCACCGACCGCAGCGTCCCGCACACCGTCGCCCGGCACCGACCGGGCAGACTGTCGAGGCGGCCGCCGCCCCAGCGGTCTGCACGCCGCCGACGCTCGAGTGCACCCCACTCGGCATCGCTGGCGGCCAGCCCCGCCCAGGCCCGGCGCCGACTGCGCTCGGCCTCCGCATCCGCGTTGTCCGACCCGTCCCCGGCCACGGGCACGAGCATAGGCCCGGGCTGGACGACGGCCGGTCAGTCGACGGCATCGGCGGTCGGCTGCCCGCCCCCCGCGGGCAGCTGCAGGGGCAGCGGTTCCCGTGGCGGGCGCGCCTGGCCCCCCCGGGCCACCACACTGGAACGGACGACCTCCTCCAGCGCCTGCAGCCGGTCCGGGTCCGCGGCACCGTCGGGCACGCTGATGCCCGCCAACTCCACCACCTCCGGCCCCGAGAACACCGCACGGAGGAACCACCGAGGGCCATCGACCCCGGCGAAGCGCTGAACCTGCAGTGCCTGGCGGCCGTCCGGCAGCTTCGCCGGAATCGTCGTGACGATCTCGGAGCCGAACGGGCCGGCGGCCTCGGTCACGGTGCCACCCACCTTCGTGACCTCGGCCGAGATCTCGCGACGCACCTCGTCCCAGACCCCGGCGCTGCGCGGGGCGGCGAAGGCGCTGAGGCGGACCCGGGACGGGCCGGAGACCACCGTGGCGCTGCGGGCGGCGCCGGAGGCCCGGTCCACCTCGAGCTGCACCTGCATGCCCTCGACGACGGGGATCCGCAGCGCGCCGAGATCCAGGCGCCGGGCCTCGGGCACGTCGTCGTCGGCATCGAACGGGCCCGCCGGCGTGTCGACCACGGCCGCGGCGGCGTCGGTCGTCTCGTCGGCCCCGCCCGCCGCGGTCCCGCGGCGGTCCCGGCGGCGGAAGAGGGGGCTCACGGCCGCGGTCCCGGAACGCTGCCGGTGGCAGTGCCGGTGCCGGTGCCGGTGCCGGTGGCAGTGGCAGTGGCAGTGGCAGTGGCAGTGCCGGTGGAGCCGAAGCCGTCGGTCCCCCGGGCCGAACCCGGGAGGCGCTCGACCTCGATGAACCGGATCCGAGGCACCGGCAGGACGACGAGCTGGGCCACCCGGTCCCCCGCCGAGAGCCGCAGCGGCGTCCGGGCGTCGGTGTTGAGGAGCGTGACGCGGATCTCACCGCGGTAGCCGGCGTCCACGGTGCCGGGCGCGTTCACGACGGTGAGGCCGTGACGGGCGGCGAGGCCGGATCGCGGCAGGACGAAGGCGGCGTGCCCGTCAGGCAGCGCCACCGCGATGCCGGTGCCGACGGTGCAGCGCTCCCCCGGAGCGAGCTCGACCGGGTCGGTGGTCACGAGGTCCACTCCGGCATCACCGGGGTGAGCGGCAGCCGGGACGCCGACCCCGGGGGCCAGCCGGTGCAGCAGCACTGGCACAGCAGCCGGGTCCGGCGTCGGCGAGAGGGCTTGGGTCGCCTGCGCCATGGGCCGACCCTAGCCGCGGCGCCCGAGTGGCCGTGCCACCCTGGTGCCGTGAGCGGTGGGAGCGGCTCCCGCATCGAGCGGGTGCGCCATGCCGAGCGGCTGTGGCCGGCGCCGTGGCTCTGGGTGGCGCTCGTCGCGTTGGCGGCCACGGCCGCGATCACGCTGGAGCCGGCCGCCGGCCTCGCCGGGGTCGCCGTCGGCGGAGCCGTCGCGGGCACGGGGGTCGCGGCCCTGGCGGTGTGGTGGTCGCCGACGGTGCGGATCGTCGAGGTCCGGCGTCCCGACGGCTCGCTCGAGCCGTGGCTGCAGGCCGGGACCTCGCGGATCCCGGTGCGGGCGCTCGGCGAGGTGGCGGCCCTGCGGGACGGTGAGTGGCGGGCGGAGCTGGGCCCGGCGCTGGACGCACGCTCGCACCGCGTGGTCCGGGGGTGGGTGGGCCACGGCGTGCGGGTCGCGGTCACCGACCCCCGGGACCCGGTGCCCTACTGGCTCGTGAGCACGCGCCGTCCCGAGGACCTGGCGGCCGCCGTCACCGGCGCGCGCGCCGGCGGCTGAGCGTCAGGCGGCGCACTCCGAGCAGATCATGGCTCCCTTCCGGGTCACGACGAGTTGGCTGCGGTGGTGGACGAGGAAGCAGGACGAGCAGGTGAACTCGTCCCGCTGGGCGGGCATGACCTTGACCGTGAGGTCCTCGTTGGACAGGTCGGCGCCCGGCAGCTCGAAGCCCTCCGCCAGCTCGGCCTCGTCCTCGTCCACCGTGGCGGTGGACTTGTCGACGCGGCGGGCCTGGAGTTCCTGGATGCTCTCCTCGGTCACGTCGTCGTCGGTCTTGCGTGGTGCGTCGTAGTCGGTCGCCATGTGGCGTCGTCACTCCGTCTGGTCGGCGCCGGGGGCGTCCCCCCGACGTGTCGTCGCGTGCGCACTCCCAACGCACTCGGCCCCGGTTATGTGCCCGGGCCACCGGGCTCCGGCCTGGGCCCGATCACGGGCCCGGCCGCGGGATTGTGCCGCACGGCGCAGCGGCAGCGACACCGGGTGCGGCTAGCGGGGTGTCGCGCCGCTCGTGGCGACCTGTGGGGGCACCTCCGGCGGGACCCAGTCGGCGCCCCCGGCGGCGGGCCGGGCGGCCCTCGGACCGGGGCAGCAGCCCGCCGGGCACACCGCCCACGACGGCCCACGCTCGCCCGCGGTCGACGGCCGCACCGGCTCGCCGCGCGCCTGTGCGGCCCGCTCGAGGCACAGGTCCGCCAACGCGGCGACGAACCGCGGGTCGGTGCCCACCGTGGCCGCTCGCACCATGGCGAGGCCCAGGTCGGCCGCCGTCGCGGCGGCCTCGGTGTCGAGATCGAAGCGCACTTCCATGTGGTCGGAGACGAAACCGATCGGCGCCACCACGACCGCCCGGGTGCCACGGGCGGCCAGCTCACTCAGCCGGTCGTTGACGTCCGGTTCCAGCCAGGGCTGCGTCGGCGGACCCGACCGGGAGCAGTAGACGAGGTCCCACTCGACCGGGGCGCCCCGACCCGCGGTCACGGCGGCGGCGACCGCAGCCGCCGTGTCGAGGTGCTGCGCCGTGTAGCGGTGGCCCTCGGGCCCGGAGCCAGCGTCCATGGTCTCCGGGATCGAGTGGGTGACGAAGAGCACCCGGGCACCCTCGCGGAGGTCCCCCGGAACCTGGCCCAGGGCCGCGGCCACGGCATCGGCGTTGGCGGCCACGAAGCCGGGGGCGTTGTGGTAATGCCGGATCTTGTCGATGGTGACCGACCGGTCCTCGCCCGCCATGGCCAGCACGGCGGCCGCCATGTCCTCGCGGTACTGGCGGCACCCCGAGTACGAGGAGTAGGCGCTCGTGGGCACGGCCAGCAGACGGCGCGCCCCGGCGGCGTGGGCGTCGCGGACCGCGTCGGTGACGTACGGCTCCCAGTTCCGGTTGCCCCACGACAACGGAACGTGGCCCAGGCCCCGGCCGTCGAGCTCGGTCCGCAGCGCCGCGAGCAGCGCCCGGTTCTGGTCGTTGATCGGGCTGCGCCCGCCGAAGTGGTGGTAGTGCTCGGCCACGGCGAGCAGGCGCTCGCGCGGGATGCCCCGGCCCGCGGTGACATTCTCGAGGAACGGCATCACGTCGTCGGGCCCCTCGGGGCCCCCGAAGGAGAGAAGGATCACCCCGTCGTACGGGGCGAGCGTGTCGGTGGTCGGCTCGTCGGGCACGTCCGTCATCCTGACGGGTGGACGCTCCCGCCCGCCCCGGGGGGGTCTGTTCTCCGCTGCCGTGGCTCGACCGGCGGACACGCCGCACGGTGGAGGGCGGGGCAGGGTCCTCCGATGGCACAGTGGCGGGGGGCGAGGAGGACGGATGGAGACGTTGCGACTGGTGGACGTGGCCGATGACGGCCAGCTCGTCCTCATGTCCCGCGACGGCACCCGCTACCTGCTGCCCGTCGACGCGGAGGTGCGGGGGGCCGTCCGCCGCGACCGGGTCCGTCCGGCCGAGGAGGACCGCCCCGACCGACCCGGCCCACGCGAGGTCCAGGCCCGGATCCGGGCCGGTGCGGACGCGCACGAGGTGGCCGCCGCCACCGGTCTCGACCTCGACTACGTCCACCGCTTCGAGGGACCCGTCCTGGCCGAGCGCCGCCACGTCGCCGAGCTCGCGCGCTCCCTGCCGGTCCACCGCGACCCGGGCGCTCGCCCGGCCTCCCTGGAGTCCGTGGTCCTGGCCGCCCTCAGCGATGCCGGCCATGACCCCGACCGGGTGGCCTGGGACTCCCGCCGGGTCGAGGGCACCCGATGGGACGTCGAGGTCGTCACCGGCCCTCGCGACGACGCGGCCGCCGGCCCGGTCCGGGCCACCTGGCGGATCGACGTGGCGACCCGTGCCCTGGACGAGGTGGACGAGGCCGCCCGGCGGCTGACAGCCCTGGAGCGCCGCCGGCTGTCGCCGGTGCGGGACCGGGTGTTCGACATCGAGGCCGGCCGCTCGCGGCGCCAGCAGGCCCCGGCCGACGACTCCGACGGCTCGGCCACGGCATCGATCCTCGAGGCGCTGGCGCTGCAGCGGGGCCGGCGCCCCGGCGAGGTCCGCGACGGCGAACGTCAGACGTCGCCGGGTGGCGCCCCCGGTCATGCCCCGGCCGAGGGGTCCTCGCCGCGGCCCGGCGCCCAGGTGACTGCTCTCGCCCCGCGGCCCGCGGCGCCCGGTGACGGCCGGTCCGCTCCCCGGGTCCCGGCGGCGGACGAGGTGCCGGAGGCGGGCGTCCCGGCGACCGAGGGGCCCGCCATCGAGCCTTCCCTGCTCGGCGAGCTCGACCTCGAACGACCCGAGCCGGCCCCGCCGGTCCGGCCCGCGCGCGTCGGCCGCAACGGGCGCCCCGGACCCCGGACCGTCGTGGTGGCGCCCTCGCCGCACCCGCCCCAACGGGCGCCCGCGGCACCGGAGCCGGCGGCGTCCCGCGAGCCCGAGACCACCCAGCCCGAGACCACCGAGCCCGAGGTCACTCACGAACCCGAGGTCACCGAGCCGACGGCCGGCAGGTCCCGGTCGGCCGAGGCCGCCGCCGAACCCACCGCTCCCGGGCCGGCCGCTTCCGAGCCCACCGTCCCGGAGCCCGCTGCCCCCGAGCCGGCAGCGGCCCGGCGCGGCACCCGACGTCGCCGGGCCGCCGTCCCCAGCTGGGACGACATCGTCTTCGGGGCCCGGGTCGACGACGACTGAGCCGCGACAGGTGGCTGGGTCCGACCAGCCGGTGGTCGCACTGGTGCGGGCACTCGTCTACCGCACGTCGACGAGCAGCGGAACCTCGACCTCCTCCGCGGTGAGCGATCCGTGCCACCCGACGAGGGCCAGGACGTCGCGCCGGTGGCGGCGGGAGTCCAGGACGACCACCCGGCCGCGGGCCAGGACAACCAGCTCGCCGGCCCGGGCCAGCGCCCTCGGGTCCGGCGCCGCGCCGAACCAGCCGCGGGCGACTGCGTCGGCCCGGGTGAGGACCTCGACGGCGTCCCCCAGGCCGTCGCGCCACCGGTCGGCGACCTCGGCCTGCCGCCCGGGCTCGGGCCACAGGTAGACGGTCCTGGGCTCGCCCCCGGCGCGGCGCACCCCCGCTGTGAGGTCCGGCCGGGTCGCGACGTCGACCCGGTTCGCGACCGGCACGTCGACCATCCCGTGGTCCGCCGTGACGAGGATCAGGGTGCCCGGCGGGCACGCCGCCGACAACCGGGCCAGCTGCCGGTCGAGGTCCTCCAGCTGGCGGGTCCACTCCAGCGACTCCGACCCGCGGTCGTGACCGGTCCGGTCCAGCTCCCCCCAGTAGAGGTAGACGAGGGACCGCTCCCCGGTCCGCAGTGCCCGGGCGGTGGCGTCGACACGCGCCCCGAGCGACTCGGCGGCGGCATAGCGACCGCCCCGCAACGCCGCCGCCGTGAGGCCGGACCCGTCGAACGCCTTCGGGCCGACCCGGACGACGGACACGCCGGCTGCGGCCGCGGTCTCGAACACCGTCGGGCACTGCTGCCACTCCCGGGGGTCGAGGTCGTCGGGCCACTGCAGCTGGTTGACCACCCGGTCCCGCTCCGGGTCCAGGACGTCGTACCCGACGACGCCGTGCCGGCCCGGCGGCAGCCCCGTGCCGAGGGTGGCCAGACTGGCCGCCGTGGTCGACGGGAAGGCCGACGTCAGGCGTGGCAGCAGGCCCGGCGGGTGGTGTTCGGCCAGCCCGCGCAGGTAGGGAGCGTGACCTCCCCTGGCCTCGAGGAGCGCGGCGCCGAGCCCGTCGACCAGGACGACGACGACCGCCCGGCAGTCCGAGGCGACCGCCCCCAGCCCGAGGCTGTCCCGGTGACCCGGGACCCCGAGCCGGGCCGCGGCCGACGGCAGCACCTCGGCGAGGCTGGCGACCCCGTAGCGCGGCGGCGACCACTGCCCGCCCGCCGCCGTCACGGTTGGCGGGCGGTGGCTGCCGAGAGTGCCCCGGCGAAGGCCAGGGCGGCGTCGACGGCAGGGCGACCCTCGGCCGCGGCGCTGACCCGCAGCGACAGGTCGTCCGCGGTCACCGATCCGGTGTACCCGTGGTCGGCGTCGCAGTCGGGGTTGTCGCAGGCGGCCGGCTCCAGGTCGATCCGGCTCGCGATCCCCCACGCGACCCCGATCGTGACCTCCAGCGGCGGGGTGCCGGGCCGGTGGCCCTCCGGCCGGTCGACGATGTGCGTGGTGACGACCCCGTGGATCCGGGACAGCGGGATCGCCTCGGCGGTGACGGCCGCGTAGGTGCGGGCCGCCGCCACGGGCGGGGCGTCCGGGTCCACCGCCACCGGCCCGTGGCGGTCGGCGTCCGGGGAGTCGGTGTGGTCGTCGGCGTGCACGATGACGAGCCTGGTCTCGGTGAGGGCGAGGACGGTGACATGGCGCCGCAGGTCGTCGTCGACGTCGAAGGTCGTCTCGAGGTGGACCAGATGGGCGGCCACGGCCTCCCCGGCCAGGGTGGAGCGCAGCACGTCGGAGACCACCGCGGGGTAGAACCCCGCCCGGTCGATCTCGGTCCGCAGGGCGCGGGGCAGCTCCCGCCGCCCGTCGGACCCCGAGGCATGCACCGCGTTGGAGCGGCGGCCTGGCTCTCGCATGAGCGGCATCCTCTCAGCCCGGGGCGGCACCCAGGGCGCGACGCCCGGTGTCCGGGCGGTTCGGGGCGGGTGCGACGCTCGCGCGGGCGCCCCGCACCTCGCAGCCGCCCGGGTGCGCCACCACCGGTTCCAGCACCAGGTGGGCCACCTGCGGCAGGTCCTCGGCCAGCAGGCAGGCTCGGCCGACGGTGGCGTGCAGCGCCCGGAGGTCCACGGGATCGCGTCCGCCGTGACCCGAGAGCAGGGGCGCCGCCCGCACCTCGGCGACGAGGTCGGCGACGTCGCCCTCGCGGACCGGGGCGATCCGGTAGGCGACGTCACCGAGCAGATCGGCGGTCTCCCCGGCCACGGCGAAGCTCACCAGGGGACCGAAGAGGGAGTCCTCGGTCGTCGTGATGCGGCAGGCCACGCCCGGCTGAGGCGGTGCGCCGGGCGCGTCCGGGGCCAGGCGCAGGCCGTAGCACTGCAGCAGGTACGACACCTCGTCGCGGCTGAGGTCCCGGCCGAACGGGTGCCGCTGGAGGACGTCCTCCACCAGCCGCCGGGCGTGCGCCGTCGCCGCCCCGGTGACACCCGGGCCCACGAGCGCGTCGGAGTCGGCCCCGGGCAGGCGCTGCCATGCCCGGGCCACCGCCGGCCCGGGGTCGCGACGTCGCCAGGCGGCGTAGCGGATGACGGCGGCCAGCGCCCGCACCGCGTCCTCCGGCAGCGACAGCGACGGCACGGGCGGGCGGCCGGCCTCGGCGGGCAGGAACCGGGTGGACATCGCGCAGGCGACCGTCGGCTTGCCCGGGACCGAACGGATGACCCGGGACAGCTCCTCGGCGCCGCCGGACAGCGGGGGCGCGAGACATGCGACGACAGCGTCGCAGGCCGGGTCGGCCTGCACCTCGGCGACGACGGCGGCCAGTTCTTCCACCGGCGCGTCGTAGGGCACCCAGCGCGGCACGCCCGCCAGCGGAAGCCGCCAGGACTGGCAGGCGTCGGCGGCGAGGGCGGTGAGGGCCGGCGAGTTCCCGACGACGCCGACCCGGTCGCCCGCGGGCAGCGGCTGGGACAGCAGGACCTGGGCGACGTCGAACAGCTGGTGCAGGTTCTCGGTGCGGATGACCCCCGTCTGGCGGAGCATGGCGTCGAAGGCCGCCGGCGGAGCCTGCGACGGGGGGATCTCGTGCCCGGGTGGCACGCCGTACCCGCTGGTCCCGCTCTTGACCACGAGCAGCGGCTTGCGGGCGGCGAGCGCGCGCGCGACCCGCCCGAACTTCCGTGGGTTGCCGACGCTCTCCAGGTAGAGCCCGACCACCTCGGTCCGCTCGTCGTCGAGCCAGTACTGCAGGCAGTCGTTGCCCGAGACGTCGGCCCGGTTGCCTGCGGAGACGAACGAGGACAGGCCGAGTCCCCGCCGGGCGGCGCTGGCCAGGACGGCGACCCCGAGCGCCCCGGACTGGCTGAACAGGGCGAGGCCGCCGGGGGGTGGCAGCTCGGGCGCGATCGAGGCGTTGAGGCGGACCGCGGGGTCGGTGTTGAGCAGCCCGAAGGAGTTGGGGCCGAGGACCCGCACCCCGTTCGCGCGGGCCTCGCGGACGAGCGCGGCCTGCAGCCGGCGACCCTCGTCCCCGGTCTCGGCGAAGCCGCCGGACACGACGACGACGCCCCGCACGCCCCGGCGGGCGCAGTCGGCGACGATCCGCCGGACATCCGGCGCGGGGACGGCGACCACGGCGAGGTCCAGCGGGTCCGCCACGTCGTCGACGCTGCGGTGGACGGCGAACCCGTCGATCGTGTCGGCGGTGTGGTGGACGACGTGCACCGGCCCCGTGAAGCCACCCGCCCGCAATCCGGCCAGCAGCCGCCGGCCGATCGACTGCGACCGTCGGCTGCTCACCCCGACCAGCACCACCGACCGGGGGTTGAGCAGGGCGTGCATGCTGCGAGCCTCGGCTCGGTGCTCGCGGGAGAGCATGACCGCGACCGACCGCTCGGTGGGGTCGAGGGCGAACTCCACGGAGACGACCCCGTCCTCCAGCCGGTGGGCGAGGTCGTACCCCGCCTCCCGGAACACCGCGAGCATCTTGGAGTTCTCGGGCAGCACGAGGGCCTCGAACCGGGTGATGCCGTTCTCGCGGGCGGCCGCGGCGAGGTGTTCCAGCAGGATCGAGCCGATCCCCCGCCCCTGGTGGTGGTCGGAGATGTTGAAGGCGACCTCGGCGGTCCTCGCGCCGTCGGCCTCGGGCTCGCCGAGCCCCTCGTAGCGGCCGACGCCGACGATCTCCCCGCCGAGGGTGACGACCAGAGCGACCCGCTGGACATGGTCGACGTGGGTGAACCGCCGGACGTCGGCGTCGGTCAGGTGCGGCTTCGGGGCGAAGAACCGGAAGAAGATCGACTCCGCGCTCTGGGCGTCGTGGAAGCGGCGCAGGCGGTCGTCGTCACCGGGGGTGATGGGCCGGACGTGGGCGGTGGCGCCGTCGCGCAGCACCACGTCGGCCTCCCAGTGGGCCGGGTACGCCGCGGGGGCCGGCGGGGCCGGGTCCCGCGCGGCACGCTCCGCCATGTCGGCACCGTACCCGGGTGCCGCGACGATGCCGCCGTGGCATGAGTTCGATCACTCGCACCGCGGTGGCGACCGGGGGGTGCGGCAGTCTCGGCGGGTGGAGTTCGCCGAGGTGCTGCGGCGGCGGCGGATGGTGCGCCGCTACGAGGCGGCGCGCGCCGTGCCCGACGAGGTGGTGGAGCGGCTGCTGCGGGCTGCGACCCGGGCGCCGAGCGCGGGGTTCAGCCAGGGCGTGGACCTGCTGGTGCTGCGGTCGGAGGCGGACCGGCGGCGGTTCTGGGTGAGCCAGGCCGGTGCGGCGGCGGGGGCGCCCTCGGCGTGGCTGGCCGGCATGGCAGCGGCCCCGCTGGTCGTCGCCGTGCTGTCGTCACCCGACACCTACCTCGACCGGTACGCGGCGGGCGACAAGACCGCGGCGGGCACGCGGCAGGGGCCCGACGCCTGGCCGATCCCGTACTGGGACGTCGACGCCGGCATGTCGGCGCTGCTGATCCTGCTGGCCGCCGTCGACGAGGGCCTGGGTGCCTGCTTCTTCGGGCTGCGGACCGACGGCGGGCACGAGCGGTTCGCCGCGGCGTTCGCCGTACCGCCCGGGCGCCGCTGCGTCGGCGCGGTCACGGTCGGGCACCCGGCTGACGGTGAGCAGCCCGAGTCGTCGGCCACCCGGCGGGTCCGGCGTCCGCTCGACGACGTCGTCCACGAGGGCCGCTGGTGACCGCCGGGGCGACACGCCCGGCGGCCGACGGCCGGGGACCTGGCCGGAGACGTCACAATCACGGCGTGACGGACGCTCCCCACGACGGCATCGGGCACGTCGTCGACATCGACGTCGAGCAGGAGATGGAGCAGGCGTTCCTGGAATACGCCTACTCGGTCATCCACTCCCGCGCCCTGCCGGACGCCCGCGACGGCCTCAAGCCGGTCCAGCGTCGGATCGTCTACCAGATGTCGGAGATGGGCCTGCGCCCGGACCGCGGCCACGTCAAGTCGTCCCGCGTCGTCGGCGACGTCATGGGCCGGCTGCACCCGCACGGCGACTCGGCCATCTACGAGGCGCTGGTCCGTCTCGCCCAGCCGTTCACGCTGCGGGTGCCGCTGGTCGACGGGCACGGCAACTTCGGCTCCCTGGACGCCGGACCGGCCGCGGCCCGCTACACCGAGGCCCGGATGGCGCCGGCCGCGCTGCTCATGACCGACGCCCTGGACGAGGACGTCGTCGACACCGTCGACAACTACGACGGTTCGCTCCAGCAGCCCTCGGTGCTGCCCGCCGCCTTTCCCAACCTGCTGGTCAACGGAGCCTCCGGGATCGCGGTCGGGATGGCGACCACCATCCCGCCGCACAACCTGCACGAGGTGATCGCGGCCTGCCGGCACCTCCTCGACCACCCGGACGCCACCGCCGACGACCTTCTGCGGTTCGTCCCCGGACCGGACTTCCCCACCGGTGGTGTCGTCGTCGGCCTGGACGGGGTGCGCGAGGCCTACCGCACCGGCCGCGGCGGTTTCCGACTGCGCGGC
The DNA here is from genome assembly GCA_050329415.1 of Kineosporiaceae bacterium. Lineage (GTDB taxonomy): Bacteria > Actinomycetota > Actinomycetes > Actinomycetales > JBBAYJ01 > JANNOG01. Next base: position 14,198 of record JBHJOS010000070.1, read on the forward strand.
CGGGTGAGCGTGGAGTCCGTGAGTGCCCGCCGCCAGGGCCTGGTCGTCACGGAGCTTCCCTACGGCGTCGGCCCCGAGCGGTTCATGGAGAAGGTCAAGGAGGCCGTCGATGCCAAGCGCCTGGACGGGATCTCCAAGTTGATCGACCTCACCGACCGCCACCACGGCACCCGCGTGGTCGTCGAGGTGAAGTCCGGCTTCCGGCCCGAGGCCGTGCTGGAGCACCTGTACCGGCTCACGCCGCTCGAGGAGTCGTTCGCCGTCAACGCCGTCAGCCTCGTCGAGGGCCAGCCCCGGACCCTGGGCCTGCGGGAGATGCTCACCGTCTACGTCGACTTCCGCATCGACGTCGTCCGCCGCCGGACGCAGCACCGCCTGACGGTCGCCGAGCGGGACCTGCACCTGGTCGAGGGCCTGCTCGTCGCGGTCCTGGACATCGACCGGGTGGTCGCGATCATCCGGGGCAGCGACGACGCCGCGGCCGCCCGCACCGGCCTCATGGCGGCGTTCGAGCTGACCGAGCAGCAGGCCGAGCACATCCTCGAGCTGCGCCTGCGGCGCCTCACCCGGCTGTCGACGCTGGAGCTGGAGCAGCGCCGCGACAGCCTGCGCGAGGCCATCGCCGGGCATCGCGCGATCCTCGGCGACGAGGCGGTGCTGCGCCGCGTCGTCGGGGACGAGTGGGAGGCGGTCGCCGCCGAGCACGGCACACCCCGCCGCACGATCCTGCTGGAGGCGGGTGCCGTGGCCGCCCCTGCCGTGCCCGTCCGGGGAGCCAAGGCCGCGGCAGCCCTGGAAGTGCCGGACGAGCCCTGCCGGGTGCTGCTGTCGTCGGACGGCCTGCTGGCCCGCACCTCGGATCCCGAGCCGCTGCCCCGGCCGGCGGAGTCCGGTCGCCGCCCGCGCCACGACGTCATCGCGGCCCTCGTCCCGACGACGGCGCGCGCGGACGTCGGCGTCGTCACGTCGGCGGGCCGGGTGCTCCGGCTGCCGGTCGTCGACCTCCCGGCACTGCCGACGGCCGCCGGTCCGGTCTCGGCGGCGGGCGGCGTCGCCGTCACCGAGGCGATCGACCTGGCCAAGGGCGAGACCGCGGTCGGGCTCGTGCCCATCGTCGACGGCGGTCCCGGCTACGCGGTGGGCACCGCGTCGGGCGTCGTCAAGCGCGTCGTCCCCGACGTGCCCGGCGGCCGGGACGAGTGGGAGATCATCCGGCTGGCGGACGGCGACCGGGTGGTGGGCGCGCTCGGGCTGGTGACCGGCGACGAGGACTTCGTGTTCGTCACATCGGACGCGCGACTGCTGCACTACCCGGCGTCGATGGTCCGCCCGCAGGGCCGACCGGCGGGCGGCATGGCCGGGATCGCCGTGGGCGACGCCCGCGTCGTGTTCTTCGGCGCCGTCGATCGCGGGCGTGACGACCTGGTCGTGGCAACGGCGGCCGGCGCCTCGGGCGCCTTCGCGGGAACCGGTGCCAGTACCGCGAAGGTCACGCCGTTCGCCGAGTACCCGGGCAAGGGCCGCGGCACGGGAGGCGTGCGGTGCCACCGGTTCCTCAAGGGCGAGGACGTCCTCCTCGCGGCCTGGGTGGGGACCGGCCCCGCCCTCGGCGCGGACGACTCCGGCCGCCCGGTGGCACTGCCGGATGTCGACCTGCGCCGCGACGGCTCGGGGGCCGCCGTGATCGGGACCCTCACCACGCTCGGAGGCGTCCCTGGGTGACCCTGGGTCACCTCGTCGTCCGTCCGCCTCAGCCGGCGCGACCGGTGCCACCACTCGACGGCGCGGGCGGACGGCATCGGTGGTCGCGGCCGGGGTCGCGTCCGGCCGCGGGGACAGCACGGAGTCCGCGGTTGGGGTCGGGGGCGCCGGTGGTCCTGCCCGACCCCCGACCCCACCCGCGACGGGTCCGGGACGCCGGTCCACTGCACGCTGACGGTGCTCGGGGTGTCCCGGGGGCAGCGGTGATCCCCGCGGTGCCGGGGAGGCAGGGCGGAGAATGCTGCGGACCGGCGTTGGAAGGTGGGAGCGACGGGTGTAGCCTCGACGTGGAAATCGTTGCACAACAGCATGACCGGAGCGTGACCCCGTCCTGCCACCAGGCCCGTCCCTGCGAGCCACGGGAACATCCGTCATGTCGAACACCGCAGCCCCTTCGTGGTGGTGACCCGGACCGCCGAGATCCTCGGTGATCTGGTGGCCGCGTCGTCGCTGGCCGCGCCCCTGGCGGACCGCCTGGTCGCGGCGTGCGCAGCCGCCGTCCCCGTGACGGGAGTCGGCCTCATCCTCATGACCGACGACGGGCCGGCCGGCGTGGTCGCCGCATCGGACGATGCCGCCGCGACGATGGAGCAGCTGCAGTTCAGCCTCGGCGAGGGTCCGTGCGTGGACTCTTCGGTCACCGGTCGCCCCGCACTGCATCCGGAGCTGGCGCGGACCGGACCGCATCGCTGGCCGTTGTTCAGCTCCGCCGCGCTCCAGGCCGGCATCGGTGCCATCTATGCCCTCCCGTTGCGTGTCGGAGCCATCCGCCTGGGCGTGCTGGACCTGTACCGCGACAAGCCCGGACACCAGGGTCACGGCAAAGTCCCGTTGGTGCTGGTCAGCAGCTTTATGATCTTGTCCGGTCTGCGACCGTGATGGCGTAGGGCCTGGGTGATGTTCTGGACGCCGGTCAGGCGGAGCAGGC